>NZ_AP022584.1:4878088-5182968 GCF_010731675.1 Mycobacterium marseillense
GCCCGCTCGTCGGGGCTCAGCGTCTCCAACAGGACCAGCATGGCCATCGAAATCGACTCTGCCAGAACGACATCGGTGGATGGATCCTGCTCGTCGAGGAGCAGCGGCTCGGGCAGCCACGGGCCCACGTACTCCTCGCGCCGCCGGGCGTCGGCCCGCAGCGCGTTGAGCGCCTGCCGGGTGACCAGCTGGGCCAGGTAGGACTTGGTGTCGCGCACCGTGGCCAGGTCGACGGCCGACCACCGCAGGTAGCTGTCCTGCAGCACGTCGTCGGCCTCGGTCGCCGAGCCCAGCATCTCGTAGGCGATGGTGAACAGCAGCGGCCGCAGCAGGGTGAACCGTTCGGCGTGCTCGCTGCCGGTGGGCCCGCGTGTCATCGCAGTGCGATCCGCTCGTCGGCAGGGGACTGCGCGGGCCGCTTGCCGCCCTTGAGCCAGAAATACGAACCCGGTTTGGCGGCCTCGCGCCGGATCGCCCACAGCGTGCCCTTGCAGATCGTCTCCTTGAGCGACGCCGCCGCCCGGCCGCCGAGGTACATGTTCACCGGGGTGTCGTCGGTGCGTGCCAGCTGGAAGGTGGCGTGCGTGCGGCCCAGGCTGATGCATTGTCCGACGAACGCCTGGCTCAGCGCCGCGGGCGCCTCTCCGGCGATGCGGTCGAGCACGGTGTTGGCGGCCTGGGCGCCCATCGGCCCGGCGGCCTGGCAGCTCATCCGCAACGGTTGGCCGGAGGGCGCGGCGGCGTCACCCGCGGCGACGATGCGGTCGTCGTCGATGCTGGTGAGCGTTTCGTCGGTGAGCAGCCGGCCCATCGGGTCGGTCCGCAGCCCGCTGCGCGTGGCCAGGTCGGGCACGGTGAATCCGGCCGTCCACACGGTGGCCGCGCTGGGCAGCACGGCGCCGTCGGTGAGCACCACGTGATCCCAGCGCACCTCGGCCACGGCGACCGATTCCAGCACGTTGACTTCGAGGCGCCGCAGCCGCTTGGCCACCGAGCGCCGGCCGCGCTTGCTCAGCGACGGGCCGAGGACGGGACCGCAGACCAGGGTCACCGGACGCCCCTGCTCGGCGAGCTCGGAGGCGGTCTCGATGCCGGTCAGGCCGCCGCCGACCACGGTGACGGGCGCGGGCAGCGGCAGATCGGTGAGCGCGTAGTGCAGTCGCCGCGCGCTTTCCAGGTCGGCGACCGAATGAGCGAACTCGGCGAAGCCCGGGACCATCGAGGGCGTCGCGCCGGTGCTGCCCACGGCGTAGATCAGGTAGTCGTAGTTCAGCTCGGCGCCCGACGCCAGCAGGACGCGCCGGCCGGCGGCCTCGATGGCCTCGACCGTGTCGACGATCAGCCGTATCCCGTCGCCGAGCAACGTCGCGTAATCGGCGGTCGCCGTGCCGGAGTCGGCGACCAGCTGGTGCAACCGGATGCGCTCCACGAACTCGGGCCGGGGGTTCACCAGCGTGATGTCGATGTCCGGGCGCCGGCGCAGATGGTTGGCGGCCAGCGTGCCGGCGTATCCGCCGCCGACAACGACGACATGGCTTCTCCTGTGGGCCGCTTCGGTCATGGCTGTCTCCTATTCGTGAGGACTTGTGCCCTTGAGACACCGCAGACCGTCCGAGCGTGACACGTCGCCCGTTATTGTGACCCGTCTCACTGCGCGCGTGCGACGGCCGGTCCCCGGTTGCCGAGCGCACCCCCGCTGAGCTGTGGCAAAGCGGCGCCGGAACGCCCGTGATACGCTGCGCTACGCCAATTCGTGGCCCGCCCCCGGGCCGGATACACGCACCAGACATCCCGCGAAATGTGGGGCCACTTCACTGCGCATCGGTGTGTATTGGGAGAAGCAACCTTGACGACGACCATCTTTGCGAGCGGCCGCAGGCCTTCGCTGTCGGGTTTGTCGTCGGGTGCGATCTGACGCGGTGACGATGTTGTGCTCAGTGAGGACAAGCGCGCTCGCCGCGGTCGTGTGCGCGGCGCTGGTGTTGAGCGGGTGTGGCGGTAAGAGTGACCCCGGGCCCCTGTCCGCGATGGTCAGCCCGCCCATCCCGCCCACCGCGCAGGAGATTCCGAACCCGCTGCGCGGGCAGTACGAGGAAATGCTGAATCCGCTTTTCCCGCAGGGAAATTCGGCGCAGCAGCGGTACTCGTCCTGGCCCGCGTCGTACGACGCCAGCCTGCGTGTCTCGTGGCGGCAGTTGCAGCCGGTCGATCCGCGCACCCTGCCCCCCGATGCGCCCGACGACCGCAAGTTCGATTTCAGCGCGATCGACGACGCGCTGTCCAAGCTCGGGGCCCGGAACATGCGCCTTGTCCTTGGCGTGTACGTCTACAAATCCTGTTGCAACGACACCTATCCCGACAACACCAACATCGCGATCCCGGACTGGGTGCGCCCGTTCGCCGCCAGCTATCCCGCGCCGGCGAAGAGCTCGGTGCCCGGCGTCACGCAGGTGGTGCCGAATTTCAACGACCCCGACTACCTCAACGGGGTCAGTGAGCTGCTGGCCGCCCTTGGCCGTCGCTACGACGGCGACGAGCGACTCAGCGTGTTCGAGTTCTCCGGATACGGCGACTTCGGCAAGAACGACGTCGCGTATCTGCGCGATGCGCTCAGCGCGCCGGGACCCGCGCAGGACGACAGCATGACAAAGCTGGGCTATTACAGCCAGTTCCGCGACCAGAGCATCACGAAGGCCTCCATTGCGCGGCTGGTCGCGGCGAACACGAATGCGTTCGGTCACACGCAATTGGTGGTGGCCCCCCAGAATCCGGAGATCGTCCGCGAACTGTTCGCCGACGACGTCACCAAGAAACTGGCCGCGCCCGTCGGCATCCGCGCGGATTGCCTCGGTGTGCAGGCGCCGTTGCCGGAATGGGCCGACGCCAGCGACTCGCATTACGTCCGGTCCAACGATGCGGTCGTCAATGCGATCAAGCAGCGGCTCAGCTCGTCGCTGGTGATCAGCCAGTGGTGCCGGTTGCCGAGCGGCGCGGACCCCCGGTCGTATTACGAGAAGGGGCTGCACGACGTCATCAGGTATCACGTGTCGATGACCTCGAGCGCCGACTTCCCCGATCGGGATGCGGCCTCGGCGATGGATTCCAAGCTGTTCCTGCTGTGGGCCAAGGCCAATACTTCTGCGGGCTACCGGTACTCGGTCGAAGCGCAGCCGGGATCGCAGTCGATCCAGGGCAAGGTGGCGACGATCTCGGTGGCCTGGACCAACTACGGCTCGGCGGCGGCCACCGAGCACTGGGAGCCCGGGTACAAGCTGGTCGACTTCTCCGGGGCGGTGGTTCGCAGCCTGCCGGCGACGGTGAACCTGGCGAAGCTGGTCCACGACGAGACCAGCCAATCGCGTGAGGAACCGGTTCCCGAATCGTCGAGCGAGTCGGTCCACGTCGACGTGACGGGCCTGGCGCCCGGCCACTACACGCTGCGGGCCTCCGTCGAATGGCGACAACACAAACCGGGCGCCTCGCACGTCGTCAATTACGCACCTATGGCGTTGGCTCGGGACGGCCGCGACGGTGCCGGACTGTACCCGATTGCCACACTTGACATCCCGAGCGATTCGGCCTCAGCAAACGGTCAGTGACCTGGTGCGGCGGTCGCGATCGTTCGTCACTGCGAGCTTGTCGTAACCCCGGATGCGCGGTGCCGTGCGTGATACCGTTCTCAAACGGATTTCAGCCCCCTGACCAGGCGGGTCGGAATTCAACCAAGCAACCGAGCGAGCGAACCGTCGAGAAATGCGCGGGCACGTCCAGCGGGGACCCACACGGGATAGTGCCCCGTATCGGAGGAGTCCGTGTCACGCAGCCTGAACCTCGTGGTCACCTCCGTCGCCACTCAGCTGATGGAGGCCACGGCACCCACCGCGACCACGGTCAGCGAAAAGGTACTGGCGCAGCTCGTCGAGCAGTTCGATGTGGACGCCAGCTTCCTGCGCCACCACGACCACGATGCCGCCGCGTCGACGTTGATCGCCGAATGGCCGCGGCGAACCGACGGCCCGGATCCGGAGCCGATGGCCGCCCTGCAATCGGACCGCGTCGAGTCGGTGCTCGCCCAATGTGAGCAGGACCGGAAGCCCGTGGTGACGCGTCCGGATCGGCGCGACGGGTGGGTCCGCCGCACGCTGAGCCCGGCGAGGACGCCGGCGTCGCCGTCGGTGGCCGCCGCGCCGCTGGTCTCCAACGACGCCTGCACCGGTGTACTCGGCTTCGTCAAATTCGGTGCCCGCAAGTGGAAGCAAGAAGAGATCAACACGCTCGAGGCGGTCGCCGCGCTGTTTGCTCAGCTTCAAGCGCGCATCGCCGCCGAAGAGCGGCTCCGCTACCTCGCCGAGCACGACGACCTGACCGGCGTGTACAACCGCCGGGCGCTCGTCGCGCATCTGTCCGGACGCCTCACTCCCGGAAGCCCGGGACCCGTCGCGGTGTTCTACCTCGACCTCGACCGGCTCAAGCCGATCAACGATTACCTCGGCCACACCGCGGGCGACTGGTTCATCAGGGTCTTCGCCCAGCGCATCGAGGAGTGCGTGGGAACGCCGAGCATGATCGCCCGGCTCGGCGGTGACGAGTTCGTGGTCATTCCGGACCTGCCGATGTCGTCGGAGGTCGCCGAGGCCTTCGCGCGCCGCCTGTCGACGATGCTGTGCGATCGCCTGACCATCGGTGGCCACGTGATCAGCCGGACCGTCAGCATCGGGTTGGCGGTGGGCACGCCCGGCGCGGACAACTGCGCCGACCTGCTCCGTCGAGCGGACGAGGCCGTGCTGACGGCCAAGCGTGCCGGCGGCAATCAGACGGCGGTGTCCACCGACGACATGTCGCTCAAGCGGGCCTTCCGCAACGACATCGAGCTGCATCTGCAGGGCGACATCGAGAGCGAGGGTCTGCTCCTGCACTACCTGCCCGAGGTCGACTTGTGGACCGGCGCCATCGTGGGTGCGGAGGCGCTGGTGCGCTGGCGGCACCCGGTCTGGGGGCTGCTGCCGCCCGACTCGTTCATCGGCGTGGCCGAATCGACCAACCTCGCCGCGGAGTTGGGCGGATGGGTGATGCGCAGCGCCTGCGCCGAGTTCAGCCGGTGGCGCGCCAATGGCGTCGGGCAGGGCGCCATGCTGCGCATCAACGTCTCACCCATCCAGCTGATCAGCCGCGGCTTCGTGGAAAGCGTCGCCGACGTGCTCGGCGAGTTCGGTATCGACGCCGGATCGGTGTGTCTGGAGATCACCGAACGCGCCGTGGTGCACGACATCGACACCACGCGAAAGACTTTGTCGGAGCTCAAGGATGTCGGCGTGCAGATCGCCATCGACGACTTCGGCACCGGTTATGCCGTTCTGTCCCATCTGAAGTCCCTGCCGGTCGACATGCTCAAGATCGACGCCGGGTTCGTGCGCGATGTCGGCACCGACGCCGGCGACCTGGCCATCGTCCGCGCCATCATCGGGCTCGCCGAAGCGTTCGGACTGGAACTGGTCGCCGAAGGCGTCGAGACACCCGCTGCCGCATTGACTTTGATGCAACACGGGTGCCACCGCGCGCAAGGCTTCCTGTTGTCGCGCCCCCTGCCCGGCGATGCGATGGAAGCGCTGCTGTCCGCGCGCTGGATGCCGATGCCGTTTCTCGCCGATCGCGAGTCGTCGTCGCTCGGCTCGATCTAACGCGACCCAGATCGCAGTGGGTGCTCAGCCGTCCGTGGGCAAGAAGACGAAGTTGTTGACGTAGGTGCCGTGGCCGGCCCAGCCGTCCTCCCGCGTGCCGACGTTGGCCGGGTCCTGATGGTGAGTCGGGTCGAACTCGGCGACGGGCCGCCGAGTGCCATCGAGATCGAAGTAACCCGCGTAACCGAGTCCGGCCAGCAGCGCCGTAATCTCGGCGACGGCGTTCCGATGATGGCGCTCCTCGGCTTCCACCACAATCGCTGGTCGATTGCGCGCGAGCGTCTGTGTGGCGCCGCGTAATACTGCGAGTTCATGGCCCTCGACGTCGATCTTGACCAGGCCGATGCCGTCGAGACGCAGGTCGTCGAGGCGCTTGACCGGCACATCGATGCTGCGGATGTCGTCCCCACTGACGTCGGTGAGGTCGTTGTGGGTGTCGATCGTGCTTCGGCCCGGTTCGGATTCGACCACCCGCATCGCGATCCTGCCGGGTTGGTCGGACAGCGCCACCGCCTCCACCTGGACCGGGGCGCCGACGGCGCCGAACATCGACGCCAGATCGCGGGCCTGGGCCGGCCGGGGCTCGAAAGCGATCACCGAGCGCGACGAATTCATCATCGCGATCGTGAATTCGCCGAGGTCCGCTCCGATGTCCAGGGAAACCAGGTTCGGATCGCACAATGACGCCACCAGCCGGATGTCCGCGCGGGATTGCCCCAGGCGGTGCAGAATTCGAAATTTCCGCTGCCAGAACAGGCGCGGTGCGAGCTTTTCCGCCGCCGGCGCGAGCCACCGTTTGGCCGAGCGTGCGACAGACATCTGCGGTGATCTCCCGTCCGATTTGCGGAGCCTCAGCTTAATCGACACGGGCTTTCCCAATGCCCAAAGCGCGCTGGCCGACGCCGCGAAGTCGACGCGCTTCGGGGCAGGCGCCCCGATTCAGCTATGTCGCCCGGGCCCTGGCTGTACCCTGTTGTAACCCTTGATATCCCGCGCAACGTTATGTCGGTCAACGCCGGAGAGGCAGCAGTCGATGCATGTGATGGAGACGGTGTTTTCTGAGCAGTGCCTGCCGATGCCGTTCCCCACCCATCGCGATCCGTTGCCGTCGGACACGGTTTAGCACCGCAATCATGGTCCGGACAATTAGGAACATTCTCCTTGTCGCCGGCGTGTGCGCGACCTTGGTGCTCGACGGATGCGATCGCCGCGGCGACCACGATCCGCTCGGACTGATCAGCAGTCCGGCCATACCGTTGTCGGTGCAAGACGTACCGAATCCGCTGCGCGGACAGTACGAAGATCTCCTGCAACCACTGTTCCCGCAGGGGAATCCGGCGCAGCGGCGCTTCCCCGCGTGGCCCGCGTCGCACGACGCCAGTCTGCGTGTCCCCTGGCGCCAGTTGCAGCCCACCGATCCGAGCACACTGCCACCGGATGCTCCCGACGATCGCAAATTCGATTTCAGCGTGATCGATGACGCGCTGACGAAATTGGCCAGTCGAAACATGCGCCTGACCCTTCGCGTGGTCGCCTACAACTCCTGTTGCGACGCCGTCTATCCGAACAACACCAACATCGCGATGCCCGACTGGATGCGCCCCGCGGCCACCAACTACTCCGGTCCACAACGATATTGGTGGACGTCCGGCGTGACACAGGTCGTGCCGAACTGGAACGACCCCAACTACCTGAACGCTTTCGGCGAGCTGCTGGCCGCATTGGGCCGTCGTTACGATGGCGACGAGCGACTGAGCATCTTCGAGTTCTCCGGCTACGGCGATTTCAGCGAAAACCACATCTCCTATCTGCGTGACACACTCGGCGCGCCGGGTCCGCCCCCCGACGAGAGCGTCGCGAAGCTGGGGTATTACAGCCAGTTTCGTGACCAGAGCATCACCGCCGGGTCCATTCGGCAGCTGGTTGCGGCGACCGTAAACGCCTTTCCCCACACGCAATTGGTGACGACGGCGCTGAACCCGGAGATCGTGCGCCAGTTGATCGCCGACGACGTGACTAAGAAGCTGTCCGCGCCGGTGGGCATCCGCGCGGACTGCCTGGGTGTCCAAGACCCGCTGCCCGCCTGGGCCGAAAGGAATGGTTCGCACTATGTGGAGTCGAAAGACCCGCTGGTCAAAGCGCTGAGAGACCGGCTGGCGTCGGCGCCGATGATCACCGAATGGTGCCAGCTGCCCGAGAAGACCGATCCGCGGGCCTACTACGAAAAGGGCCTGCAGGACGTCATCAAATACCACGTGTCGATGACATCGAGTTTCAACTTCCCGGCGGTGGATTCGTCGAGCCCGATGGACCCGGCGTTGTACTTGCTGTGGGCGCAAGCCAACGTCGCCGCCGGGTACCGGTATTCGGTCGAGGCGCGCCAGGAATCGCAATCGGTGAAAGACGGCAAGGCGACACTGGGCGTCATGTGGACCAATTACGGCGCGGCCGCAGCGACAGAAAACTGGGTCCCCGGCTACCGGCTGATCGACTTTTCGGGGGCGGTAGTCCGCACATTTCCCGCGAGCGTGGCGTTGAAGACCCTGGTCCAAAGCCCATCCGGGGACGGGTCCCGCAAGGAGCCGGTCCCGGCATCGTCCACGGAATCCATCCACATCGATCTGCCGGGCTTGGCGCCGGGACACTACACGCTATGCGCCTCGGTGGATTGGCAACAGCACAAGCCCGGCGCGAGCCATGTGGTGAACTATCCGCCCATGCGGCTCGCGCGCGACGGTCGCGATGGCAACGGCTGCTATCCGATCGCCACCCTGAACCTGTCCCGCGAAGTGCTGACCGACGCCCCTTGACGATGACGGCGGGCGCCGCGACACCGATCAAGACCTGAATCAACCGGGGCAGCGGGACTGCGATTCCGCCAAAGCCTGCCTGATGATGCTGCATAATCTGCAGTGGTATGCGCGGCTGGTACTGGAAAACGAAGAGTTTTCTTCCCGCCGAAGGCTTTTAGAAAGGTTAATAGCCGATGGATTTCCGTACCTTCGTCCGGATTCTCGGCGCGCACTGGAAACTCGCCTTGACCGCGCTGCTGGCGTGTACCGTCGGCGCCGCGTTCGTGACCGCGCTGCAGACGAAGCACTACCAGTCGTCGGCCACGGTCCTCATCTCGTTTTCCGGTGCGACCGACCTCAACGAGGTGTACAGCGGCACGCAGGCCGCACAGGAACGCCTGTCGTCGTACGCGCAAATCGCCGGCGGACACATCGTGGCCGAGCGCGCCATCCGTCAGCTCCAACTTCCCATGCGCCCCGATGATCTGCTGAGCCAAACCCAAGTGAAATACACCCCGAAGTCGGTGCTCTTCACGATCAGCGTCAAAGACACCGACCCGGCACGCGCCGCCGCACTGGCGGGCGCCATGGCCGGTCAGTTCAGCGCGATGCTCCCCACGCTTGCCCCGAATGCGGCCTCGAACGCCGCGGGTGCGCCGGTCACCGGGGGACCGCGACCCGAGGTGGTCGAGACGACGTCGCCGCCGTCGGGTCAACCGTCCGACATGCCGGCAGCGGCGGGACCGACGGGGAAGCCGTGGCCCTTGGCGCGGGCGACGATGGTCGAGCCGCCCCGCGTACCGAAGATTCCGATTTCGCCCGTGCCGCTGCGAAACATGGCGATCGGGTTCATCGCCGGTGTGCTGTTGGCCATCGCGGTGGCGCTCACCCGCGAGGCCGGCGATCGCACCGTACGCACCCGCGCCAAGCTGGAAGAACTCTCGGGCTTGCCCACGTTGGCGGAACTGCCCGGAAAGCGCGGCGGGACTCCGCGGTTCGGCACCGACACCGCATTCGACGACGCGGTGCGCGGGATGCGCACCCGGCTGCTCCGGGCAATGGGACCCAACGCCCGCCAGGTACTGGTGGCGGGCCCGTTCGGCGGCGAGGGCACGACGACGACGGCCATGAACCTGGCGCTCGCGCTCGCCGAGATGGGCGAAGACGCACTGCTCGTCGAGGGCGACAGCCGCCGACACGTGATCGCCAGCCTGCTCCGGGTCGAATCGGGGGAGGGGCTGGCCAACGCGCTCGCCAACCCCGCCGCCGCCGCCCAGGTTGTGAAGCCGACGCCCATTTCGAAGCTGCACATTCTCGCGTCGCGGTCCGCGCGGCGCGAGAGTCTGCCCCCCAGCGCGTACCTGCCGGAAGTGATCGACCGGGTGGTGCAGGAACTGTCGTCACGTTTTGACCGCATCGTCATCGATGGCCCGCCGGTGCTTGCGACCGCCGACACCGGCCTGCTGGCCGGTTCCGTCCCCGCCACCGTGCTGGTGGTTCGGGCGAAGCGCACGACCGCGGACGAACTCAAGGACGCGTTGACCGCCCTGCGCGCGGCGGGCGCGCAGGTGGTCGGCACCGTGCTCACCGACGCCCGCCAGTCGCTGCACATCAGGGCCGCCGACCGCGCCTACCGGTCAAAGGTCAGCAGGCCAGCGTGATCCCGTACCTGCGGGCCCGTCACCGCTTGGCAGTGGATGGCGCCCTGCTGGCGATCTTCGTGTTCGGGTGCTTCGCGTTCGGCGTGCTCTCGGTGCGCCGAACCACCGAGGGTGTGCTGCTGACCGCCGCGCTGTTCTGCGTGGTCGTGTACTGGGTGAAACCCGAAGGGATGGTGGGGGTCACGCTGTTCGGTGCGTTCGCGGCACTGCCAGAAGGCCTACACGTGGGGAAAGTCTTTGGCCCGCTGACGATTTACGCGTACCACCTGGCGGCCATCCTCGCGATCTGCTATCTGATCCCCACCGCGAAGCCGCGGTCGTCCGATTTCCTGCTGCCGGGAATATTGGTGGTGGCGGTGCTGTGTTCCGCGGTCACCGGGTTCGCCACCGGAAACCCCGACCTGACGGTGACCCGCGAAGCGACCACCATGATCGAAATGGCCATCGGCTTCGTCCTTGCGATGTTCGTCGTCTACAGCGGCCACGTCCGATGGTCGATCCGGGTGATGATCGTGATCCTGTGGTTTTCGGCGGGCATGGCGATCGTCAGCTCGCTGTACGCCATCCGGTTGGCCGGCCGGGCGGAAAGCCTGGAGGGCACGACGGGCGCCGGCCAGGCCGTGCGCATCATCCTGTCCACCCAGACGCCGGCAACCGCGGTACTGAGCGCGCTCGTCGCCGCACCGATCGTCGGCCGCGTCAGTCCCAAGGCGTATCTCGCGTTGGGCGTTCCCGCGCTGAGCATTTCGCTGCTGTCCTTCTCGCGCAACACGCTGATCTCCATGGGGGTGGCGGCTGCGGTCGCACTGCTGGGCAGCCTGAGTTGGGCGGCGATGCGGCGGGCCGTCAAGACCGCCACGGTCGGCCTGGCCCTCGTCGCGGTGACCGTGCCAGGGTCGCTGTTTTTGCTGCAACGTTCCAAGACCGGTGCGTGGCTTGCCGATCAGTACATCGCGTTCAATCAGCGGGTGCTCGGCGGCGTGACGTCGAGCGCACTCGCGGTCGACGATTCGGCGCTGGAACGACTCCGGGAAATCAATCTCCTCAAGGAGACCATCGCCCAGGCACCGGTTTTCGGCCACGGTCTGGGCTACGTGTACCAGCCGCCGACCGGCGACGACGAATTCCATCGGTACCTTTATCCCGCCTATTCCCACAACTTCTACCTGTGGTGGCTGGCCAAGGCCGGGGCGGTGGGCATGGCCGCGTTCATTCTGTTCGCGCTCACACCGGTGATCTTGGCGCTGCGCTGCGCCCCGGCGCCCGCAAAAATCAGTGCGGCGGTCGCTGCCGGCCTCCTGGCGATCTCCGCCGTGTGGCCGCTGCCCGAGATGCCGATGGACGCCTTGGGGTTGGGCATGGCGCTGGGAGCGGCGATGGGGTACGCCGGCTTACGGCGCCGGGGCATCGAAGGCAGCCGCTCCGAGGACGATTTCGCGCCGGCGCCGATCACTACGCCTGACCCACCCCTCGATGCCAGGGTCGGCGCGATCGCTTCCCCCTAGACGAGCGTGGCCGACATGATCGCAGTGACACACGTGGGACCCGACATGTACAGCATCGGGGGCACGCAATCCGTGATCCGGGTCTTACGCGACAACAAGATTGGCGCCGACGACATCCGGGTCCTGTCGACGTGGAACGGGAACCACCACCTCAAGAACCTGTTTCTCACGGCTCGTGCGGCGATTTCACTGGCCCGCACGCCTCGTCCCGCCATCGTGCACTTCCATATCTCCAACGGCGGGGCCTGGCTGCGCGAAGGACCGTTGATTCGATTGGCCAGGGCCAAGGGCTTCCGGGTGATCGTCACCCTCCATGGCCCCGACTTTCCCGAGTTCGCCCGGTCACGCCCTGGCTTCGTGGGCGCGACGTTGAAGCGGGCCGACCATGTGATCCTGTTGTCGGAAGAAGCGCGCGCCGCCGTTGCCGAGGTGGCGCCCACGGTGCGGACCGCCGTGGTGCCGAACCCGATCGCGGTCGACCGTGATGCACCCGGGGCCGGCTCTACGCCACCGGTGGCGCTCTTTGCGGGCACCGTCGGCCTTCGGAAAGGCGTCGACAAACTTGTCGCGGCCTGGCGGCTGCTTCTTGCCGAGGGCATCGAAGGCCGTTGTCGGATAATCGGTCCCATCGACGACTATGCCCCGCCCGAAACCGAACGGCTGAGCGTCGAAGGGGCCATCCACCCCGACGCGGTCCGCGCGCTGCTCCGCTCGGTCCGGGTGGTGGTGCTCCCGTCGTTCGCGGAGGGAATGCCGATGATCCTGACCGAAGCCCTCGCCGGCGCGCGCCCGTTCGTGGCGACGCCCGTCGGCGGGACGGCCGAGATCGCCCCCGACCCGGGCATGCTCGTCCCGGTCGACGATGTGCCCGCCCTGGCGAAGGCCATCGGTCGATACCTGCGCGACCCGGAGCTAGCCGAGCGTGACGGGTTACGCGGACAGGAGCACGTTGCGGCGACACGGAGCCCCGAAGTCATCGACGCCGAGCTCCGCCGGATCTACCTGGGCTGCGACATTGCGGCGGGTTGAGCTTCAGGGGCCGCAATTAACGGTCAGCGCAATCGGTTTCGGATGCGGCGCACTGATGCAGTCGCCGTCCCGGAAGGAACGGATGGCCGTGCTCGCCGGCGCCGTGGACAGCGGCATCACCCACTTCGACACCGCGCGGATGTACGGGCTGGGAATCGCCGAGGCGGAGCTGGGGACCTTCCTGCGCACCCTCGACCGCGACAGCGTGACCATTGCCACCAAATTCGGCATCGATGTCGGCGGTGCCGCGCGGCGGTTCGCCCGATTCCAGGCTCCGGCCCGAGCGCTGCTGAAAAGCGCGCCCGCGCTGCGCCGTATCGTCAAGCGGCGGCAGGCGCCGCCGGCGACCGCCCGGGTTTACGACGCGGCCGGCGCGGCTCGCAGCCTTGACGAGAGTCTGGCGGCGCTCGGCGTCGACTACGTCGACATCCTTTTCGTCCACGCGCCGAGGCCTCAGGACACCGTTGCCGGCGACGAACTCCGCGAATTCTTCGAGCGGGCGCACCAACAGGGAAAGATCCGCGCCTGGGGCGTCTCGCAAGACGAGGGGCTCGAGGTGGACTTCGTCCGCGCCTTCGCGCCGCGGGGAGTCAGCCAACTCCGCAGTGACTTGCTCAATCCTTCGCCGCGACCGGCCGATATCGCCTTCGGTGTACTCGACGGGCCGTACCGGAAGCTCTCCGGCGCCTTGCGTGCCGACCCCGGGCTGGCAGGCCGCTGGCGCGAAACCCTGCAGACCGATCCGCTGGCCCCCGGTGAGCTACCCAGACTGATTCTCGCGTCGTCGGTCGGTGCAACGGGTTGCCGCGCAATGCTTTACAGCAGCACCAGGCCGCAGCGGGTCGCCGAAGCCGCGAAGGCGGTTTCGTCGCCACCCGATGCCGAGACCGTGACGCGGTTCCTCGCTCTCGTCAAGGAGTTTCGGGAGGGCGCGGCCGCGTGATTCGCGACACGAAGGACTTCGACCACGGCATGACGATCGAGGCGGACGTGGTGGTCATCGGGGCCGGCCCGATCGGCATCGCGACCGCGCTGGAACTCGTCGGGTCGGGCGTGCGGGTGGCCCTCATCGAAAGCGGTCTCGAGCGCAACGACCGTGCGGCGCAAGCGCTGTCGATGTTCGATTCGCGGCACGACGACTACTTCCATGCGCGCAGCGAGCTGACCGTCCGCCGGCAGGTCGGCGGAACCTCGGCGCTGTGGGGGGGACGCTGCCTCGAGTTCGACCCCATCGATTTCGAGGACCGACCCATCACCGCGCAGGCACCATGGCCCATCGGGTACGACGACGTCGCGCCGTATCTGCAGCGGGCGTGCGACTGGGCGGTGTGCGGCCGGGCGGCGTTCAACGCGCGCGAGATCCCCGAGATCGCGGATCGGGACCTGGTCGGGGGGCTCCCCGACGGCGACGTGCGCACGACCGACCTCGAGCGCTGGGCACTGCCAACCCGCTTCGGGCGCCACTACCGCACGGCGCTGCGAAACGCGTCCCTTCTCACGTTGTGGACCGGCCTCACCTGCACCGAGATCGTGACGACGGCACCCGGTGACTCCGTCGACCACCTGGTGGTCAAGGCACTGAATGGCGATGAGGGCAGGGTGGTTGCGACCGACTACATCGTCGCGACCGGGGGTTTGGAGGCCACCCGTTTGCTGCTGGCGTCGGATCGCCATCATCCCGGCGGGCTGGGGAATGCCGGCGGGCACCTGGGGCGCTGGTACATGGCGCACGTCGAGGCCCGCGTCGCGCGCGTGCAATTCACCACGGACGCCGTCATCCATGGATACGAGCGGGACGGGGAGGGTGTCTATGTTCGCCGGCGCTTCACCTTCGACCCACGCGTGCTGCGCGAGGCCGGAATGCCTAACGCCGCAGCCTGGTTGGTGAATCCGCCGATCAGCGACCCGAGCCACGGCAGCGGGATCCTGTCGGGTGTGTATTTGACGCTGATCTCGCCGGTCGGCCGTTTCCTGCTCGCGGAGGCGATCCGCGAGGCGCACACGAAGTCGGACGGTTCGCCACGGATCCTTGCGCACCTGGGCAACGTGGTGCGAGACCTGTTCGGCTCCACCCGATTCGCCGTCGCGTTCTGCTACGCGCGGTTCGTCCGCAGGGGACGCAAGGCACCCGGGTTTTTCGTGAAGAGCGCAGACCACCGCTACCTGCTGCAGTACCACGGTGAGCACCTTCCGCACTGGGAGAGTCGGGTCGAGCTGACCGACGAACGAGACGCCCTCGGCATGAGGAGGATTCGCACGCGCATGCACTTCTCCGACGCCGATTACGCGAGTGTGCGCAAGGCCATCGCCGCAATCGATGAACACCTTCGTCGCCACGGTGTGGGACGCGTGGAATGGCTCACCGATGACGTCGAGGCCTCCGTACGTGCCTACATGCAGAAGCGGACCGGTTTCCACCAGGCGGGAACGACCCGGATGTCGACATCACCGGAAGGCGGCGTGGTGGATCGGCACCTGCAAGTCCACGGCGTTCGCGGACTCTACGTTGCGAGCACCTCGGTTCTGCCGACATCGAGCCAGGCCAACCCGACACTGCTCGGGATCGCGCTGGGTGTGCGGCTCGCGGAGCGTTTGGCCAAGGCTCGAATCGACTGCCCGTCAACGGATCAACGATAGCCCGGCCCGCGGATTACGTCGGGACGTGCCAGAGCTCGTCGATCAGTGACTTCGTCTGGCGGATGTTGGCACGGCTGGATGCGCCGAACACGATCGAATGGATCTGCGGCTGCCCGCAGACGTAATCGATGGCCTCGCGGGGCGGAATCGCGCCCGAGGCGAGCACCGACATCGCGATCAGTCGGCAGCGGCGCTCCCGGATGGTCCTCTCGTACAGCTCTATGCCGCCACACATCCGGAAGCCGATCTTGTTGAAATTGGCGCATACGATGGGGTTCTCGATTCCCTGCCCCTCGAGCGCATCGAGAAGGCGCGGGAGATTCATCGTGATGAAGCCCGGCTCGGCGCCGTACTTGAGCTTCACGTGGTCGGCAAAAAACCGGAAGCCCTCGTTCATCCCGAGGCCGAGAAGCAAGTCGGTGACCACGTTTTGGATGAAGATGACGGGCGTGGACAGTCCGGCGAACATCTTCATCTCGGCATCGACCAAAAGCTGCATGATCGGCTCGATGTCCTTGCCGGCGATGGCGACCCCGCCCTTGAACATCGACTTGACCGCCCCATCGTCGGGCAGGAACTTGCGGAGCGCCTCGACCATGCCGAACTCGGTCACGGCGTTGGCATACTTGTGGGCGTACGGCATGCACGGGTAGAAGACGTAGTCGGGATATCGGGTTGGGTTGGCGCGGAAATGATCGCAGACTTCGGCGACCCGATCGTGCGTCGTGCACACGAACGTGCGGATGCCTTCCCGGTAGGCGGCGTCCAGCGTCGCCAGCACGGGCGGGAGGTGCTGAAACCGTATCGCCTGGGCGCGCGCCTTCTCCTCGGACATGTGGTTGACGCCGAAGAACTGATTGTCGCCGAAGAGCACCCGGTCCATGGTCACGACGCCCTCGAGGTGGCGAGCTTCCTGATGCGCGCGACGATCTCGCGCCGCAACGAGCCGCGCGGCGACCCATTCGCCGCCGCCGGCGGCAGGGGGCGCGCGGCGGTCGCGCCACCGGTGATCATGTCGACCACCCGATCGACGTCGAGCGCCGAGCGAAACGTGTTCTCGCCATTCACCCGGTTGCTCTTGATGCTCTGCGCGAAATAGTCGATCTGCGCCGAATACTCCTCACCCCGAAGGTAATACCAGACCTCTTCGGTGAGATCGGTCGTGTACCGGATCGTCCATCCCGCCCCCAGATCTTCAAGGCCGGGGTGCGCCTCGCGCAGATAGATCTGGCATTCCTGCCGATCGGCGACGACGCGGCCGTTGGTTCCCCATACCGAGACCTTCGTCGACATCTTGCGAAAGCTCTCGTCGCTCCAGTTCACGCACAACTGGCCGCTGGCGCCGTTGTCATAGCGCATCGTGCAATAGACCTCGTCGTCGACGTCGCGCGAGAAAACGCTGTGGCGGACGACCCCGTCGACCGAACGGGGCACGCCGGCGATAAAATTCATCAAATCGATGGCGTGGCAGGCGTAGTCGTAGAGGGCGCCGCCGCCTTCGGCTTTCACGCCACGCCACGTGCTTCCCTTCGGGCGAAGGACCACCGGGCCGTATGCCTCGGCACGCACGTGGTGCACCTGCCCGAGAGCGCCCGACGCGACGATTCGCGCCGCCTCCTGGAAGGCGCCGATGAACCGGCAGTGATAACCGACCTGCGTGACGAGTTGATTGCCCTCCGCCAATGTCACCAGGCGCTCGCCATCCGCGACATCGAGGACGAACGGCTTCTCGCAGAAGACGTGTGTGCCTCGGGCGAGGGCCTTTTCGACCATCGGCGCATGCAGCCGCGATGGAACGGCGACGACCACCGCGTCGGCCTTCGTCTGTGTCAGCATCCGATCGAAATCGTCGTAGCAATCCAGACCGGTGTATTTGGCCAGGATGTCGCGCAGATAGCCGGCCGAGTCACACACGCCGACCACGTCGAGGTCCGGGTGCGTACGAAGGATCGCAAGGTGCGAAAGACCCATCTTGCCCAGGCCGACTATGGCCGTTCGAATCATCGTCCGCGCCTTTACTCACTCCGAGTGCCGCATCGGCAACGTGTACGGCCCGCCAACAAGGTGGACGTTAGCATCCGGTCGGAGCGTCATCGCGAAATCTGCTCGATCTCTTCGCCGTCGGCAACCCGGCGGCCACGACGGGAGTTAGTCTTTCAACGCGGTCTCGGTTATGCCGTCGGCCGCTGCACAGCACGACACTTGATAGCGGGATCGTCGCGACGTTGCCGGAGATCGGCGCGCGCCTCACGCGAGGGGAGACATGGGCCGGCTGCTCCTCATCGCGTCCTCCGGTGGGCACATCTACGAAATGTTCTGCCTGCGGGAGTTCTGGCAGGACAAGGATCGGTTTTGGGTGAGTTTCGGCACCGCCGACGCGCGTTACCTGCTGCGCGATGAGCGCGAGGTCTACTGGGCCGCGCACCCCACGGTCCGTAACGTCCCGAACCTGCTGCGCAACCTGGTGCTGGCGCTACGCCTTTTGATCCGCCATCGCCCCGCCATGATCTTGACGACCGGATCGGGCGTCGCCGCGCCCTTTCTCTGGTTGGCCTGGCTGCTGCGGATTCCCACGGTGTTCGTCGAATCCATCACCCGCATCACCGAACTGTCGCTGACCGCCCGCATGGTGAAGCCGTTCGCCTCCCGCTTTTTGGTGCAATGGCCCGAGTTGGCCGACCGCATTCCCCACACCGAGTATCACGGGAGGATCGTGTGATCTTCGTGATCATGGGGATGGAGGTTCATCCCTTCGATCGGCTGGCGCAGGCGGTGGACGAGTTGGCGCGCACGAACGCGGTGGGGGAGGACTTTTTCGTGCAGCTCGGAACCTGCGAGTTCGAGCCACGCCACGCCGCGTTCGAGCGCTTCCTGTCCTTCGGGGATGTCTGCACGCACATCCGGCGGGCTTCCGTCGCCGTCACCCACGCGGGCGCCGGATCGGCACTGCTGTGCATCGAGCAAGGGAAACATCCCGTACTGGTGCCGCGTCGCTCGTCGCGCGGGGAGCACGTCGATGAGCATCAGCTGCCCTTCGCCGAGAAGTTGGCGGGTGCCGGGCTGGCGACCGTGGTTCGGGAAACAGAGGAGCTCCCGGCGGCCATCGCGGCGACGCGGTCCCGATCGGCGCCGCCGGATGCGCTGGGCCGGGCCCGCGAGCTGACCGGTTGGCTGGAGACGTTCTGGCGGGGCCTGGCCTGAGCATCCCGTCACCGCCGGCGATCCAGCACGTCGGCGATGACGTCCAAAAAGCCCACGGCGACAAGGTCAACCGCGCACCGGTGCGCGTAGTGCCGCGCCGCGTCGGCCCCCAGCCGCGCCGCGGTCGCCGGATCGGCCAGGAGGTCGAACGCGGCGGCGAGCCCGGCGACGTCGTCGACGCCGACCGGGGCCAAACCCGGTGGCTGGTATTCGGGCAACGCGCCGGCGGTCGACACGATCGGCATGACGCCCAGCTGCATCGACAGTGATTGCACACCGCTCTGTGAGGCGCGCCGGTAGTGGGCGAGCGACCCTTTGGCGGCGGCCAGCGTGGGGATCACATCGGCGTAGCGGAAGCTGCCGTTGCGCCAGCGCACGTGTTTGGGCAGGGCGTCGGCGTCCAGCGACCCGCCGCCGACGAGCACCAGGTTGTCGCCGCGCCAGCCGCCGCCGACCACGTGTCGCTGCCAGGCCGCCAGCACGACATCGACGTTCTTGTAGGGGTTGAGCCGGCCGAACATGACGAAGTCGCGGCGCCGCTCGGCCCCCACGAACGGCGGAACGCGGTCGAGATCGAGGTCGCTGGCCAATGGCACGACGTGCACCGGCGTCCCGGCGACATCGCGGCGAGCCGAGACGGCGGTCGCGACAAAGTCGCTGTAGGCGATGGTGGCGGCCGAGCGCGCGGCCCAGCGGTCGAACACCGCACGCTCGTAGGCCGGTGTCAGTTCGTCGGGATCGTGCGGCCGATCGTCGTGCACCACCTGAATGCGCGGCGTCCGCCCGGCCAACGCGATCCAGCGTGGATCCCGCACCAGTTCGGCGATCACGACGTCAGGCCGGAACCTGCGGACACGGCGCCAGGCTTTCAGGGTGGGCAGCCAGGTCGCGGCCGTGCGAAAGCGCGGATCGAGCACCAACTCGTACTCGCGTGCGGCGTCGGACTCCGGGTGCTGATCGGAGGTGACCAGCAGCACGTCGGCGCCGTGGCGCAGCAGCGCTTCGGCCTGCACCCGCACCGCCGGCCGCGTCCACGGCGAAAGCCACAGCACCCGAGGCGAATTCACAGCACCGCTCCGATCGCATCCAGGTAGGCATCGGCCATCGCTTCCACCGTGTAGTGCTTGCGCATGCGCGCGTAACCCCGTTGTCCCACCGACGGCAGCGCGTCGGGGTCGGCCATGATCCGGGTCAAGTGTTCTCGCCAGCCCGACACGGACACGGGCTCGACGAGGAATCCCGCGCCTCCGAAATCCAGCATTTCGGGGACCGCGCAAATCGCCGACGCCGCAACCGGCACGGCCCGGGCCATCGCCTCCAGGATCACCACCGGGAAAGCCTCGGAGCGGCTGGGGACGCACAGCAGGTCCGCGTCCGCCAACGCGGGGCCCGGGCCGGCCGACCATCCGCGCCACTGGACACGGTCGCCCAACCCGGCGGGTGTGCGCGCCTGCAGCCTCTCCCGATCGGGCCCGTCGCCGAAAATCGACAACCTCCATGGCATCTCGGCCAGGCCGCCCAGCGCCTCGATCAGCAGATGCGGGTTCTTGTGCTCGACGATGCGCGAGAGCATGACCAGGTGCAGCGGTTCACCGGCGCTGCGGCGCCGAGGGCTCGGCTCGCCGATGTCGGTGACACCGTTGGGCGCGACGAAGTGCCGCCCCCGGAGCCGATGTTGTTTGGTCAGCATGTCCCAATGGCGTTGCGCCAAAACGATGAAACCGTCCGCGCGGCGCATCGCGGCAGTCAGCGGCCGCGAATAGATCGGCCTGTCCTCTTCGGGAGGCACGTGCGGTGCGACCAGCCATCGACGGCTCCTGCCGGCCGCGCGCCACAACGTGCCGAATCCCACCTCGGTATTGGTGTCGCCGGTGATCAGTACCGACGGGCCCTCGGCAATGTCGACCATCGGGGCCCACCACGGCTGGCGAATCACCCGCACCGTGTCCGGGATTTCGGCGATCAGCGGGCCGAACCGCTGCACGCAGACGATGGTGACCGCGTAGCCGCGGCGGCCCAATTCGGTCGCCAAGAGCGCCTTTTGCCGCTCTGCGCCGCCGTAGACCAGGCGATTGGTGGCGATGACGATCGATGGCAGGTCGCTACGCCGACGCGCGTGCTTCGGCCGCCGCAGTCGCTGGAGCGCGGCTGTGCCGGCCAGGTATACGTCGGCGTGGTGAACGCTGTTTTGATGTTCGAGCAACAGCGCGGTGTTGGCGCGCGCCAAGTCCCGATTGCGGCGCTGCCGGGGTTCGTCGTCGGTGACCGGGTCGCGGCGCTCGACGCCGAGCTCGTCGGCGAGCAGAATGCGCCAGCCGGCCGCACGGGCCCGGGCCTGCCAGTCGGCCGCCTCGCCGTAGCCGAAGTACTCCTCGTCGAAGCCGCCGATGGTGTTCCAGGCCGCGCGGCTGATCGCCAGGCAGACCGGATCCAAAACGCCGTCGACGCTTCGTGATTCGGTGGGCTGGTGAGAGTACCGCCGTGGGGGTGGCGGGCGGCGGGGAGGTCCGGAGCGGCCGGCGGCCGCGCTCAGCTCCCGGGTGACGGTGTAGCGGCGGGTGGCGATGTCCCAGGGCGCCCGGCCCGGCTCCTCGGCGTCGCGCGCGAGCGGCGAAACCGCCGCCACCCGGGGCTGACCGAGCAACTCGCGGGTGCGGTTCAGCGGCCCCAGCACGCGGGCGTGGGGGTCCAGCAACAGGAGGTCGGCATCGGCGGGCATGTGCTCCACCAGGGTGTTGTAGGCCGCGGCGAAGCCGACGTTCCTCTGCCCCGGAAACCAATGAACCGCAGGGTATTTCGCGGCGAGGTCCGCATGTCCCGTGCCGCTGCGGTCATAGACGTGAATCGGCAGCCCGGGTAGGTGCTCGGCGACGCTGTCGAGGCAGGCCTCGAGCAAATCGCGACCGCATCGGCTCACGATCAGCACGGCCAGTGGGCGCGTCAACGGCAACCCCGTGGTGTCGCCGACCGGGCGCTTCAGATATGCCCGGTCCGTGTCACGGGTCATGCCGTCGGCTGCTTTTCGCGCAGCGTGGCCCGCAAGGACGCCAGGCTCGACCAGCTGATCGGACCGAACGTCGCGCTGGTGGCCAGGTAGGCGGCGGCCGCCGCGATCAGCACCAGGATCACGTGATGACCCGAGAGCAACAGTGTCACAACGACACTCGCGCCCGTCGGGATCAGCAACCGCAGCACGAACATCGCGGGCGGGCGGTAGCCGCAGCGGCGGCGCAGCCACCAGCTGGAGATCGTCATGTTGAACAGCTCCGTGCACACCAGCGCCACGCCCGGACCGACGGCGCCGAACCGCCCCGCCAGGGCGACATTGAGCGCGACATTGAGCACGAGGGTCGCCACGGTCAGCCAGAGCAGGACCTGTTGATGATGGGAAGCCACCAAACCCTGGCCCAGGGTGCCGCCGACGAATCGCAAGGCCGCGGCGACGAACAGCAACGCCAGCGTGGGCGTCCCGCGTTCGATGAATGCGCTCTTGCCGAACAAGCCGATCAACGGTCCGGCCAGCAGCACGCCCACCACGGCGATCGGGACCGCTACGAAGTACATCAACTCGACGCTGCGGCGCAGAAACCGGGCGAATGCCGCGACATCGCGCGAGAACAGCTCGGTGGCCGTCGACAGCGTCGACTTGTGGAAGATCAGCGAGACCACGATCGTGTTGAACGAGATCGTGAGGGCCAGGCCGTACACGCCCACCTCGGAGTGGGTGCTCAGCAGGGACAGGATCACGCCGTCGGCGCGGCAGTACAGGAGCCCGACGATCATGAATCCGATCAGCGGCAAGCTTTCCCGTAACAGGTCGGCGGCTTCCCGCGGGGCGAACAGCGGCCGCACCGAGATGTGACGCATCGCGGCGGCGCCCTGGATCACCAGCTGCACGGCAGGCGGGATCAGCTGGGCGACCGCGAACCAGATGACGTCCGAGTGGACCGCGACCAGCCAGGCGACCATGGCCAGCGTGCTTACCCGGGCGGCGACATCGGAGATGGCCACCGCGAAAAACCGGACGGTGGCAAGGAACACCGGTTCGAATCGCGTCGTCATGGTCTGCAGCAGGAGCCCGCCCGACAGCACGACGAGCATGACGCGCACCTCGGGGTCGTGATAGATGAGCAACCCCGACCCGGCCGCCAGCACCGCGAGGGGACCACAGTAGAGAAGGGCCAGGCCGCTGTTGATGCGCACCAGGCGTTCGAGTTCGCCGCGGCCGGAAGTCACCCGTCGCACGATGACGGTGGCAATGCCCAGATCGGCGAAGCTCGTCCACATCGCGACGAACGCCACCGCGATGGTGAGCTGGCCGTAGCGTCCGGGTCCCAGGTAGCGGGCGGTCATCGCCACCGACACCACGGAAGCGAGCATGCCCAGGGCCCGACAGATCAGCTGGATCGAGAACGCGTGAGCCATCCGGGCGAGCGGCACCGAGGGCACCACCGCGGCGGGTGCCGTTGGCTCAGTCATGGCTCGCGAGCCTAGTAGGCTCCGTGGCTCGTCAACACCGCTTTCACCGTCTTGGCGACGATCATCAGATCACCCGACATCGACCAGTTGTCGACATAGGACAGGTCCAGCCGCACCGACTCTTCCCAGGAGAGGTCCGAGCGGCCGCTCACCTGCCACAGCCCGCTGACACCCGGCTTCACCAGCAGGCGCCGCTTGACCTCGCCGTCGTAGTTGTCGACTTCGCGGCGCAACGGGGGCCGCGGACCGACGACGCTCATGTCCCCCTTGAGGACGTTGATGAATTGCGGGAGCTCATCAATGCTGTATCGGCGAAGGATCCGGCCAACGGCGGTGACCCGCGGGTCCTGGCGCATCTTGAACAGCATGCCGCCGGCGCCTTCATTGACGGCCAGCAGGTGCTCGAGCTGGGTGTCCGCACCATCGACCATCGTGCGGAACTTCAGCATCGTAAAGGGCTTTCCGTCGGTGCCGATGCGTTCCGACGGGTAGAAGACGCGCCCCTTACTGGTCAGCTTGATGGCGATGGCAGCGGCGATGAGCAGCGGTGCTGTGGCGACCAGCGCCGCCAGCGAGAACACGAAGTCGAAGGCCTGCTTCTGAAAGCGGTGGGCCCCTTCGTATTGCGGCTTGTCGACGTGCAGCAGCGGCAGCCCGCCGGTCAGGCGCAGGGTCAACCGGGCCTCGGCGACGTCCATGACGCCGGGCGACACGACCAGGTCGACGTCCAGGGTCTCCAGCTGCCACAGCAGTTCCCTGATCCCGTGCATTCCAAAGTGATCCGTTTGCGTCACCGCGACGGTGTCGGCGCCGCAGCTGCCGATCGCCGTCGCCACGTGGGTTTGGTCACCCAGGATCGGAACCTGACGGCCGCCGATCGTCAGGGTGTTGCCGCGCGCCGGCCCGTAACCGGGAATACAGACCCCGACCACGACGCAGCCGGCCACCGGGTTGCGGGCCAGTTCGTGCGCGAGGTGCGTGACCGATTGCCGGTCGCCGATCGCCAAGACGCGGGTCTGACACTCGCCCTGGACACGCTTGCGGCAGATGTGCTTTCGCCACACGCTGCGGCTGGCCAGCAATCCCATGGTGCCGACGGGAAGCGCGATCGCCAGATAGCCGCGGGCCAAGTCGACCTTGGCGAGCAACGTCACCATGGCGATGATCCCGAAGGTCCAGAAGGACGCGGTGCCGATCCGGCGGTACTCCTCGATCCCCGCGCCGATGATTCGCGTTGAGCGCGTTTGGAATACCGCGAGGGCCGACAGCCACAGCGCCGCGAACAGGAAGGAAAACAGCGTCATCGTCGGGTCCGAGTAACCCGAGGTGTTCGCGATTTGTCCGAAGCGGACGTACTGGGCGAGCAGTACCGACGCGAAGACGATCACCGAGTCACTGATGCGCAGACCTTGCGAGTAGCGGTCCTGCCAGCGCTGCGCGGGATTGGCAAAAGCCGACGGCGTGGCGTGCGCGATGACGGGAGTGACAGCGGCCCGGCACGGCTGTGCCGCGGTCGGGTTCGCCGGCCAGGCCTTGAGCTGCCGCCAGCTGGGCTGCACGACATCCACCGTGTTGGGAACGATCACCGACTGACGCATGATGCCACCTGCTCCACTGGTGCCAATCTGGATTTGCGCGAGGGCCAGCTCGCGTCTTGCTCGGAGATGACCGTGACCGGTATCGGCCACGAGATTCCGAATTCGGGTTCGTCCCAGCGGATCCCCTGTTCGTCGGCCATCATGTACTGACCACTGACGTGAAAGGTGACCTCGGTGTCGTCGACCTGCGTCTGGAAACCGTGGGCGACGTACGGGGGCAAGAACAGCGTGCGTTGGTCGTCGGCGCTCAACTGCACCATGACGTGGTCGCCGTAGGTCAGCGAGTCGGGGCGGACGTCGACGGCGACGGCGGCGATGGCACCGCGGGTGCAGCGGACCAGTTTCGCCTCGGCGTGTGGCGGCACGCGGCGGTAGAGGCCGCGCACGGTGCCGCGGGTGTAGTTGAAGTAGATGTCCGTCTGCGCGACTTGAAAATCCAGCCCGTGGTTGGCGAAGTCGCGGGCGGAGAACGAACGCGAGGAAAACCCGCGGTGGTCGTGGTTGAGTTCGAAGTCGATGATTGTCACCCCGGCGACCTTGGTGGGCGTGTACTTCACTTACCGCTCCTTCTCGTGCACCGGGCCTGATAAACCTGTTCGCTCATGACATGACCTACGCGTATCCGGCGGACAGCGGGCGTGTCATGACGGTCGGGATCACGCCGTAACGGGGTCCGAGGTTCTTGCCCGAAGCGGCCGCGAGGCGGGGCAGCGAGCCCATGACGCTGGGCGGTACGTTTGCGCCGGCAAGGTTGATGGCGGGCAACGCCGACACGGCGCTGTGGGCGGCGGGAATGACGCTGGTCCAGCTCGCCGGCACGGCCAACGGCCCCAGCGCGGCCGCCTTGCCGAGGCTGCCGAAGATGCCAGATCCGAGCGATCCGATCGATCCGAGCGCTCCCGCGCCCGAACTGGCCGCGTTCGCCGCCCCGGAAGCGGCGGCCATGACTCCGTCGCCGGCGGCTTTGGCCAGGCCCTGCGCGGTCTGGGCGATGCCGAGGACGGAGGACATTCCGTACAGGGGGGTCGCCGCCGCCGAGAAGGCGCTGGGAATGGCGCCGGGGATACCGGACGCGAGGCCCGTCATGAGCGACGACGTGGCCGCGTCATTGGCCCCGGACCCGACGGTCCCAATGACATCGCCGGTGCCACCGCCGGTATCGGTGACACCCTCGGTGAGGAGGGTGGTCCCGGTCTTCATCGGTGAGGACAGCTGGTGCAGCGTGTTGGGGACCTTGGACACCACATTCGCCAGGTTCGCCTGCTCGGTCTCCGTGGTGGCCTTTTCGACCGCGGCGGCCTGCTGGGCGGTCGCGCTCTCGTTGGTCACGTTCGGCGCCGGGGCGAAGGGCGTCACGTCGCATGCGGCGGCCGAGCCCGCGGCGTACTCATACATCGCCGCGGCGTCCTGCGCCCACATCTCGCCGTATTCGGCTTCGGTGGCCGCGATGGCGGCGGTGTTCTGCCCGAAGAAGTTCGTCGCGACCAGCATCGCGAGCTGTGACCGGTTGGCCGCGACCGCCGGCGGCGGCACGGTCATCGCGAAAGCGGCCTCGAAAATCTCCACGGCGAGCCTGGCCTGACCCGCCGACTCGGCGGCCCGCGCGGCGGCCCCGGCCATCCACGCCATGTATGGCGCGTACGCGGAGGCCATCGCCAGCGAAGAGGGCCCCAGCCAGCGGCCCGTGGTCAAGCCGGCGATCACGGTGCGGTAGCAACTCGCCGCGGCGTGCAGTTCGGCGGCCAACGCGTCCCAAGCCACCGCGGCGGCCATGAGCGAGAAGGGGCCAGGACCTGCGTACATCCGCGTGGAGTTGACCTCCGGGGGAAGCGCTCCGAAGTCGATCATTTCAGGCCTGCCCCTCAGCGGATCGCGTCACGACCGCGGCAAAAGCACGCGCCTGGCATGCTCCAAGACCAACAAAATCGTAAAAGCCATACTGAAAGTATGGAAATAGCGCCATGCGGGAACTGCGAGTAATCGGTCCACGCTCGAAGGCCGTTAGTCCCCGGCTGTCAGTGCTGGAAGGCCCCGCGACTGGCGAGGAGGGGCGCGTGGCATCCATGCCCCCTCCCACCACGCGGCCCGAATAAGGCGTGGTGAGAGGGGGCATGTGCCTTCTCCTTCGTGTTATACGGACGGTCGAGACGATCCGAGGGCCTAATCAGACTGACGTACGCACAATAGCGTATAAAACATACTATAGGTTTGACAACACGCTGTGATGTGAACCTCAAGTATTTACACGAGCGTCAACCCGGACAGCCGTATGACTGCTAACCTCAGAAGTGGGCTAGAAATCTTGAGCGACGCGGATGCGTGTTCGCTCCCAATCTGCGAAGAACCGAGGTGTGTGTGCCCTGCTTGAGCAGAGCGTCAGTCGACGCAAGGGCGGGTGGCGCCGCCCGCGCCGTCACCCTCGGTGCCCATGCTTGCTCCCCGACTCCGGCCGCGAAGAACTGATTCTCGAACGCGATGACCACACATTCGACTGACGGACGAGCCGACGCGACCCGGCAACAGATTCTGCGGGCCGCGTCGCATCAGTTCGCCCGTCGGCCCTACCACGACGTCGGCCTCGACGACATTCTCGCCGAGGCCGAACTGACCAAGGGCGCAATGTATTTCCACTTCAAGTCGAAGCACGCGCTGGCGGTCGCCATCATCGAAAGTCAGGTGGAGACCGGCGCCGTCGCTGTCCGCGACCTGCTGACGCGCGGGCTCTCGGGCCTCGAGACGCTCATCGACTTCTCGTATCTGATCGCCATCCGCGACATCAAAATGGACCTCGTCAGGTCGGGACTGAACCTGATGGAGTCGGTCGGCCTGCCCGACGGATTCCAGGAGAAGTTGTTCGACCGCTGGATCAGAAACCTGGGCAAGGTCGCCGAGCAGGCCAAGGCCGAGGGCGACATCAATGAACAGTGCGACCCGCAGGACATCGGCCGCATGATGGTCTCCCTGCATATGGGACTGCGAAAGACCAGCAACCTGGACGACCCGGAACGGTTCCTCGGCGACTTGGAAAAGTGCTGGTCTTTGATGCTCACCGGGATACTGCAGCCGGACCGCACCGAATACTTCCGCCAATTCCTCAAGCGGCGTGCGGCGCTCGCCGTCAGCACCGGTTCAAACGATGACGACTCGCAGTAGTCGCCGGGGCGGGTCGCACGGTCCGGCCGCCGGCACCCTCGGCATCCTCGCGAAACGAGATGAGGGATCTGCGGATCCGACGAGACTTCGGAGGTACAGCGGCAATGCCGCGCCAGGTTCGGTCTGAAGCCACTCGGCAAAAAATCCTCGACGCCGCGATCGAAGTGTTCGGCGAGGTCGGGTACGCGGCCGCCGGATGGAGCACGATCATCGAGCGGACCGGCATGACCAAAGGTGCCCTCTATCATCACTTCGATTCGAAAGAATCGTTGGCCTCGAACATCATCGAGGAAGGGTCGGACGCGATCCTCAGCGCGTACCGAAATGTCTGCAAGTCGTCATCGCCGGGGATGGAAAACATCGTGCACGGCTCATTCACGATCATCGACGTGTTGGGCTCCGACAAAATGGCCCGGGCCGGCGCGCAATTGGCCACGGCGTTAAGCGGATTCAACGGGGCCGCCTCGCGCTTCTACGCCAACTTGGTGCTCGAGACCGCCCAGGAGGCCCGCCGCGCCGTCAAGGAGGGCGACCTTCGCAGCGATATCGAACCCGACGTGCTCAGCGCGTCGATCGTGGGGACGATATCGGGCACGCGGCTGATCGCGACCGCGATATCCAGCCACGGCAGGATCGGGGACGTCGTCGGTGACCCGTTCGCGCGGCTGCATCAGATATGGGAACTCCTGCTACCGGGCGTTGTCGCGGAAGCGTCGCTGCCCTACTTTCAGCAATTCCTGCGGCGCGAAGTGATGCGCCATACCGCGGCCAGCGCTCCCCGCGACGATGACACCACGGACCCGGAAACCAATTAGCTTTTGGTGAGAGCCGTTGCGGGACACCTTTTCGCGGTTGCCGCAACGGCGTTTCCGTTATTGCGGTTGAAGCGCTTTCAACAATGCATACTGTTCCGGTGATGTTCCGGAAAGCTCTCGGCCGAGCAATTGCACTCGCCGGTGTCGTCGGTTTCTTGGTGATGAATGCTCCGGCGGCATCATGGGGTGCGCCCGGCGATCCGGTCACCGCGACGGACTCGACGACGACGCTGACGTTGGCTGATCTCGGGTCTTCCTCCACGTTGGAGTTCTGGGGCCTGACCAACAACGTGCCGCTGACTCTGCCGGTGCTGCACGGGCTCACCCCGACTGCTCTGAACGCAACCGTCGAACTGCCGATCAATCTGCGGTCGGGGTTGATCACCGTCACGCAAGGCGATCGCACCATCGCGCGCGTGAACCTGCCGACCGCCGATCAGGCCCCGATCGTCATCCCGCTGACCGGAGCGGAGGTCATCGACGACTTTCTGAGCGTGACGGTGCGTACGTACTTGGTGCCGCTGGATGGATTCTGCTTGTACCCGGAGAGCCCGCTTCGACTGGCCAACGGAACCGTCACCTACACGGGGACCGAGCTGCCGCCCACCACCGTGGCGCATTTCTTGCCGCCCGTGCTGCGGAAACTGACCATCTACTTACCGCAATCGCCGTCAACAGCCGAGTCCGACACGGCAATCCGACTGGCCACCTCCACGGCGTCGCATTACGGCAAGCAGGCTCCCGACATCGTCGTGGTCCCGTTGCAGGAGGGCCAGGCGGGCCCACCGACGCCGCCGGCGGCGCTGGAACGCCAGGTCGTCGTCAAGGAGGGCCCGGATAACGGCCTTTCCCTCCAAGGCGCGACCGGCGTGCCATGGCTCCTGGTGTCCGGGCCGCTGGGCCAAACCGACGAGTCGAACACGGCCGTACTGTTCAGCGGCCTGTCGGAGCTGGCCTTTTCCTCCAGGGCTGCGGTGGAATCGCTGAAACCCACAGTGCAACTCGCGGGAGACACCGCCATGCTCCGCGAGCTGGGGCGCCCCTTCATCAACGCGACCTCCCTGCAACCGCGGGTGTCGATCGGACTGGACCAGACCCGATTTGGCAGGTCCATCCACGGCGTGCGCGTCCATCTGCTGGGTTCCTATACCCCGACGCCGAACAACATCGCCGGCCGGATCGCCGTCACCATCGGTCCCGAGACCATCGACCACTGGCCGACCGATGGCCATGGCAGCATCGACCACTGGATCGACGTGCCCGATCGGCTCCTGCAGCGCTACACCAACATCGAATTGGTGCTCGACGTCGCGAGCAATGTCGGGCATTGCGGAGACTTTTACACCGTGGGGCCCGGAAACCAGCTACTCACGTTGAACATCAACGGCGACAGCACTATTCAGAGCAGTGCTGCCGCGCCACCGATGCCGGACGGCCTTCAGTCGGTGCCGCAGACACTGATGCCCCGAGTGCAGGTGGGCATCGCAGAGCACTCCTTGATCGACACGGTGCGCGCGCTGGACATCATGGTGGGCCTGCAGCGGATGAGCTCCATGCCGATCGACACGACCGTCACCGGCATCAAGCAAGCGATCGATTCCGCCAATCCCGCACTACTGATTTCCGCCGACGGGTGGAATCAGTCCGACGTGACGCTCCCTGTGGCCGCGGGGCCCAGCGGCCCGATCACCGTCAACGCCGTCGGGTCCGGTGACAAGCCCGTCAAGCTCACCTTGGACCCGGTGCTGCGGTTCGCCTCTCTCCAAACGGTTTTCAACCACGGCCGGACACTGCTGGTCGCGACGTCCAACGGGGCGCCCGGGCAGCTTGATGAGCTGATCCGCTGGCTCAAGGGCGACGACAACAAGCACTGGCAGCGACTCAAAGGCGTTGCGGTGGTGTCGGTACCCGGACAAGATCCGGTGACCGTCGATCACCCGCCGTTGCCCGCCGGTGTGGCCGCCGCGGGATCCGGAGGCCATTCGGACCTCGACTGGCTGTGGTGGTTCGGCGCCGGGTGGGTCGCGGTGGCCATCGTCGGCGCAGGGGTGATCGTGTGGCGCGTCAGGCGCGAATCATGGCGGCGCCGATAGAGTTTGACTCCGCGGCGCGCCGCTGAGGGCGCCGCTAGTGCGCTTCTTCCCAGAGCTGCTCGGTCAGATCCTGGAACGCGGCCAGCGCGAACTGGTCATCCACCCGTCGCACTGCGGACTTGCTCATCATCGCGCGCACGACCGAGCCGTCCTTGTGCGCGAGCTCGACGACCATGTTCGCGAGGGCGTGGACGGTCGCTAGCAGCGATTCCGACGCCGGGGCCTGATGGAAGATCTGTTCGAACCGGAGCGACAGGGTTTCCTCCGGGTCGTAGCCCATCATGTCGGCAAACGCGGTGTTGGCGAACAAAATACTGCCGTCATCGCCGATGGCCAGCACCGGAACCGGAATGCGTTCCAGCACCACCAATGCGGGCAGCTCCCTCAAGGTCGTCATCGGCGATTGGCTCTGTTGCCGGTTCTGGCGTCGTTCCACAGCCCGATTATGGGCTATAGCAGAGGATATGTTGGGGGCTTTGCCCGACGGAGTTGACGATGTCGCTGAACTCGGTTGGTCCGCAACCGAATTGTTCGGCGTTTTCTGCGCGGTCAGTCGACCTGGTAGCGGGGGAACACACCCGTCGGGGGCGGCAGCTGCGTGCCGGGTGTCAGCCGCGCACCGACGGCGGCAAACGTTCGCCGGTCCTGCGGCTGCCCGAGCAGATCCAGCAGCGTGGCGGCGGATTCGGGCATGACCGGCTGGACCAGCAGCGCCGCGATGCGCACCGCCTCGCAGGTCACGTACAAGACCGTGCGGAACCGTCGCTGATCGGCCTCGGACTCGCTCTTGCGCAAGACCCAGGGCTGCTGCGCGGAGAAGTATCTGTTGGCCTCACCGAGCATCAGCCAGATCGCTTCGAGGGCCAGGTGCATCGCCTGCGATTCGAAACTGACGCGCAGGCGCTCCAACAAACCGTCGGCTGTCGCCAGTAGGTCGGTGTCGGCCTCGGTGAGTTCACCGGGTTCGGGCAGCACCCCGCCCAGGTTCTTGGCGATCATCGACAACGACCGCTGGGCCAGATTGCCCAGTTCATTGGCCAGATCGGTGTTGATCCGCGTGATGATGGCATCTTCGCTAAAACTGCCGTCCTGACCGAACGGAACCTCGCGCAAGAGGAAATAACGCACCTGATCCACGCCGAATGTGTCGATCAGGGCCACCGGGTCGACGACGTTGCCCACCGACTTGCTCATCTTCTCGCCGCGGTTGAGCAGGAATCCGTGCGCGAAAACCCTTCGCGGCAGCTCGATTCCGGCCGACATCAGAAACGCCGGCCAGTACACGGTGTGGAACCGGATGATGTCCTTGCCGATCATGTGCAGGTCGGCCGGCCAGTAGCGGCGGAACATCTCGGAGTCGGTGTCCGGATAGCCGACCCCGGTCAGGTAGTTGGTCAGCGCGTCGACCCAGACGTACATCACGTGGTCGGGGTGCTCGGGCACCTGCACGCCCCAGTCGAACGAGGTGCGCGAAATGGACAGATCGCGCAGTCCGCCCGCGACAAAACTGACGACCTCGTTGCGGCGCACCTCGGGCGCGATGAAGTCCGGGTTCGCCTCGTAGTGGGCCAGCAGCTTGTCGGCATACGCCGAGAGCCGGAAGAAGTAGGTCTGTTCCTCGGTCCAGGTCACCGGGGCGCCGGTCTCCACCGCCATCCGGGTCCCGTCGTCGAGGAGTCTGGTTTCCGATTCGACGAAGAACCGTTCATCGCGCACCGAGTACCAGCCCGAGTAGGTGTCCAGGTAAATGTCACCGGCGGCGGCCATCCGGCGCCAGATCTCTTTGGATGCCTCGTGGTGGTCGGGGTCGGTGGTGCGAATGAAGCGGTCGAAGGAGATATTCAACCGCTCCTGCAGGCGCTGGAACACATCGGAATTGCGCCGGGCCAACTCGGCCGTGCCGATGCCCTCGGCCGCCGCCGTCTCGACCATCTTGAGGCCGTGCTCGTCGGTGCCGGTCAGGAACCGCACGTCGAACCCGTCGAGCCGCTTGAACCGCGCGATCGCGTCGGTCGCGACGTATTCGTACGCGTGCCCGATGTGCGGATCGCCATTGGGGTAGGTGATTGCGGTGGTGACGTAATACGGCCTCATCGCAGTTCACCCTATTGTGTGCGCGTGAGTTCCAAACGCCAGCCGCCCCCGGCTCCCGAGCCCTTGAGCCCGCTCGTCGACGCGCACACCCACCTCGACGCGTGTGGCGCCACCGACGCCGAGGGGGTGCGGGCCATCGTCGACCGCGCCGCGGCGGTCGGGGTGCGCGCCGTGGTCACCATCGCCGACGACCTGGATTCGGCGCGCTGGGTCACCCGCGCCGCCGAATGGGACCCACGGGTCTATGCCGCGACGGCGCTGCACCCGACCCGCGCCGACGCGCTCACCGATGCCGCCCGCGCCGAAATCGAGCAACTGGTCAACCACCCCCGGGTGGTCGCGGTCGGCGAGACCGGCATGGACATGTATTGGCCCGGGCGGCTGGAAGGCTGCGCCGAGCCCGCCGTGCAGCGGGAGGCGTTCGCGTGGCACATCGATCTGGCGAAGCGGTGCGGCAAACCGCTGATGATCCACAATCGGGAGGCCGACGCGGAGGTGCTCGACGTGCTGGCCGCCGAGGGCGCCCCGGACGCGGTGATCTTCCACTGCTTTTCGTCGGACGCCGCCATGGCGCGGCGCTGCGTGGACGCCGGATGGCTGCTGAGTCTGTCCGGCACCGCCAGCTTCCGCAACGCCCGCGCCCTGCGCGAAGCCGTTCCGTTGATACCGCCGGAGCAGCTGCTGGTGGAAACCGATGCACCCTATTTGACGCCGCATCCTTACCGAGGGACGGCCAATGAGCCCTATTGCCTTCCTTATACTGTTCGGGCGATCGCCGAACTGGTGAATCGCCACCCGGAAGAGCTGGCTCAGGTCACGACGAGCAATGCTCGACGGGTGTACGGATTGGCCGCCGCTGGCGGCGACTGACCTGGCGATTCGTGTCACATCACCGGATTTGAGCCGCGTCAGAGTTGCCCAACATTGGCCAGTTCGTTACCGTCTTGTGATCGAACGGATGGGCCTACGGGCCCTTAATTTGTGACTTGCTGCTGACTGAGTGGGTTGTTGAGGGTTGGGTAACGCGCGTTGAGTGTATTGACAAAACTTCATCAGAATCCTTCGCCGATGTTGCGTCTCGTGGTCGGAGGGCTGCTGGTAGTCCTGGCATTCGCGGGCGGATATGCGATCTCGGTGTGCAAGACGGTGACGCTGACCGTCGACGGCGTCGCGATGCAGGTGAAGACCATGAAGTCTCGGGTGATCGACGTCGTCGAAGAGAACGGCTTCGTCATCGACGACCGTGACGACCTGTACCCCGCCGCCGATGTCGCGGTTCACGACGCCGGCAAGATCGTGCTCCGGCGCAGCCGCCCGTTGCAGATTTCGCTGGACGGCCACGACACCAAGCAGGTGTGGACCACGGCGTCCACCGTCGATGAGGCGCTGGCCCAGCTGGCGATGACCGACACCGCCCCGGCCGCGGCCAACCGCGGCAGCCGCGTCCCGCTGGCCGGGATGGCGCTGCCCGTCGTCAGCGCCAAGACCGTCCGCATCAACGACGGCGGTGCCGTGCGCACGGTGCATCTGGCGGCCCCGAACGTCGCGGGCCTGCTGAGCGCCGCCGGCGCACCGCTGCTCGAGAGCGACCAGGTGGTGCCTGCCGCGACGATGCCGATCACCGACGGAATGGAAGTCCAGGTGACTCGCAACCGCATCCAGCAGGTCACCGAGCGAATCCCGTTGCCGCCCAACGCGCGTCGGATCGAAGACCCGGAAATGAACATGAGCCGCCAGGTCGTCGAGGACCCGGGTAGCCCCGGCACGCAGGACGTCACCTTCTCGGTGGCCACCGTCAACGGGGTCGAGACCGGTCGGCTGCCGATCGCCAACACGGTGATCACGCCCGCCCGCGAATCGGTGGTCCGCATCGGCACCAAGCCCGGCACCGAGGTGCCTCCGGTCAGTGACGGCTCCATCTGGGATGCGATCGCCGGCTGTGAGGCCGGCGGAAACTGGGCGATCAACACCGGCAACGGGTATTACGGCGGTGTGCAGTTCGACCAGGGCACGTGGGAGCGCAACGGCGGGTTGCGGTTCGCCGCCCGCGCCGACCTCGCCACCCGCGAAGAGCAGATCACCGTCGCCGAGGTGACCCGAGAGCGCCAGGGTTGGGGCGCGTGGCCAGTGTGCAGCGGAAGAGCTGGTGCGCGCTGACCATCCGGCTACTCGGGCGCACCGAGATCAGGCGGCTGGCCAAAGAACTCGAGTTTCGGCCACGGAAATCGCTCGGCCAGAATTTCGTCCACGACGCCAACACGGTGCGACGAGTGGTGTCGACCTCCGGGATCGGCCGGTCTGACCACGTCCTGGAAGTCGGTCCCGGCCTCGGCTCGTTGACGCTCGCGCTCCTGGACCGAGGCGCCCCCGTCACCGCCGTCGAAATCGATCCCGTGCTGGCCGAGCGGTTGCCGCACACCATCGCCGAGCACTCGCACAGCGAAATCCAGCGCCTGACCGTGCTCAACCGCGACGTCTTGACCCTGCGCCGCGACGAACTGGACGTCCAGCCGACCGCCCTGGTCGCGAACCTGCCCTACAACGTCGCCGTCCCGGCGCTGTTGCACCTGCTCGCCGAGTTCCCGTCCATTCGGGTTGTCACGGTCATGGTGCAGGCCGAGGTCGCCGAACGCCTGGCCGCCGAACCCGGTGGCAAGGAGTACGGCGTGCCCAGCGTCAAGGTTCGCTTCTTCGGCAGGGTTCGCCGTTGCGGCACGGTCTCGCCGACCGTGTTCTGGCCGATTCCCCGCGTCTACTCCGGACTGGTGCGTATCGACCGGTACGCGACTTCGCCGTGGCCCACCGGAGAGGCTTTCCGGCGGCAGGTGTTCGAGCTGGTGGACATCGCCTTCGCGCAGCGCCGCAAGACCTGTCGAAACGCGTTCCTGGACTGGGCCGGCTCGGGCAACGAGTCGGCGGATCGATTGCTGGCCGCCAGCATCGATCCCGCGCGTCGCGGCGAGACGCTGTCCATCGACGACTTCGTGCGGTTGTTGCAGCGCTCCGCCGATCGCTCCCACAGCGCCGCCGGAACGAGCCCCCACACCGCGTCGGCCGGCTGAGGGCCGCTGCGTGTGATCGCCCCGCGGCAGCGATAGTCTGCTGCGGTGTCCGCGTCTGACGGCAATACCGCCGCGCAGTGGGTGCCCACCGGGTCGGTCACCGTTCGGGTGCCCGGAAAAGTCAACCTCTACCTGGCGGTCGGTGACCGCCGCGAGGACGGCTATCACGAGCTGACGACGATCTTCCAGGCCGTCTCGCTGCTCGACGAGCTGACGGTGCGCAACGCCGATGTGCTCTCGCTCGAGATCGTCGGCGAGGGCGCCGACAAACTGCCCACCGATGAACGCAACCTCGCCTGGCAGGCGGCGGAACTGATGGCCGAACACGTCGGCCGGGCGCCGGACGTTTCGATCATGATCGACAAGTCCATACCTGTGGCCGGCGGCATGGCCGGCGGCAGCGCCGACGCGGCGGCGGTGCTGGTCGCCATGAACTCGTTGTGGGAACTCAACGTGCCCCGCCGCGACCTGCGCATGCTCGCCGCGCGGCTGGGCAGCGACGTGCCGTTCGCGCTGCATGGCGGCACCGCGTTGGGCACCGGGCGCGGCGAGGAGCTGGCGACGGTGTTGTCGCGCAACACCTTCCACTGGGTTTTGGCGTTCGCCGACAGCGAGCTGCTCACACCGGCGGTCTTCACCGAACTGGACCGGCTGCGGGAGGCGGGGGATCCGCCGCGGCTGCCCGCGCCCGGGCCGGTGCTGGCCGCCCTGGCCGCCGGCGATGCCGAGCAACTGGCCCCCCTGTTGGGCAACGAGATGCAGGCGGCCGCGGTGAGCCTGAACCCCGGGCTGCGGCGCACGCTGCGCGCGGGCGTGGACGCCGGTGCGCTGGCGGGCATCGTGTCCGGCTCGGGCCCGACGTGTGCCTTCTTGTGCGCGTCGGCGGCCGCCGCCGTCGACGTCGGCACCGAGGTGTCCGGCGCGGGGGTGTGCCGCACGGTGCGGGTCGCCAGCGGGCCCGTGGTCGGGGCGCGCGTGGTCCCCACTCCGACCGAGGTGTGAAAATTTTCCCAATTTGCGCATTGGTTTGGCGCTTCCCTAAGAGGAGCTTAAGATAATGCGCGGTGACGGGAAGCGCTGAGCAAGATCACTTAATTCCATCGTCCGCCGGGAGCCCCGGCGGGCGATTAATGCATACGGCCCGACAAGATTTGTCGGGCCCGTTTCGCGCTTGTCGGCCGACCGGCCGCCGCCGTGGTGCGGCGCGCTGGGGCGCATCACCGATCCGAGACCTAACCGCCGCGCAACCGTGTTTACGTGCCTGCGGCGAAGTGTTACCCGGCGGGCGCAACATGAGATTTCGGGCGTTGGGACCAGGGCTGGAACCGAGGAGGTTTTTGTGAGCAGGTTTACCGAGAAGATGTACCGCAATGCCCGGTCCGTGACGACGGGCATGGTCACCGGTGAACCCCACGAGCCGGTCCGCCACACCTGGGGCGAGGTCCACGAGCGCGCGCGCCGTATCGCGGGTGGCCTGGCCGCCGCGGGCATCGGTCCCGGCGACGCGGTCGGCGTGCTCGCCGGCTTCCCGGTGGAGATCGCGCCGACGGCACAGGGCCTGTGGATGCGCGGGGCCAGCCTGACCATGCTGCACCAGCCCACGCCGCGCACCGACCTGGCCGTGTGGGCCGAGGACACCATGAACGTCATCGGCATGATCGAGGCGAAGGCCGTCGTCGTCTCGGAGCCGTTCCTGGTGGCCATTCCGGTACTCGAGGAGAAGGGCATCAAGGTCGTCACCGTCTCCGACCTGCTCGCGGCGGAGCCGATCGACCCCGTCGAGGTCGGCGAGGACGCACTGGCGCTGATGCAGCTGACGTCCGGTTCGACCGGATCGCCGAAGGCGGTGCAGATCACCCACCGCAACATCTACTCCAACGCCGAAGCGATGTTCATCGGCGCCCAGTACGACGTCGACAAGGACGTCATGGTGAGCTGGCTGCCCTGCTTCCACGACATGGGCATGGTCGGCTTCCTCACCATCCCGATGTTCTTCGGTGCCGAGCTGGTCAAGGTCACGCCGATGGACTTCCTGCGCGACACGTTGCTGTGGGCCAAGCTCATCGACAAGTACAAGGGCACCATGACCGCGGCGCCCAACTTCGCCTACGCGCTGCTAGCCAAGCGGCTGCGCCGGCAGGCCAAGGCCGGCGACTTCGACCTGTCGACGCTGCGCTTCGCGCTGTCGGGCGCCGAGCCCGTCGAACCCGCCGACGTCGAGGACCTGCTCGACGCCGGCAAGCCGTTCGGCCTGAAGACCTCGGCGATCCTGCCGGCCTACGGCATGGCCGAAACCACACTGGCCGTGTCGTTTTCGGAGTGCAACGCCGGTCTGGTCGTCGACGAGGTCGACGCCGACCTGCTGGCCGCCCTGCGCCGCGCGGTGCCCGCCACCAAGGGCAACACCCGCAGGCTGGCCACGCTCGGTCCGCTGCTGCAGGATCTCGAGGCGCGCATCATCGACGAGAACGGCGACGTGATGCCGCCCCGCGGTGTCGGCGTCATCGAGCTGCGCGGCGAGTCGCTGACCCCCGGCTATCTGACCATGGGCGGCTTCATCTCGGCCCAGGACGAGAACGGCTGGTATGACACCGGCGACCTCGGCTACCTGACCGAGGAGGGGCACGTGGTGGTGTGCGGCCGCGTCAAGGACGTCATCATCATGGCGGGCCGCAACATCTACCCGACCGACATCGAGCGCGCCGCCGGCCGCGTCGAGGGCGTGCGGCCCGGCTGCGCCGTCGCGGTGCGCCTGGACGCCGGCCATTCCCGCGAGACGTTCGCCGTGGCCGTCGAGTCCAACGCCTTCCAGGACCAGGCCGAGGTGCGTCGCATCGAGCACCAGGTCGCCCGCGAGGTGGTGGCGGAGGTCGACGTGCGGCCCCGCAACGTGGTGGTGCTCGGTCCGGGGACCATCCCGAAGACGCCATCGGGCAAGCTGCGCCGATCCAACTCGGTCACCCTGGTCACCTAAGCCGGCGAGCAGACACAAAAGCACGCAAAACCTCGGCGTGTCGGTGCTTTTGCGTCTGCTCGCGGCCCCTGGCTACCAGGCGTGCACGCGGTTCTGCGCGGGCTCTAACCCCAGTTCGATCAGCAATTCGGTGGCGTCCGCTGCCTGCTCGCAGATCGTCGGGACTTCGGCGCGCTCGGCGGCATTGAAGTTCTCCAGCACGAACGCCGCCGGGTCTTTGCGTCCCGGCGGACGGCCGATGCCGATGCGGACCCGCTGAAAGTCCTTGCTGCCCAACGCGTTAGCCAACGACCGCAGCCCGTTGTGGCCGCCCTCACCGCCGCCGATCTTGAGCCGGATGCGGCCGAAGTCCAAGTCGAGATCGTCGTGGATGACGATGATGTTGCCCGGCGTCACGGAGTAGAACTTCGCCAACGGGCCGACCTGGCGCCCGGATTCGTTCATGTAGCAGCGCGGCTTGGCCACGACCACCGAGTGCCCGACGAGACGGCCGCTGACGATCTCGGCGCCGGACCGCTTGTGCGCCTTGAACTTCGAACCCATCCGGGCCGCGAGCAGGTCGGCGACCATGAACCCGACATTGTGCCGGGTGCGGGCGTAATTGTCTCCGGGATTGCCCAGGCCGACGACCAGCAACGGCTCGGCCATGGTGGGATCCGCCTACTCGGACTCGGTTTCGGCGGCCTCTTCTTCGCCGGCCTCTTCGGCTTCGTCCTCGGCCGGCGCGGCCTCCTCGGTGACCTCACCCGCGCCCTCTTCGGCGAGCTCCTCGGCCGTCGGCGCATTAACCACGTTGACCACAAGCGATTCCGGGTCGGAGATCAGATTGACGCCCTTGGGCAATTCGATCTGTCCGGCGGTGAACTGGGTGCCGGGTTCGGTGCCCTCGACCGACACCGTCAGCTGCTCGGGGATCGACATTGCGTCGGCCTCGACCTCGATGGTGCTGGTTTCCTGGGTCACCAGCGTGCCGGGCGCGGCGTCGCCCTCGATGACGACGCGGACCTCGACGACGACCTTTTCGCCGCGCCGCACGACCAGCAGGTCGGCGTGCTGAATGGTGCGGCGGATGGGGTGGATGTCGAGCGACTTGGTCAGCGCCAGCTGCTCCTTGCCCTCGATGTCGAGGGTCAGCACCGCGTTGGTGCCGGCGTGGCGCAGCACGGCCGCGAAGTCATGGCCGGGCAGTTCGAGATGCTGGGGGTCGGCGCCGTGGCCGTAGAGGACGGCCGGGATCTTGCCGTCGCGGCGTGCTCGCCGGGACGCACCCTTGCCGGTCTCGGCTCGCACCGTGACCTTGAGCTGGTTGAGGGTTTTGGCAGCCATTGTGTCGCTCCTGTGTGTGCTCTGTGGTTCGGGGCACGGCCAGGTTCGCGACAGTTCGTCGGTCTCCGTCGATAACGGTGCTGGCCAGCCAGCCACCCTCGCCGTGACGCCCGGTCAGGGTAGCGCATGTGCACCTCAGAGGGGAAATTCGGTGCTGGGCGCCGGCCGGTCGTCGCTCGGAGGGGGCACAAGCCCCATCGCTTCGGCCAGGGACGCCTGAGGCCACCGAGGCCAACGTGTCGTCAGAGGGGGAATTGGGTCTTCGTGAGCTGCTCAGACAGCGCCCACAGAGCGGCTGCGGTGGACGCATCCTTGGCCCGCGGGCTGCGCCCCACCGGTTGGGTGCGGCCCAAATAGCCGAATCGCGGCCCGACGAAGGTGTCCCCGGGCAGATCCTGCGAGGCCGCATACAGGGTTTGCCGGGCGCCGAAATCGGCGTCGGTGGCGACCACTCGGGTCGCGGCCGACATCAGCGCGTCACCCAACTTGCGCCCCGAGGCGCCCTGCAAGTTGGTGTGCGAGTAGCCGGGGTGGGCCGCGATCGCACGCAGCGGGGATCCGGCCGCCGCCAGGCGTCGCTGCAGCTCGCTGGTGAACAGCAGGTTGGCGAGCTTGGACTGGCTGTAGGCCAGCCACGGCGAATACCGTCGCGTCTGCCAGTTCAGGTCGTCGAAGCTGATGCTTCCCGGCCAGTGCGCCATCGACGACACCGTCACGACCCGGTCGGTGAGCTTGGGCAGCAGCAGGTTCGTGAGCGCGAAGTGGCCCAGGTGGTTGGTGCCGATCTGGCTCTCGAAGCCGTCGACGGTCAGGGAGAACGGGGCCGCCATGATGCCGGCGTTGTTGATCAGGACGTCGGCCGTGCTCACCCCGTCGGCGAACCGGCGCACCGACGACAGGTCCTGCAGGTCGAGCTCGCGCACCTCGACCTGGCCGGCCATCGACCGCGCGGCGGTCTCGCCCTTGCGGATGTCGCGTACGGCCATGACGATCGTGGCCCCGCGGCGCGCCAGTTCGCGCGCGGTCACTGCGCCCAACCCGCTATTGGCGCCGGTGATGATGACGGTTCGTTCGGCGAACGACGGTAGATCTGCGGCGGTCCAACCAGTCATGGCTGACAACACTAATGGTCATGCGGCCTATTTGGCGGCGACGACGAATCCGCGGATGATCGCGTCGATGTCCGTCGACTCCGCGGCCGCTTGGTTGGCCAGGCTGGTGATGGTCAACTGCACCAGATAACGCTTGTGTTCCGGGGGCGGCCCGGTGGGGAGGACGATGCGGTTCCAGCTGTGTAGCCGCATGCCGTCGAGGTCGTAGCTGCCCTGGATCATCGACGACGGGAATCCGTTGTACGGCGCGCCCGAGGCGTCGAGCTGCTTGAAGTTCTCGAACAGGTGCGCGTCGTCGTTGCCGTGCTTGATGACTTGGGCCGGGTCGAAATCCCCGTTCAGCTGGAAGACCACCAGCCGTGCCGTCGGAAACTTGCCGTCCTTGGAGATGATCAACGTCTGCGGGGTGATGTTGGGACTGGTGAACGGCGCCCACCCCTGCGGCGTCGGGATCGAGATCGTCAGGCCGGGCACGTCTCCCGGTGCCACCGGCTGGCCGGTCACCCCGATGCTCTGCAGATACTGCGACAGAGGTACCGGCTTTTCCGTCGGGGTGGTGGTGGAGGTCGTCGGCGTCTTTGACAGAATCGATTGGTAGTCAGGGGCTTTCGGGGCGCACCCGGCGGCCGAGACCGCCAGAGCAACTATCGCGGCGGGCACCGCGCAGCTGCCGAACCGATTCACAGAATCTCGCGGACCGCGTCGATCGGACGGGCCAGCCGGGTGCCCTTCGGCGTGACGACGAAGGGTCGTTCGATCAGGATCGGGTGTTCGGCCATGGCGTCGAGCAACTGCTCGTCGGTCGCGTCGGCGAGATTGAGCTCCTCATACAGCGATTCGCGCTTGCGCACCGCGGTGCGCACGTCGATGCCCGCGTCGCGGATCATCTTCACCAGCTCGGCGCGCGATGGCGGGGTCTTCAGGTATTCGACAACCTCGGGCTCAAAGCCGCTGTCGCGCAACAGGTCCAGTGTCTTGCGGGAAGTGCTGCAGCGAGGGTTGTGGTAGATGACGGTGTCGGCCATTTAGGCGTCCCCGTCGAACAGTCCTGTGACCGAGCCGTTTTCGAACACGGCGCGGATGGTGCTGGCCAGCAGCGGCGCGATGGACAGGACCGTCAGCTGGGGGAACCGCTTCTCCTCGCCGATCGGCAGGGTGTTGGTCACGATCACTTCCCGGGCGCCGCAGGTGGCCAGCCGCTCGGCGGCCGGATCGGAGAGCACGCCGTGGGTGGCCGCGATGATCACGTCACCGGCCCCCTCGTCGCGCAGCAACTTGACCGCGCCGGCGATGGTGCCACCGGTGTCGATCATGTCGTCGATCAAGACGCAGGTGCGCCCCGCGACCTCACCGACGACGCGGTTGGACACCACCTGGTTGGGCACCCGCGGGTCGCGGGTCTTGTGGATGAAGGCCAGCGGAACGCCGCCCAACGCGTCGGCCCATTTCTCGGCGATGCGCACCCGGCCGGAGTCGGGGGAGACGACCACCATGTTGCCGTCGGGGTAGTTGTCGCGGATGTAGCCGGTGAGCAGGTTCTGCCCGCGCATGTGATCGACGGGCCCGTCGAAGAAGCCCTGGATCTGATCGGTGTGCAGGTCGACGGTCACGATCCGGTCGGCGCCGGCGGTCTTGAGCAGGTCGGCGACCAGGCGTGCCGAGATCGGTTCGCGGCCGCGGTGCTTTTTGTCCTGCCGGGCGTAGGGATAGAACGGCATGACGGCGGTGATCCGCTTGGCGCTGCCCCGCTTGAGGGCGTCGATCATGATGAGCTGTTCCATCAGCCAGTTGTTGACCGGGTCCGGGGCCGACTGCAACACGAAGGCGTCGCACCCGCGCACGGATTCGTGGAACCGCACGAAGATCTCCCCGTTGGCGAACTCGCGCGCGGTCTGCGCGGTGACGTGGACGTCGAGCTCCTTGGCCACCTGCTCGGCCAGCTCGGGGTGCGCCCGACCGGAGAAGAGCATCAAATTTTTGCGGTTATCGGTCCAGTCGTGGCTCACCGTGCTGCCCTTGCCGTTCGGATCCCAATGGAAGTGCCCATCGTACGAAGCGAATCGTACGGAAATGTGGCCGGGTTGCCAGCAACCGACGTCACGGTGTCTGTTCGGCTTCCGCGGCGGGCGGCTGGCCGGTGGCCTTCTCGGCGGCCTCGGCCGCCTGCGCGGCCGCGCTGCCGGGGCGCTTGCGGTGCACCCAGCCCTCGATGTTGCGTTGCGGACCTGCGGAGACTGCCAGCGTTCCCGGCGGGACGTCGTTGCGTACCACGGTGCCCGCGCCGGTGTAGGCGCCGTCGCCGACCGTCACCGGGGCCACGAACATCGTGTCCGACCCGGTGCGGACGTGCGAACCGATGGTGGTCCGCCGCTTGGATTCGCCGTCGTAGTTGACGAACACGCTGGACGCGCCGATGTTGCTGTGCTCGCCGATGTCGGCGTCCCCGACGTAGGTCAGGTGCGGCACTTTGGAGCCGGTGCCGATCGTGGAGTTCTTGGTCTCGACGAACGCGCCCAGCTTGCCGTCGTCGCCCAGCATGGTGCCGGGCCGCAGGTAGGTGAACGGGCCGACGGTCGCGCCGGCGCCGATCGACGACGAGGTGCCGTGCGTCCGGACCACCGAGGCGCCGTCGCCGACGCTGACATCGGTCAGGGTGGTGTCCGGGCCGACGACACAGTGCCCGCCGACCTGGGTGCGGCCCAGCAGCTGAGTCCCGGGGTGGACGACGGTGTCGCGGCCGATCGTGACGTCGACGTCGATCCAGGTGGTGGCGGGGTCGACGATGGTGACGCCGGCCATCTGGTGGGCGGCGACGACGCGGCGGTTGAGCTCGGCGCCCAGCTGCGCGAGCTGGACCCGGTTGTTGACGCCGGCCACCAGCGCGCTGTCGTCGACGTGGCGGGCTTGGATGGCCAGGCCGTCGCCCCGCAGGATCGCGATGACGTCGGTCAGGTACAGCTCCTGCTGGGCGTTGTTGGAGCTCAACCGGCTCAGCGCCGAGCGCAGCGCCGCGATGTCGAAGGCGTACACGCCGGCGTTGACCTCCCGGATCTCGCGCTGGGATCCGCTGGCGTCGGCGTGCTCCACGATCGCCGTGACCTCGTCGTCCTGGGTGCGCAGGATGCGGCCGTAGCCGCTGGGGTCGCTCACCGTCGTGGTCAGGACCGTGGCGGCCGCCCCTTGACCCGACGCCGCCGCGCTGTGGGCGGCGATGAGGTCGGCCAGGGTGTCGGCGTCCAGCAGTGGGGTGTCGCCGGAGGTGACGACGACCAACCCCGCGTAGTCGTCGGGCAGCGCGGACAGGCCGCACAGGACGGCGTCGCCGGTGCCCCGCGGCCGCTCCTGCAGGGCTACCTCGATGGGGCGGCCGAGGGCGTCTGCCCAGTCGGCGACCAGCGGGGCGATGCGCTCGTGATCGTGGCCCAACACCACGGTGAGGTGCTGCGGCGCCACCTTGGTGATCGCGTGCAGGAGGTGGGCCAGCATGCTGCGCCCGCCGAGGGTGTGCAGCACCTTCGGGGTGTCCGACCGCATCCGGGTGCCGGGCCCGGCCGCCAGCACCACGACCGCGGTGTCGCCTTGGATTGTCATCAAGCCTCCTCGGCGTCCTCGGCGCGAGCGTGCGTGTCGGTACAACGACACGCCGTCAAGCGTGTCATTTTGTGCACCCTCGCGGCAAAGGGCTCACAAGCTGAGCTCCGTCGCCAGGACTCGAACCTGAACTATCTGAACCAAAATCAGAGGTGCTGCCGATTACACCACGACGGATCGCCAAGAAGACTTTAGTCGGATGACGATGCGGGGCGCTTGCGGCCCGAGGAGGAATCCGACAACTTCGGCCTAGTCGGATGACGATGCGGGGCGCTTGCGGCCCGAGGAGGAATCCGACAACTTCGGCCTAGTCGGATGACGATGCGGGGCGCTTGCGGCCGCTGAACCGCCCACCGCCCGATACGCTGATTGACGTGGCCGTGCTGGACCCCCAAGCGCAAAAGGAACCGGACAAAGAGGTGCGGGCGCCGCGCGCGCGGATGACCGGCACCGAACGCCGACAACAACTCGTCGGCATCGCGCGTTCGCTGTTCGCCGAGCGCGGGTATGAAGGCACGTCGATCGAGGAGATCGCGCTGCGGGCCAACGTGTCCAAGCCGGTCGTCTACGAGCATTTCGGGGGCAAAGAGGGCCTGTATGCCGTGGTCGTCGACCGGGAGATGTCGGCGCTGCTCGACGGCATCACCTCCTCGCTGACCAACAACCGCTCCAGGGTGCGGGTCGAGCGGGTGGCCCTGGCCCTGCTCACCTACGTCGAAGAGCGCACCGACGGTTTCCGGATCATGATCCGCGACTCGCCGGCCGCGATCAGCTCGGGCACCTACTCGAGCCTGCTCAACGACGCCGTCAACCAGGTCAGCTCGATCCTGGCCGGTGATTTCTCCCGTCGCGGCCTGGACCCCGGGCTGGCGCCGCTATACGCCCAGGCTTTGGTGGGGTCGGTGTCGATGACCGCGCAGTGGTGGCTCGACACCCGCGAGCCCAAGAAAGAAGTGGTGGCCGCCCACCTGGTCAACCTCATGTGGAACGGGCTGATCGGGTTGGAAGCCGATCCCCGGCTGCAGGACGAGTAGACGGCGTCGCGGGCGTAACGCCACGGCGAAAATCGGCCGGAATTTCCGCCGTGGCGTTACGCCCGGCGAGCGGCCCGCGACGGGCTAACCGCAGTCGCGCGCCAGCAGGTCGGCGACCGTCTCGCGGCGAACAAGTTCGCGGGCCCGGCCATCCTTGACGGCCACCAACGACGGCCGGCCGACCATGTTGTAGTTGGACGGCATGCTGTGGTGGTAGGCGCCGGTGCAGGCCACGGCCAGTAGGTCGCCCGGGCGCAGATCCGCCGGCAGCTCGATGTCGCGGGCGATCTCGTCGCCGGATTCACAGTGCCGGCCGGCCACCGTCACGCGCTGCTTGAGACCCAGCGGATGCCGGTTGGCCAGCGCAACGGCGTACTGCGCGCCGTACAGCGACACCCGCGGGTTGTCGCTCATGCCGCCGTCGACGGCGACGAAGGTGCGGCCGCCGAATTGCGTCTTCACCGAGCGCACCCGGTACAGCGTCACGCCGGCGCGGCCGCTGATTGCCCGGCCCGGTTCCACCACGATCTGCGGGCGGGGGAACTGCTCGGCGGCGCAGGCCTCGTCGAGGGCGTTCTCGATCACCGCGGCCAGCTCGTCGAGATCCAGCTCGCGATCGCCGGGGACGTACGGGATCGCATGTCCGCCACCGATATTCAGCTCGGTGAGGATGACGCCGTGCCGGGCCCGGATATCGGCCATCGCGGCGATCATCCGCCGGATCGCCTCGCCGTACAGGGCGGCGTCGCTGACCTGCGAGCCGATGTGGCAGTGCAGGCCGACGAGATCGAGGATGGGGTGCGCGAGCACGCGTGTCACCGCGTCGGCGGCGTGGTCGCCGGCGAGGGTGAAGCCGAACTTCTGGTCGCTGACGCCGGTGGTGACGGCGCGGTGCCCGTGGATGTCGATGTCGGGGGTCACCCGGATGAGCACGGGCTGGCGCCGCCGCGCCAGGCCGGCGAGGTAGGCGATCTCCATGCAGGAGTCCAGCACGATTCGCCCCACCCCGGCGCGCACGGCGTCGCGCAGCTCCTCGGGTGATTTGGCGTTGCCGTGCATGACGATGCGGGCCGGGTCGACGCCACCGGCCAAGGCCGTGGCCAGTTCACCGGCCGAGCAGACGTCGACGCCGAGACCCTCTTCGCGGGCCCAGCGGGCCACCGCGGTGCTCAGCAGCGACTTGCCGGCGTAGACAACCTCGACCCCGCGCAGGGCGCGGCGATAGCGGCGGGCGCGATGCCGAAAGTCGGTTTCGTCGATGACGTAAGCCGGGGTGTTGAACTCGTCGGCGATATCGGCCAGCGCTACACCGCCGACGCAGAGCCTGCCCTCCTCGTCGGGGTGGGTGGTGAGGGGCCAGATCGCCGGGTCGAAGCGCGGTGGAGCCGCGTGACCAAGGGACGGCAGAATGTCCAGCAATGTCATGAATCCAACGTGCGTCCGCGGCCGCTCGCGTGGTGTTTTCTTGACGATCCTTTGACGACGCCGAGCTCAATATTGACGCGGTTCGGCGTGTCCGGTGGTCCCCCTAGAATGGAATTCATCATGACCGCACCGGGGGCTGCTCGCCCAGAAACCCCGATCGCGGGGCTCGTTGAATTGGCGCTCACCGCGCCGACCTTCCAGCAGCTGATCGACAGCGCGGCCGCGTCGCCGGCCGAATTGAGCCTGGTGGGTCCTGCCAGCGCACGGTTGTTCGTGGCCAGCGCGCTGGCGCGGTTGGGTCCTTTGCTGGTAGTCACCGCGACCGGGCGCGAAGCCGACGACTTGACCGCTGAACTGCGCGGCGTCTTCGGCGATGCCGTGGCGGTCTTCCCGTCCTGGGAGACGCTGCCGCACGAGCGGCTCTCGCCCGGCGTCGACACCGTCGGTGCCCGGCTGACGGTGCTGCGCCGGCTGGCCCACCCCGACGACGCGCGGCTGGGCCCGCCCCTCCAGCTGGTGGTGACCGCGGCCCGCTCGCTGCTGCAACCGATGACCCCGCAGCTGGGCCTGATCGACCCGGTCACGTTGAACGTCGGCCAGGAAGTCGAATTCGAGCACGTCATCGCCCGGCTGGTCGAACTGGCCTACACCCGCGTCGACATGGTGGGCCGGCGCGGCGAGTTCGCCGTGCGCGGCGGGATTCTCGACGTCTTCCCGCCGACGGCCGAGCACCCGGTGCGCATCGAGTTCTGGGGTGACGAGGTCAGCGAGATGCGGATGTTCTCCGTCGCCGATCAGCGGTCGATCCCGGAGATCGAGGTCGACACCCTCATCGCGGTGCCCTGCCGCGAACTGCTGCTCACCGAGCAGGTGCGGCAACGGGCCGCCGAGCTGTCCGCGCGGCACCCGGCGACCGAGCCCGCGATCACCGGCAGCGTCACCGACATGCTGGCCAAGCTCGCCGAAGGCATCGCGGTCGACGGCATGGAGGCGCTGCTGCCGGTGCTGCGGCCCGGCGAGCACGTGCTGCTGACTGACCAACTGGCGCCGGGCACCCCGATCCTGCTGTGCGACCCGGAGAAGATCCGCACCCGCGCCGCCGACCTGATCAAGACCGGCAGCGAATTCCTCGAAGCCTCGTGGTCGGCGGCGGCCATGGGCACCGATGCCCCCGTCGACGTCGCCCAATTCGGCGGATCGGGGTTCGCCGAGCTCGACGACGTGCGGGCCGCGGCCGCCACGGGCGGGCACCCGTGGTGGACGTTGAGTCAGCTGTCCGACGAGTCGGCCGTCGAGCTCGACATCCGGGCGGCGCCCTCGGCGCGCGGGCATCAGCACGACATCGACGGCATCTTCGCGATGCTGCGCGCGCACGTCACCACCGGCGGCTACGCCGTCGTCGTCGCGCCCGGCGCCGGGACCGCGCACCGCGTGGTGGAGCGGCTGGCCGAATGCGACACCCCGGCCGCCATGCTGGAATCCGGCGCGGCGCCGAAGCTCGGGGTGGTCGGCGTGCTCAAGGGGCCGCTGCACGACGGCGTCATCATCCCGGGCGCCACGCTGGTGGTGATCACCGAGACCGATCTCACCGGCAGCCGCGTCGCCGCCGTCGAGGGCAAGCGGCTGGCGGCCAAGCGGCGCAACACCGTTGACCCGTTGGCGCTCGCCGCCGGTGATCTGGTGGTGCACGACCAGCACGGCATCGGCCGGTTCGTCGAGATGGTCGAGCGCACCGTCGGCGGCGCGCGGCGCGAATACCTGGTGCTCGAATACGCCTCGAGCAAGCGCGGGGGTGGCTCCGACAAGCTTTATGTCCCAATGGATTCGCTGGACCAGCTGTCGCGCTACGTCGGCGGGCAGGCGCCGGCGCTGAGCAAGCTCGGCGGCAGCGACTGGACCAACACCAAGACCAAGGCGCGCCGCGCCGTGCGCGAGATCGCCGGCGAGCTGGTGTCGCTGTACGCCAAGCGGCAGGCCAGCCCCGGGCACGCGTTCGGCCCGGACACCCCGTGGCAGGCCGAGATGGAAGACGCGTTCGGCTACACCGAGACCGTCGACCAGCTGACCGCGATCACCGAGGTCAAAGGCGACATGGAAAAGCCGATCCCGATGGACCGGGTGATCTGCGGCGACGTCGGCTACGGCAAGACCGAGATCGCGGTGCGGGCGGCGTTCAAGGCGGTCCAGGACGGCAAGCAGGTCGCCGTGCTGGTGCCCACCACGCTGCTGGCCGACCAGCACCTGCAGACCTTCACCGACCGGATGACCGGGTTCCCGGTGACCGTCAAGGGCCTCTCCCGGTTCACCGACTCCGCGGAGTCCAAGGCCGTGATCGAGGGCCTGGCCGACGGGTCGGTGGACGTGGTGATCGGCACGCACCGGCTGTTGCAGACCGGGGTGCGCTGGAAGGACCTGGGGCTGGTCGTGGTCGACGAGGAGCAGCGATTCGGCGTCGAGCACAAGGAGCACATCAAGTCCCTGCGCACCCACGTCGACGTGCTGACCATGAGCGCCACCCCGATCCCGCGCACGCTGGAGATGAGCCTGGCCGGAATCCGCGAGATGTCGACGATCCTGACCCCGCCCGAGGAACGGTATCCGGTGCTGACCTATGTCGGCCCGCACGACGACAAGCAGGTCGCGGCCGCGCTGCGGCGCGAGCTGCTGCGCGACGGGCAGGTGTTCTACGTGCACAACCGGGTCAGCTCGATCGACCGGGCCGCGGCAAAGATCCGGGAGCTGCTGCCCGAGGCCCGCGTCGTCGTCGCGCACGGGCAGATGCCCGAAGAACGGCTGGAACGCACCGTGCAGGGGTTCTGGAACCGCGAATACGACATCTTGGTGTGCACCACGATCGTGGAGACCGGCCTCGACATCTCCAACGCCAACACGCTGATCGTCGAGCGCGCCGACACCTTCGGCCTCTCCCAGCTGCACCAGCTGCGCGGCCGGGTCGGCCGCTCCCGGGAGCGCGGCTACGCCTACTTCCTTTATCCGCCGCATTCGCCGCTGACCGAGACCGCGTACGACCGGCTGGCCACCATCGCGCAGAACAACGAGCTGGGGGCCGGCATGGCCGTCGCGATGAAGGACCTCGAGATCCGCGGCGCCGGAAACGTGCTGGGCGTCGAGCAATCCGGCCACGTCGCCGGGGTCGGCTTCGACCTGTATGTCCGCCTGGTGGGCGAGGCCGTCGAGGCCTACCGCGCGGCCGCCGACGGCCACACCGTAACGACGGCCGAAGAACCCAAGGACGTGCGCATCGACCTGCCGGTCGATGCGCACCTGCCGCCGGACTACATCGCCAGCGACCGGCTGCGGCTCGAGGCGTACCGCCGCCTGGCCGCGGCGGCCTCCGACGGTGAGATCGACGCGGTCGTGGAGGAACTCGTCGACCGCTACGGGGCGCTGCCCGAGCCGGCGCTGCGGCTGGTGGCGGTGGCGCGGTTGCGCCTGCTGTGCCGCGCGGCGGGCATCACCGAGGTCTCGGCGCCGTCGGCGGCCACCGTGCGGCTCTCGCCGATGACGCTGCCGGATTCGGCTCAGGTGCGGCTCAAGCGCATGTATCCGGCGGCGGGCTACCGCGCCACGACGTCCACCGTGCAGGTCCCCATCCCGCGCGCCGGCGGAGGCCAGAGTTTTGCGGGCGCCGCCCGCATACGCGATGTCGAGCTGGTGCAGATGGTGGCCAACCTGGTGACCGCACTGCAGGGACAACCGCAGGTAGACCTTGGTATAACGAGTTCAGCTGCAGCGGTGTCGAGTGAGGAGCGACAAGCTTGATCGTCGTGTTGTTCGACCCCCGCCGCCCGTCGCTGGTGCCCATCGAAGCCATCGAGCATCTCGCGGGCGAGGTGCAGTACACCGAGGAGATGCCCGTCGCGGTGCCCTGGTCGCTGTCGGCGGCGCGTCCGGTGCACTCCGGCGAGGACGCGCCGGTGCTGCTGTCGTCCGACCCCGACCACCCGGCCGTGATCGCCCGCCTGGCGGCCGGTGCCCGGCTGATCTCGGCGCCCGAGACGCCGCGCGGCGAACGGCTGGTCGACGCCGTGGCGATGATGGACAAATTGCGCACCGCCGGGCCGTGGGAGAGTGAGCAAACCCACGATTCGCTGCGCAGGTTTTTGTTGGAGGAGACCTACGAACTGCTGGACGCGGTGGGCAGCGGCAACGCCGACCAGCTGCGCGACGAACTCGGCGACGTGCTGCTGCAAGTCCTCTTCCACGCCCGCATCGCCGAGGATGCACCGCAGTCCGCCTTCACCATCGATGACGTCGCCGCCGCCCTGATGCGCAAACTGGGCAATCGCGTTCCGGGAGTGCTTGCCGGGCAATCGATTTCGCTCGAAGAGCAGTTGGCCCAGTGGGAAGAGCGCAAGGCGGCCGAAAAGCCGCGCAAATCGGCGATGGACGACGTGCACACAGGGCAGCCCGCGCTGGCGCTCGCCCAGAAGGTGATCCAGCGGGCCGACAAAGCCGGTGTGCCCGCCGACCTGATCCCCGACGACATCACCTCGGTCCGCGTATCGGCCGACGTCGATGCCGAAAGCGCCCTGCGCACAGCGGTTCTGGAGTTCGTCGACACGGTTCGCGGCGCGGAGCGCGCGATCGCCACGGCACGCCGCGGGGGTGACGTTCCCGACGAGTTCGACCTGGCCCCGCTCGGTGAAATCTCCGAACAGGAGTGGCGCGAGCACTGGCCGACGGGTGAATCGGCGGCGGGCGCGGTCGTCGAGGAGGTCACGGCCGACGCCGGGGCCGACGAGGCCTGAGCGGGCAGCAGCGCCTTGAAGCGGCCGCGCCGCGGATTATTTGCCGCCGTCGGCATTAGGGCGAGCGACCGCCGGAATGTTTGCCGGATTTGCCCTCGACCGCTCGGTAATATCGCGCATGAGGTTGCGAATCCCCGTGGTCGGCCTTGGTCTGATCACGCTAGCCAAGGCGGCCAGCGGCTAATCGGTGATTAGCTGAACCCGGCGCGACGTCGGTGCGCCAAGGCCCGACGCAACCGAGCAGTCCCCCGACGCATGGGACGATGGTGTGGCGGGAGTTGGAGCAGGCGAGTTTAGGGGAGCTCAGGAAAGCATGGTGTCGCCGAGGCGTTGGATGCGCGCGGCCGCTGTGATCGGCGCGACCGCGATCGTTCTGGCCTCCAGCTGCACATGGCAGCTCAGCCTATTCATCCCCGACGGCGTCCCGCCCCCGGCCGGAGACCCGGTGCCGCCGGTGGACACTCACGCCAGCGGCCGGCCCGCGGAACAGTTGCGCGACTGGGCCCAACCACGGTCGGCGGCCTTGGAGATCCCGGTGATCGCGCTCGAGGCCTACGCGTACGCGGCCCGGGTCGCCGAAGTCGAGAACCCGAAGTGCCACATCGCCTGGACCACGCTGGCGGGCATCGGACAGGTCGAGAGTCACCACGGCACCTACCGCGGCGCCACGCTGGCCCCCAACGGGGATGTGAGCCCCCCGATCCGCGGCGTCCGGCTGGACGGCAGCGGCGGGACGCTGCGCATCGTCGACAGCGACGAGGACCTCACCGACGGCGACGGCGTGACGCGCGCCATGGGACCGATGCAGTTCATCCCCGAGACGTGGCGGCTCTATGGTGTCGACGCTCACAACGACGGCCGCGTCAGCCCCGACAACATCGACGACGCCGCGCTCGCCGCGGCGGGCTACCTGTGTTGGCGCGGAAAGGATCTCGCGACGCCGCGGGGCTGGATCACCGCGCTGCGGGCGTACAACAATTCCGGGGTCTATGCGCGGGCGGTCCGGGATTGGGCGACCGCTTACGCGAAAGGTCACCCGTTATAGCAGGATGTATCGCTGACCCAGGCCTTACGCGAACAAGGAGAACCCCAGTGCCGATTATCGAGCAGGTCGGTGCCCGCGAGATCCTCGATTCCCGCGGCAACCCGACAGTCGAGGTCGAGATTGCCCTGATCGACGGGACGTTTGCCCGCGCGGCGGTGCCGTCGGGCGCGTCGACGGGCGAGCACGAGGCCGTCGAACTGCGCGACGGCGGCGAGCGCTACGGCGGCAAGGGTGTGCAGAAGGCCGTGCAGGCCGTGCTGGACGAGATCGGCCCGGCCGTGATCGGCCTCAACGCCGACGATCAGCGGCTGGTCGACCAGGCGCTGCTGGACCTGGACGGCACGCCCGACAAGTCGAGGCTGGGCGGCAACGCGATCCTGGGCGTGTCGCTGGCCGTCGCCAAGGCGGCGGCCGATTCCGCCGAGTTGCCGCTGTTCCGTTACCTCGGCGGCCCGAACGCGCACATCCTGCCGGTGCCGATGATGAACATCCTCAACGGCGGCGCGCACGCCGACACCGCCGTCGACATCCAGGAGTTCATGGTGGCGCCGATCGGTGCGCCCAGCTTCGCCGAGGCGCTGCGCTGGGGCGCCGAGGTGTATCACTCGCTGAAGTCGGTGCTCAAGAAGGAGGGCCTGAGCACGGGCCTGGGCGACGAGGGCGGGTTCGCCCCCGACGTGGCCGGCACCACCGCGGCGCTGGATTTGATCAGCCGGGCCATCGACTCGGCCGGTTTCAAACTCGGCGCCGACGTGGCGCTGGCCCTCGACGCGGCGGCCACCGAGTTCTTCACCGACGGGACGGGTTACAAGTTCGAGGGCAGCACGCGCACCGCCGAGCAGATGGCGGAGTTCTACGCCGGGCTGCTCGACGCGTACCCGCTGGTGTCCATCGAAGACCCGCTGTCGGAAGACGACTGGGACGGCTGGGCGACCCTGACCGCGGCGCTCGGTGACCGGGTGCAGATCGTCGGCGACGACATCTTCGTCACCAATCCCGAACGCCTGGAAGAGGGTATCGACAAGGGCGTGGCAAACGCGTTGCTGGTCAAGGTGAATCAAATCGGCACGCTGACCGAGACGCTCGACGCCGTCGCGCTGGCCCACCACAGCGGCTACCGCACGATGATGAGCCATCGCAGCGGCGAGACCGAGGACACCACGATCGCCGACCTGGCGGTGGCCGTCGGCAGCGGGCAGATCAAGACCGGCGCGCCCGCCCGCAGCGAGCGCGTCGCCAAATACAACCAGCTGCTGCGCATCGAGGAGGCGCTCGGCGATGCCGCCCGCTACGCCGGCGACCTCGCCTTCCCGCGGTATACGCCGCCGGAGGCCAAATAGCTTGCCCGGCAAGCCGGATCCGAAGCGACGTTCCCCGGCATCGCGCCCGGGGAAGGCCGGCGCTTCGGTTCGGCGCCCTCGCTCGGCCAAGCCGTCGTCGAAGCCGTCCGCGCGGACGTCGCCCGCGGCGAACCACGGCGGCCGCAACGCCCCGCAGCAAGAGCATGTCGTCGAACCCATCGCCCGCCAAGCCGCCGAATCGGTAGAGCTTCGCTCCGAGCAACGGCTGGGCTTCACCGCGCGGCGCGCGGCGGTGCTGGCCGCGGTGATCTGCGTGCTGACGCTGACCATCGCCGGACCGGTGCGCACCTATTTCGCGCAGCGCACCGAGATGAATCAGCTGGCCGCCAGCGAGGCCGCGTTGCGTCGGCAGATCGCGGATTTGGAGCAGCGCAAAACCAAACTCGGTGACCCGGCCTACATTGCGGCGCAGGCTCGCGAGCGGCTCGGCTTCGTCAAACCCGGCGACATCCCGTTCCAGGTGCAGCTTCCCCCGTCGGCGGCCGAGCCCACCCAGCCGGGGGTGCCGTCGGCGAAGCCGGTCAACAACGACCCGTGGTACACGTCGCTGTGGCACACCATCGCCGACGCCCCGCATCTGCCGCCGGCCAGCCCGCCGCCGCCCGTAGTTCCGGCCCCGCCGGCCGAACCTGGTCCGCCCGCACCGAATCCCACGGGTCCCGGTGGTTGATCGTGGCGACCTGGACGCGGTGGCTCGCCAGCTCGGGCGTGAGCCGCGCGGGGTGCTCGACATCGCCTACCGGTGTCCCAACGGCGAACCCGGCGTGGTGAAGACCGCGCCGAAATTGCCTGATGGCACACCGTTTCCGACGTTGTACTACCTGACGCATCCGGCGCTGACGGCGGCGGCGAGCAGGCTCGAGACGACGGGATTGATGCGCGAGATGAGCGAGCGGCTCGGGCGCGACGCGGACCTGGCGGCCGCGTACCGGCGCGCGCACGAGTCCTATCTGGCCGAGCGTGACGCGATCGAATCGCTGGGCACCACGTTCACCGGCGGGGGGATGCCCGACCGGGTCAAGTGTCTGCATGTGCTGATCGCTCATTCGCTGGCCAAGGGGCCGGGCGTGAATCCGTTCGGCGACGAGGCGCTGGCGATCTTGGCCGGCGAGCCCGCGATGGCGGGCATTTTGGTGGAGGGCCAATGGTGACTGGCCGGCTCGCGGGAATCGACTGCGGTACCAACTCGATTCGATTGCTGATCGCCGATGTTGAAGGGTCCGGGCGGCTGCGTGACGTGCATCGGGAGACGCGAATCGTGCGGCTGGGTCAAGGTGTCGACGCGACGGGTGAGTTCGCGGCGGAGGCGATAGCCCGCACCCGCGCCGCGTTGGCGGACTACGCCGCGCTGCTGCAGAAGCACGGGGTCTCGCGGGTGCGGATGGTGGCCACCTCGGCCGCCCGCGATGTCGCCAACCGCGACGACTTCTTCGCGATGACGGCCGAGGTGTTGGGCGAGGTGGTGCCCGGCGCGGTGGCCGAGGTGATCAGCGGCGCCGAGGAGGCCGAGCTGTCGTTCCGCGGCGCCGTCGGCGAATTAGACAGTGCCGCAGGCCCTTTCGTTGTCGTCGACCTGGGCGGGGGCTCCACCGAGATCGTCGTGGGGGCCGCGGCGGTGGTGGCCAGCTACTCGGCCGACATCGGCTGTGTCCGGCTGACCGAGCGCTGCTTGCATTCGGACCCCCCGACGCCCACGGAAGTGGCCGCGGCCCGGCAGGTCGTGCGCGAGCGGCTCGAGGTCGCGCTGGGCGTGGTGCCCGTGGAGGGGGCGCGGACCTGGGTCGGCCTGGCCGGAACGATGACCACGCTGTCCGCGCTGGCCCACAGTTTGCCGGCGTATGACTCTGCGGCCATTCATCTTTCGCGCGTCGCCGGCCCGGACCTGTTGGCGGTGTGCGAACGGCTGATCGGGATGACGCGCGCCGAGCGGGCGGCACTGCCGCCGATGCATGAGGGCCGCGCCGATGTGATCGGCGGGGGAGCGATCGTGGTGGAGGAGTTGGCCCGCGAGCTGCGCGCCCGCGCGGGCATCGAGGAGTTGACGGTGAGCGAGCACGACATTTTGGACGGCATCGTGCTGTCGATCGCCGAGTAGCGCGGGGGTGGACACGGGGCCGGTGCGAAGCAGCTCGGCGCCACCGACCCTCACACCTCGAAGCGGTAGCCCATTCCCGACTCGGTCAGCAGGTGCTTGGGGTGCGAAGGGTCGTCTTCGAGCTTGCGGCGCAGCTGTGCGAGATACACACGCAGGTAATGGGTTTCGGTGGCATACGCCGGCCCCCACACCTCCTTGAGTAGCTCTTCGCGGCCGACCAGCTTGCCGCGATTGCGGACGAGGACCTCGAGCATCCCCCACTCGGTGGGGGTGAGGTGGACCTCGCCGCCGTTCTTGCTGACCTTCTTGGCGGCCAGATCGACCGTGAACGATTCGGTCTCGATCACCGGCTGCTCGAGTTCGGAGGCCGCGGTGTTGCGGCGGACCGCCGCGCGCAACCGGGCCAGGAACTCGTCCATCCCAAAGGGTTTGGTGACGTAGTCGTCGGCGCCGGCGTCTAACGCCTCCACTTTGTCCGACGAATCGGTGCGCGCGGACAACACGATCACCGGCGCGGTGAGCCAGCCGCGCAGGCCGGCCAGCACGTCGATGCCGGAGATGTCGGGCAGGCCGAGGTCGAGGATCACCACGTCGGGTTTGTGCTCGGCGGCGGCGCGCAGCGCACCCGCGCCGCTCGACGCGGTGACCACTTCATAGCCCCGCACGGACAGGTTGATGCGCAGCGCCCGCAGGATCTGCGGCTCGTCGTCGATCACCAATACGCGAGTCATGTGTCCCGCTCCTTGATGCCGGCGACGGACGGGCCTTGCGGCGCAGCCATTTCCACGATCACGGTCAGCCCGCCTCCCGGAGTGTCGGTGGCCGTTATGGTCCCGCCCATCGCTTCGACGAAGCCCCTCGCCACCGACATCCCCAGACCGACGCCCGTGGTGTTGTCGTGATCACCGAGCCGCTGAAACGCCCCGAAGACCTGCTCCTCGGCCCCATGCGGTATCCCGGGCCCCTCGTCGATGACGTTGATCAGCACCCGATCGCCCACCCGCCCGGCGTTGACCCGGACCAGGCAATGTGGCGCGTAGCGCAGCGCATTGTCGATCAGGTTGGCCAGCACGCGTTCCAGCAGGCCGGCGTCGCCCACCACCATGGCGTCGCCCACGTCCACCTTGACCCGGTCGATGGCGGACCGGAAAAATCCGGTGGCGCCCTTGCCGATGCTGACCAGCGCGCGTTGCACGATTTCCTCCAGGTAGACCCGGCTCAGTTCGGGGTGGATCACCCCGGCGGCCAGCCGGGAGGAATCGAGCAGATTGCCGACCAGCGCGGTGAGTTGGTCGATGGACTCCTCGATGGTCGCCAGCAACTCCGCGGTGTCGGCGGCGGAGAAGGCGACGTCTTCGGCGCGCAGGCTGGACACCGCGACCTTGGCCGCCGCCAGCGGGGTGCGCAGGTCATGGCTGACCGCGGAGAGCAACGAGCGCCGCAGTTCGTCGGCCCGCACGACCGCCTCGGTGCGGCTGGCCTCCTCGGCGAGTTCGCGCTGCCTGATCAAACCGGCGGCCTGCCTGGCCACCGCGCTCAGCACCCGCCGGTCCCGCGCCGACAGCTTCCGGCCCGCCAGCAGCATCCAGAAGTCGTCGTCGCCGACCTCGATCGCGGTGTCCGCGGAATCGACGGTGACACAAGGGTCCCTGCCCACGCAGGCGACAACGTCGCTCGTGGTGTCCCCGAGGCGCGCTTCCTCACCGGGCCCGCGCAGCATGCTGACGGCGCGCTGGGCGTAAGTCTCGCGCACCCGTTCGAGCAGCGTTTCGAGATCGGCGCCCCGCAGCACCGAACCCGCGAACAGTGTCAGCAGCTCGGCCTCCTGCGACGCGCGGCGGGCCTCCCGGGTGCGCTTGGCCGCGAAATCGACGAGCACCGCCACCGCGACCGCGATCAGCAACAGCACCAATTCGGTGATGGCGCTGTTGGGCTCGGCGATGGTGAAGCTGTGCCGCGGGGCGATCAGGAAATAGTTCAGCAGCAGCCCCGACAGCATCGCCGAAAGTGCCGCGGGCGCAACACCCCCGAACAACCCGACCAGCAGCACCCCCACGAAGAACAAGGCGCTCTCGCCGCCGGTGTCCAGGTATTGGTCCAGCGCCGTGACGGCGATCGCGCAGATGATCGACGGCACGATCAGGGCCGCCAGCCACGACGTCACCCGCCGTTCGCGCGGCGCGAGCGAGGCCGTGCGAAATCCGCGCCTGGCCTCCTCGTGCGTGACCAGATGCACGTCGATCTTCCCCGAGAGCTCGACGATCCTCGCGCCGATGCCCTCCTCGAACAGGCGCGCCCACCGCGACCGCCGCGAGGTGCCGATCACCAGCTGCGTGGCGTTCATCTCGCGGGCGAACTCGAGTAGGGCCGTGGGCACCTCGTCGCCGACGACGGTGTGCAGCGACGCATCCAGGCTGGTCGCCAGCTCGCGGACCTTGGCCATCCGGGACTCCGACAGGCCGGCCAGGCCGTCACCGCGAACGACGTGGACCACCATCAGCTCGGCGCTGGACTTCGACGCGATCCGGGATGCCCGTCGCACCAAGGTCTCGGATTCGGGCCCGCCGGTGACCGCCACGACGACGCGCTCACGGGCCTCCCACATGTCGGTGATTTTGTTCTCGGCCCGGTATTTGGCCAGCGCCGTATCGACCTGGTCGGCGAGCCACAGCAGCGCCAGTTCCCTTAGCGCGGTGAGATTTCCACGGCGAAAATAGTTGGACAGCGCCGCATCGATGCGGTCGGGCGCGTAGACATTGCCATGGGACAACCTGCGCCGCAACGCCTCTGGCGTGATGTCGATGAGTTCGACCTGCGCGGCCTGCCGCACGATCAGGTCCGGAACGGTCTCTTTCTGCTCGATCCCGGTGATCTGGGCGACGACGTCGTTGAGGCTTTCCAGGTGCTGCACGTTGACGGTGGAGATCACGGTGATCCCGGCGTCGAGCAACTCTTCGACGTCCTGCCACCGCTTGGGATTTGTGCTGCCCGGCGCGTTGGTGTGCGCGAGTTCGTCGACGAGGACGACCTGCGGGCGGCGCGCCAGCACGGCCGGCACGTCGAGCTCGGGGAAGCGGCCACCACGGTATTCGATATAGCGCGGCGGAATGATCTCGATGCCTTCAAGCAGCTCAGCGGTTTTCGCACGCCCGTGGGTTTCCACCACGCCCGCCACCAGATCGGTGCCGCGCTCCAGCCGCCGATGTGCCTCACCCAGCATCGAATACGTCTTACCCACGCCCGGAGCAGCACCGAGATAGATGCGTAGCTCCCCCCGCCTGGGGTGGCGGCCGCGGAGGTTGACGTCACTCACGTCAACCATCATCCCCCTCGGAGCTAACTCGTGACGGGATACCGGCGGTCGAGTTGCAGGTTGAGTTGCAGCACATTGACGCACGGTTCACCGAAAAACCCCAGCGCGCGGCCGCTCCGGTTCTGCGCTACCACCGCGCGGATCTCATCTGGGCTGACATGGCGGGCGCTGGCGACCCGCGCCACTTGGATGTCGGCGTAGGCCGGCGAGATGTTCGGATCGAGGCCGCTGCCGCTGGCGGTGACCGCGTCGGCCGGCACGGCCGGGTTGGCGGGCGCGGCCCCGCGCACGGGCACGGTCTGTCCGCTCGAGTAGTCCTCCCCGGTTTTGGGGCCGTACCGGGCGCACTCGACGCGCACGCCTTCGTAGCGGACGAGGAACGGCGCCGGCGTCGATCCGCACGGCTCGTTGACACTGACCACCCGCGTCGGGTGGACGACGTTTCCGCGCGCGTCGCGCGGGCCGATCACCGACAACACCGCACCCACGCCGCCGCCGGTGCAGAACGGCCGTGAGCCGTCGACCCCCTCCGCTTTGCCGACCGCGACGCTGCGCGAGCACACCTGGGTCAGCAGGCTCGGCTTGGCGGGCGTGTCGATGATGCTTTCCGGCCCGAGGTTGCTGCCGCCCGACGAGGTCGGGTCGTAGCCGGCGCCGGCGGCCGAGGGTCGGCTCTGGAAGTACTGTCGCAGCGGGTTGCCACCGGAATCGGTGAACGGCTGGCCGATCAGCCTGCTGCCCACCGGCTTACCGTCCGCGGTGAGGATCGACCCTTCGGCGTGCTCGCGCAATCCCGGCAGCTGCGCGACCGCCCCGACGAACAGGGGATAGGCCAGGCCGGTGATCGCGGTCAGCACCAGCAGCGCACGCAGAGCGGCACCATGCAGGCGAACGAAATTCGTCATGTCAGGACATCCCGGGGATGAATTGGACGATCAGGTCGATCGCCTTGATTCCGATGAACGGGGCGACGATGCCGCCCAGGCCGTAGACATACAGGTTGCGGCTCAACAGTTTCGACGCGCTGCTCGGTGTGTAGCGCACACCGCGCAGCGAGAGTGGGATCAGCAACACGATGATGATCGCGTTAAAGACGACGGCGGACAGGATCGCCGACTGCGGGCTGTGCAGCCGCATCACGTTGAGCAGATCCAGGCCGGGGAACAGGGCGACGAACATCGCTGGGATGATCGCGAAGTACTTCGCGATGTCGTTGGCGATCGAGAAGGTCGTCAGCGCCCCGCGGGTGATCAGCAGTTGCTTGCCGATCTCCACGATCTCGATGAGCTTGGTAGGGTCCGAGTCGAGATCGACCATATTGCCGGCCTCTTTGGCCGCCGACGTCCCGGTGTTCATCGCCACGCCCACGTCGGCCTGCGCCAGGGCCGGCGCGTCGTTGGTGCCGTCGCCGGTCATCGCAACCAGTTTGCCGCCCGCCTGCTCACGCTTGATCAACGCGAGCTTGTCCTCCGGGGTGGCCTCGGCCAAGAAGTCGTCCACGCCGGCCTCGTCGGCAATCGCCTTGGCGGTCAACGGGTTATCGCCGGTGATCATCACCGTCCGGATGCCCATCCGGCGCATCTCGTCGAACCGCTCACGCATGCCCTGCTTAACCACGTCTTTGAGGTGGATGACACCGAGCACTCTCGCGTGCCCGTCGACGCTTTCCCCGACGACCAGCGGCGTGCCGCCGCCGGCGGAGACGCCGTCGACGATCTCGCCGAGCTGCGCGGGGACGTCGGCCCCTTGGCCGCGCACCCATTCCGCGACCGAGCTCGCCGCGCCCTTGCGCAGCAGGTGTCCGTCGAGGTCGACGCCCGACATCCGCGTGGTGGCCGAGAAGGCCACCCACTGGGCCTGTGAGAGCTCGCCCGGGGTGCGGGCCCGCAGCCCGAAGCGCTGCTTCGCGAATATGACAACCGAACGGCCCTCGGGCGTTTCGTCGGCGAGGCTGGACAACTGTGCGGCGTCGGCCAGCTGGTCGGCGGAGACACCGTCGAGCGGGATAAAAGCCGCGGCCTGCCGGTTGCCCAGCGTGATGGTCCCGGTCTTGTCCAGCAGCAGGGTGTTGACATCGCCGGCGGCTTCCACCGCCCGCCCGGACATGGCGAGGACGTTGCGCTGCACCAGCCGGTCCATGCCGGCGATGCCGATGGCCGACAACAGCGCGCCGATCGTCGTCGGGATCAAACACACCAGCAACGACACCATCACGATGCCGGTGACGCCGCTTGCATTGAGCGCCTGGCCATCCGGGACGCCGGGGCTGTTCGCCTTGGAGTAGATCGCCAGGGGCTGCAGGGTCACGACGGCGAAGACGAAGATGATCGTCAACGCGGCCAGCAGGATGTTCAGCGCGATCTCGTTGGGGGTCTTCTGCCGGTTGGCGCCCTCGACGAGCGCGATCATCCGGTCGATGAAACTCTCGCCGGGCTTCTGGGTGATCTTGACGACGATCCGGTCGCTCAGCACGGTCGTGCCGCCGGTGACCGCCGACCGGTCGCCGCCGGACTCGCGGATGACCGGCGCCGACTCGCCCGTGATGGCCGATTCATCCACGGAGGCAATGCCTTCCACCACGTCACCGTCGCCGGGGATCGCCTGGCCCGCCTCGACCACGACGACGTCGCCCTGGCGCAATTGCGCTGCGGCGACCGCTTCCTCGACCGCGGCGGCCCCCGGCGCCCAGTCCTTGAGCCGCCGGGCCACGGTATGCGTTTTCGCCCGGCGCAGCGTGTCGGCCTGGGCCTTGCCGCGGCCCTCGGCGACCGCTTCGGCGAGATTGGCGAACAGCACGGTCAACCACAACCAGACCACGGCCAGCCAGGCGAACCAGCTCGGCGCGGCGATCGCCAGGACGGTGCTCCACGCGGCGCCGATTTCGACGATGAACATCACCGGGTTGCGCCACAGGGTGCGCGGGTTGAGTTTTCGCAGCGCGCCCGGAGTCGAGCGCCACAGCATCGACGGGTCGAGCAGGCCGCCCTGCACCCGTTTGGTGCCGCCGGACACCGCCGGCTGCGTCTGCGCGGTCGGCTGAAGCGCGGTCGCGGTCATCGGTGAATTCCTTCGGCGAGAGGCCCGAGCGCGAGCATGGGCAGGAACGTGAGGGCGACGACGATCAACGTGACGCCGGCGACCATGCCCACGAACTGTGGGCGGTGCGTGGGCAAGGTGCCCGCCGAGGCCGGTGTACTGCCCTGGCGGGCCAGCGATCCGGCCAGCGCCAGTACGAGCACGATGGGCAGGAACCGGCCGAATGCCATGGCCAGGCCGAGGGCGGTGTTGTACCAGTCGGTGTTGGCGCTGAGCCCGGCGAAGGCCGACCCGTTGTTGTTGGCCGCCGAGGTGAACGCGTAGAGGATCTCGGAAAGTCCGTGCGGTCCGCCGTTGAGCATGCCGGCGCGTTCGCCCGGCAGCGCCATCGCGATCGCGGTGCCGGTCAGCACGATCAGCGGAGTCACCAGGAAATAGCTTGCGGCGAGCTTGATCTCGCGCGGGGTGATCTTCTTGCCGAGGTATTCGGGGGTGCGCCCGACCATCAGGCCCGCGACGAACACGGTGATCACCGCCAGCACCAGAATGCCGTACAGGCCGGAGCCGGTGCCGCCGGGCGCCACCTCACCCAGCTGCATGTCGAACATCGTGATCATGCCGCCCAGGCTGGTCAGCGAGTCGTGCGCGGAATCGACGGCGCCGGTGGACGTCAGCGTCGTCGCGGCGGCGAACACGCCCGAGTCGGTGACGCCGAAGCGCTGCTCGACCCCCTCCGTCGCCGCGCCGATCGCCGTGGGCACCGTGCCGTGGTGCTGCGTCTGGAACCACAGCATGAAGGTGGTGCTGGCCATGTACAGCGTCGCCATCACGGCCGCAATCGCGTAGCCCTGCTTGGTGTTACCGACCATGCGGCCGAACGTGCGCGGCAGCGAGAACCCGATCACCAGGATGAGGAAGATCTCCAGCCAGTTGGTCCAGCCGGTCGGATTCTCGAAGGGGTGCGCGGAATTCGCGTTGTAGAAGCCGCCGCCGTTGGTGCCGAGTTCTTTGATGACCTCCTGGCTGGCCACCGGCCCGCCGGTGATGGTCTGCTGGGCGCCGCTGACGGTGGTGATCACCTGGTCGTGCAGGTGGAAGTTCTGGATCGCCCCGCCGGCGATCAGCAGGATCGCGCTGACGAGGGCGATGGGCACCAGGATGCGCAACGTTCCGCGCACCAGGTCGACCCAGAAGTTGCCGAGTTCGCCGGTGCGGGTGCGGGCGAACCCGCGCACCAGCGCCACGGCGACCGCCATCCCGACCGCGGCCGACACGAAGTTCTGCACCGCCAGGCCGGCCATCTGTACGAGATGTCCCTGTGTCGTCTCGCCGGAGTAGGCCTGCCAGTTGGTGTTGGTGACAAAGCTGACCGCGGTGTTCCACGCCAGCGAGGGCGTCAGTGTGGTGGCCGGGTCGTGCAGGTGCAGCGGCAGCCTGTCCTGGACGAGCTGGAACACGAACAAGAACAGAATGCTGATCGACGAGAACGCCAGCACACTTCGGGCATAGGCCCCCCACGTCTGTTCCGAGCGCGCGTCAACGCCGATCAGTCGATAGACCACCCGCTCGACAGACGAATCCTTTTCCGAGGTGTAGACACGAAACATGTAGTCCCCGAACGGCACATGGACAACCGCCACCGCCGCGACGAGAACAACGAGGAAAATGATCCCGGCCGTTGTCGTGCTCACTCAGAACCTCTCCGGGAACAGCAGGGCGCCCCCGAGATAGAGCGCGATGAGGACGGAAAGCACCAAGCCGACGGTGTTTTGGTAGTTCATAGCCGCTCGACCAGCTTCTGAACCACGCCGAGCGCGGCGAACACCGCCACGGTCAGCATGACGTACGCCGCCACTGCCATCTCGTCTCCGTTCCGCGCCCAATCACGTGCCTACGCAAGGGACTCCGCCGGGTGGCCCCACCGTCGAGCGACAGCTCGAAGGCAAAGTCAGCTTGAAATTAACTGGGCAACGCCCGGGTAGGGCATGCGGTTGACGGTTTCCTAACGCGGCTACCGTGCACCTTTACGGTTTGTTAACGCCCCGGGCGCGCGGCGCTACGCGCCGGTTTCGGCCGTTCGATCAGGGGAAGCCGTACCCGGAAAACCGTCTCCTCCTCCGTGGATTCCACGGTGACCGAACCATGATGAGCTTTGACGATCGAACTGACGATCGGCAGGCCCAGTCCGTGTCCCGAACCGTCGGATCTCGACTTGTCCGCCCGCACGAACCGCTCGAACAGCCTGGGCAGCAGCTCTTCGTCGATGCCGGGCCCGTCGTCGGTGACGGTCAATTCCACGAACGGCGGCTCGGGACCGCCACGGTGGCAAGCGATTCCGGTCGTCACCGTGACCCCGGGCGGTGTGTGCACACGGGCGTTGCCGAGCAGGTTGCTGACCAACTGATGCAGCCGGGCGTGATCGCCTCGCACCCACACCGGGTGGTCGGGGAGGTCTTTGACCCAGTGGTGGGTCAGCGCGGCCACGGTTGCGTCGTTCACCGCATTGTTGGCCACCGCGGCCAGGTCCACGTCCTCGGACTGCAGGTCTTGGCCTTCACCCAGCCGGGAAAGCAGCAGCAACTCGTCGACGAGCAGCGCCATCCGCCGGGCCTCGGATTCGATGCGCGCCAGCGCGTACTCGGTGGTCGGCGGCAGCTCTGAACTGTCCTGACGGGTGAGTTCGGCGTAGCCCTGAATCGCCGCCAGGGGAGTGCGTAGTTCGTGGCTGGCGTCGCTGATGAATTGCCGCATCCGCAAATCGGATTCGACGCGATGCGCCAGGGCGCCATCGACGTTGTCCAACAAGCGGTTCAGCGTGTGGCCGACGATCCCGACCTCGTTCTGCGGGTCTGTGTCCCGCGGCTGCACCCGGATGCTGATCCGGTGGTCGTCATCGGCGAGCGGCATGGCGGCGACGTTGGCCGCGATGGCGCCGAGGCGGCGCAGCGGGCGAAGTGTGTACCCGACGACCCACCCGGTCAGCGCCGCGGTGAGCGCCAGCGCCCCGGCGGTCAGCGCGATCGTGGTGATCTGCTTGCGTGCGATGGTCCGGTCGGCGAGGTTCTGCGACATCCCGACCACGAGCACGTCGGAGCCGTCCACGGTGCTGTCGAGGCGGTAAGACCCCAGGCTGCCCAGCATTTCGGTCCTGGGCGGTCCGCCGGACCACGACTGCCCTTCCAACGCGCGCACGACGTCGTCCGGCGCTGGTCTCGGTTCGCCTTCGGAGAAGACCGCCGAACCGATCACCACGCCGTTGCGCAGCACGGCGATGAGGTTTCCCGGCGTTTGTCCGGTGAATTCCAGCATCGCCTCGCCGATGGGCAACGTGCCCGGATGCGCCGAACTGTGTTCGCCGTTGCGGTATTTCGTGTACTGGTGGCTGAACGCGACGAGCGACTCGGCGATGTCGGCGTCACTCATGGCGTTGACATAGCCGCGCAGGCTGAGCACGGAAACGAGGCCGACGGTGATCAGCACCACGCTGACCACGGCCAGCACCCCCAACAGGAGTTGGCGGCGCAGCGACGAGGGAAACCACCGGGGAAAGATCCCGGACGCGGTGGTCCCGTCCTGGGTCATTCCGCCGGCCGCAGCATGTACCCCACGCCGCGGACCGTGTGAATCATCGGCTCCCGGCCGGAGTCGATCTTTTTCCTCAGGTAGGAGATGTAGAGATCCACGATGCTGGTGCGCCCGGCGAAGTCGTAGTTCCACACCCGGTCCAGGATCTCGGTGCGGCTCAGCGCGCGCCGCGGATTGCGCATGAGGAACCGCAGCAGCTCGAACTCGGTGGAGGACAGCGACACCGCGGTGTCACCGCGGGTGACTTCCCGGCTGGCGGTGTCGACCCGCAGGTCGCCGACCACGAGGGTTTCGGCGGTCGGCGTCGGCGGCGGGCCGGAGCGGCGGAGCAACCCGCGCAGCCGGGCGACCAATTCCTCCAGGCTGAATGGTTTGGTCATGTAGTCGTCGGCGCCCGCGGTGAGGCCGGTCACCCGGTCCATCACCGAATCGCGCGCGGTCAAAAACAGCGTCGGGGTATAGACGTCGGACTGGCGCACCCGTTCGAGGATCCGCAGCCCGTCCACGTCGGGAAGCATGATGTCCAGGACGAGTACGTCGGGGCCGACTCGCTCGAACTTGGCCATGGCCTCGCGCCCGTTGTGGGCGATGTCGACCACCCAGCCCTCGTAGTGCAAGGCCATCTTGACCAGATTGGTCAGCGCCGGCTCGTCGTCGACCAGCAAAACCCGGATAGGTGAGCCATCGGCACGGTTGATCCGCGGCAGCTGCCCCAGGATGGCTTGGCGGGGGCGCTGCGAGCCTGAGTATCCGGCCATGGCGGTCATGTCCCTCCAATTCTGACCGGCCACACACCGGATTGTCACGCAGTTCATAGAATTCTCAAATGTAAGCGGATGGGCGGGCGCGCTCGCGAAAGCCCCTGGGATGCAGAGCCGTTGGCCTGACGACACGGATGCTTGGCGGGGCGCGGCCACGAAAGTGATTGCGCGCCAGCGGGTTTAATCGATTGAGCAGCAGACGCAAACGGGGCCGCGCACCGGTCGGTGCACGGCCCCGTTTTACAGAGACGAGGTGTCAGGCCCAGCTGGACCCGACGGCGCTGTCGGTGCTGGCCATGTTGTTGCCCGCGGACTGAACCTTCTGTCCGTGGGAGTTGGCCTGCTCGTAGATCACCTGGAAGTTGCGACCCAACTGGGTGATGAACTCCTGGCACGCGACCGAACCGGCACCGCCCCAAAAGTCACCGGCAGCAAGCACATCGCGAACGATGGCCTGGTGCTCGGCCTCCAAGGACGCGGCCTGGGCGCGGATCAGGGCACCGTGGGCGTCTACATCGCCGAACTGGTAGTTAATACTCATTTGCTTGGCTCCTTAAAAGTATTGGGCAGCAGTAGATCTGGGCTAGCTGCTGAGGATCTGCTGCGAGGCCTGCTCTTGCTGCTCGTAGTTGTTCGCGTCGCGGATCAGCCCGTCGCGCACCGAGTGGAGCATGTTGACGATGTTGCGGAAGGCCTGGTTGACCTGGCCCATGGTGTCATACGACGTCGCCTGCGCCTGGCCGCTCCAGCCCGCGCCGGCGATGTTCATCGACGACGCCCACATCTTGCGAGCCTCGTCCTCGACGGTCTGGGCGTGGACCTCGAAACGGCCCGCCATCGCCCGCATCTCGTGCGGGTCGGTCATAAAACGTGTTGCCATCTCGGCTGTCTCCTATCTTGATAGCTTCAGTCGGCCGAAGTCTTAACAGTGCTAATTGATGCGGCGGTGGCCGCGGTTTAACTAGATTACGGCCTGCCGGTTAATTGTTCGCCGCAAACGGGCGACCTGTACCCCCTTATTCCCGTATCAGCGGTCCCTTCTCAGACGACAACCTGCTTGGGCATGACGATCGGCTTGAAGCCGTACCGGGGTCCGGTGCCGTACGCGCCGGCCTTGGCGGCCGCCGCCATTCCCGGCATGCCGGGCATCGCGGTCACACCCTCCGCTTCGGCCGCGGCCGTCCAACCCGAGCCCTCGAGCGGGGCGGTGGCCGAAGCCAGCGACGCCGGGGCGGCCGCATTCCAGCCGGCCGGCACCGAGAGGCGGCCGACCGCGGACGCCTCACCCAGCGCCGCCGACGCGCCCGCGCCCGACACCGAGCCCACCGTCATGCCGGGCGTGATGGCGGCCGCGCCGGCCGCCGGGGCAACCGAGTCGGCCAGCGAGAACGGGATCGACTGCACCGCCCCAAGGGTGTGCCCGAGCGACACCGCGTTCGGGATCGCGGCACACACCCACCAGGCCGCGGTGTTGATTGCGCCGTTGGTGGCGTTGAAGAACGACGGCGTCCCCTCCAGGTGGTCGATCGCGTCGAGCAGGCCGCCACCGCTGGTGAGCGACGACAGGTCCAGGCCGGTCGCCTGCGTGGTGCCGTTCACCGCGTCGAAGGCGACCGCGCTGTTGTCGACGGCCGCCGCGGCCGCCGGGTCGGTGGTCGACGTCAGCGGGGTCACCGGGGTCAGGACGCCGGCCGCCGTCGAGGCCGCTTGATAGGTGGCCATCGTCGTGGCGTCTTGGACCCACATCTCGGCGTACTGCGCTTCGGTCGCCGCGATCGCGGCCGAATTGACGCCCAGGAAGTTCGTCGCGACGAGTGTCGCCAGCAACGTCCGGTTGGCCGCGATCACCGGTGGCGGCACCGTCGCCGCAAACGCCGCCTCGTAGGCGGCCGCCGAGGCGGTGGCCTGGGCGCTCGCTTGCTCGAGCGTCGACGCCGTCTCGGTCAGATAGGACACGATGGGCTGCGCGGCGGCGGCGGCAGCCGTCGACCCCCCTCCGGTCCACTGCTCGGTGGTCAGCAACGAGATGATCGACTCCCACTGGGTGGCCGTGGCGCTCACTTCGGCGGCCAGGTTGGCGTACGCCGTCGCGGCGGCCATCAGCGGCGCGGAGCCCGCACCCGCATACATGAGCGACGAGGTGACCTCTGGTGGTATCGCTGAAAAGTCAAGCACCATTTGTTATTCCGCTCCCTTTGCCTGTTCGGATTCGACGTCTATCGGGATGAGCGTGAGCGCCTAGACCGCGGTCGGCTTCGGCATGACGATCGGCTTGACGCCGTAGCGCGGCGCGCCGAAGCCGGCGCCGTTGCGCCCCATCGCGCCGACTCCCGGCATGCCCGGTACCACCGTTCCCGTCCCGGCCTGCGGCGCGGCGGCGGTCCAGCCGACGGTCTGCAGCGGCGCGGCGCTCGACCCCGCCACCGGGGTGGAACCGGCCCAACTCGGCGGCACCGAGAGCTTGTTGACCATGGTCGCCTGGCCCATCGCGGCGGTCGGCACCGCGCCCACGCCCGCCACGCCGCCCACACCGACGCTGGCCGGGGCGGTATCGGTGGCCAGGTCCGCCGCGGCGGCCGCACCGGCGTCGGCGGACGTGTCCAGCAGGCCGCCACCGGCGAGGCCGAGCAGGTTCGACGTGGCCGAGGACCAGTTCCCGATGCCGATGTTGCCGATATTGGCGGTGTTGCTCGAGAGGCCGAATATGCCACCGAGACCGCCGCTGGACTGGCCGTTGTAGCCGAGCAGCCAGGCGAGGATGTCGATCGGGTTGGATCCCACGCCCGAGGAGGTGCCGGAATCCGCGGCGTCCAATGCTTGGATGGCGGCCTGGCTGGCGTTTACGGCCTCGGTGTCGCCGTAGCTGTTGGAGCTGATGCCCAGGGTCTGCGAATACTGCTCGAGGAGCGCCTGCGCCTCGGCGGCGATCGTCTGGTACTGGGTGCCGTACGCCGAGAAGATGGCTGCCTGCTGGGCCGACACCGGGTCGGCGGCGGCGGGGGCGATGACGGTCGTCGCCGACGCGGCGCCGGTGTTTTGGGCTGCCAGGTTGCTGTTGATTCCGGACAGCAACGTCTCCGCGGCTAGCATTTCTTCAGTCTGTGTTGTCAGAAACGACATCTGTTGCTCCTATGCTGAACGAGCCGATCCCCGGTGTGGATCGCTGTGTGTTCACGTAACGGCCGCTGTGCGTTGGCGTAACGCTAGCGAGCCACAACTCCACATTCCCCACCCAATGAGCTGGGGTTACAGTCGTTTACGGCTTCTTAACGACAAGGGCGGCAGTTTTAACAAGACCCTGTCGGGCGACATCGGGACGTCATCTGAGTGCGGGCGCCGGGAAGGCGAAATCGCGCGCGGCGCGCGGATATTAATCGATGGGTATGGGCCCCGCATCTTTGACATCTGGCAAATACCGGCCGGGATGCGATGCCGCGCGTCGCGGTTTCACGCGCTAGATTCGCCGCCGGGCCCCCATAGCCCAATTGGCAGAGGCAGCGGACTTAAAATCCGCCAAGTGTCGGTTCGAGTCCGACTGGGGGCACCGATTGTGTGCAGTTCGGCTGGCCCACGTGATCCGGCGGCCGTGTCGCGCCGAACACCTGCGGGACGCGGATGCACCCGACGATTTGTCCTGACTTGGCTCACGATTCGTGATTCGCGGTGATTGCTGCCGATAGACGTGTTGCTTTCCGGCGAGCGGGATCCGACGGCCCCGGTTTTGTCGGTGGTCGCTGCGATGATGGCGTTATGTCTTCGATCGCATCTGTTGACGCCGAGGTGGTGACTGCGAGCGACCGCCTTGAGGTGTTGTTCGAGGAGTTGGCGGAGTTGGCCGGTCAGCGCAATGCGATTGATGGGCGCATCGTGGAGATCGTGGCCGAGATCGATCGCGACCAATTGTGCGGTGTGACCGGTGCGCGGTCGGTGCCGGCGTTGGTGGCCTGGAAGCTGGGCTGCTCGTCGGGCAATGCCCACACGATCAGCACCATCGCTGGCCGGCTGGAGGAGTTTCCCCGCTGCGCCGCGGGGCCTGGCCCAGGGTCGGCTGTCGGCTGATCAGGTGGGGGTGATCGCCGCACACGCGGGCCAGGGATCTGATGACCATTACGCCCAACTGGCCGCGGTCGCCACGGTCAATCAGCTGCGCACCGCGGTCAAGCTGGAGCCGCGTCCTGACCCCGACCCGCGTCCCGAGCGTGAGCGGTCGTTTATCGCGACCGCCACCGAGCAGGGGGCGTGTTATCGGATCACCCTGGGTCACGTGGATGCCGCGACGTTCGACACCGCGTTGGCCTCGCATCGTGACGCGCTCATCGCCGAATGGAAGCGCGACCACGGCAACGGCGACCGCGCCGGTGATCAGGTGCCGCCGGTGCCGGGCACGGCCGAGGCGTTCATGCGCCTGATCGAAGCGGGATGGGACGCCGAGGCCACCCGCCGCCCCCACGGGCAGCACACCACCGTGGTGGCCCACCTCGATGTCGCCCAGCGCGCGGCCGCGCTGCATCTGGGTCCGCTGCTGCCCGACGCCGAACGCCGCTACCTGACCTGTGATGCCACCTGTGAAGTCTGGTTCGAGCGCCACGGCGAGCCCATCGGCGCCGGCCGGGCAACCCGGGTGATCAACCGGCGCCTGCGCCGCGCCCTCGAGCACCGCGACCGCATGTGCGCGATACCCGGGTGCGGCGCCACCCGCGGTCTGCACGCCCACCACATCCGGCACTGGGAAGACGGCGGCCCCACCGAGTTGGCCAACCTGGTCCTGGTCTGCCCCTATCACCACCGGCTGCACCACCGGGGCGAGATCACCCTCACCGGACCCGCGCACGCTCTCATCGTCACCGACGACACCGGCCGAATCCTGAGCCCGGGATCACTGGCACGCCCACCCACTGGGTCCCCGCCCGCGGTGGCGCCCTGCCCCGGCCCGACCGGCGAACGCGCCCACTGGTGGTGGTATGACCCCTTCCAACCCCAACCACCACCGACCAACAACTAGCCCGGCTACCGGGACTGCATCGACGCAAACATGTTGGTGCATCAAATAATTCGTTTCACACCACGGGTCACTGACGTCGGGCTGCACAAACAATCGCGCCCACCGCCAACCCGCGATCCCAAGACCTCCGCGCCGCGCAGTCAATACCCGACTGCCGGTGGCGCTCAAGCAGAGCATGTTTGCGCCCGCATTCAGCGCTGCCGAAACACGCCATGCCAAGTAAGTTGTTCGAGACCGTTGTGCGAGCCGCCACCGCGAAGGAGCCAGCGCGAAGGTGTCCGAGGATCCGCGGGCGGACCGTGTCTCCCGCCAGTACGATCGCTGGGAATATCCGCCCCCGGTAACCGATCTCGAGGCGTGGACCCAGAACCACTGGGATTGGTTCGATCCCTTCTGGACCCACCGGGTGTTATGGCCCGACCGCGCATACCGGCCGGATCTCGACATCCTCATCGCGGGTTGCGGCACATTCCAGGCGGCGGTTTTCGCCTTCATGAACCGCGCCGCCAAGGTCGTCGCGATAGACGTCAGCCGGTCGGCGTTGGATCACCAGCAGTATCTGAAGGACAAGCACCAGCTGCTGAACCTCGAACTGCACCTGCTACCCATCGAAGAGGCCCCGGCGCTGGCCCGCGATTTCGACCTCATAGTCTCCACCGGCGTCTTGCACCACATGGCGGACCCGCTCGTCGGGCTCAAAGCGCTCGGTCGCTGCCTGCGGCGCGACGGCGCGCTGGGCATCATGCTCTACGCCAAATACGGCAGGTTCGGCGTCGAGCTGCTCGAATCGGCGTTTCGCGACCTCGGGCTGTCGCAGGACGACGCGTCGGTTCAGCTGGTCAAGGAGGCGGTTGCGGCGCTGCCCGCCGACCACCCTGTCCGGCCCTACCTACAGGGCGCGCGTGACCTGATGTCCGACGGGGCGCTGGTCGACACCTTCTTGCACGCCCGCCAACGCAGCTACACCGTCGAGGAGTGCCTGGATCTGGTCGGCGACGCCGGGCTGGCGTTCCAGGGCTGGCTGCGCAATTCGCCGTATTACCCGCACGATGCGTTCGTCGCGCCGCCGGGCCCGTTCCAGTCGCTGTTGAACCAAGTCCCCGACGCCACGCTGTGGTCGGTGATGGAACGTCTGCAACCGGCCAATGCCACACATTTTTTTGTCGCCTGCCGACCCGAACGGCCGACGCAGGACTATGCACTCGACTTCTCGACGCCGGCGTCCCTCGATTACGTCCCGCTGCCGCGGACGGCATGCCTCCTGTCCGGCGACGAGATTCACCTGCCCGGCGCGAAAGTGAGGCTCACGCCGGCCCAACTGCCCTTCGTCCAGCGCGTCGACGGCCGGCGCACCATCCGGCAGATCGTCGAGTCGGTGGCCCAGGGCAGCGCGGACGACGGGGCGCAGGTGCGCGAATTCGGCCACCAGCTGTTCCGGTCGCTGTGGCGCCTCGACTTCCTGGCGATGGCGCTGAACACGACGCCGTCCGGTTAGGCCCCGAGATCGGTTGGGGGACGTGCTTTACCGCCGGACCAATACTTTGGGCCTGCCGCCGACAGCCCGGCAAACCGTCACTCATACACTGACCCAGCATGGGCATGCTGTTCGGTCTCGCGCCGTGGATTGTGTATTGGGTCCTTGTCGGAAACGTTCCTTTCGCCGCTGCCGTGCTGGTCGCGCTGGCGGTCGCCGCGGCCAGCCTGGGTCTGGGCGGGGTGACGGGCAGGCGGTGGCAGTTCTTTGACTTCGCTTCTGTCACAGCGCTTTTGATCCTCGCCGTGCTGACTTTCACGCTCAGTCAGTCGTTCCTCGAGCGGTGGATACTGACGCTGAGCAACGCCGGCATCTTGGTGGTGACGCTGATCGGGATGCTGCTCGGCAAGCCGTTTGTGGCCGAGTCCGCCGCGGCGGAACACGCTTCCGACGTCGTCAAAACCGAGCTGTTCGGGCGCGTCGTCCAGACCCTCGGCTGGGTCTGGGTCGCGACGTTCGCCGCCATGACCGTGTCGTCGGCCATCCCGTCGATCGCCCAGCGACCCGAAGGCGCGCCTTCGGCCTTGATCCTGGACACCAAGACCCCGCTGTCGTTCCTCTGCTACTGGATCATCCCGTTTGGGTTGTTGGCCCTGGCCGCGGTGGCCTCGCGGCTGCTGCCCGACCGGATGCTGGTCGGGATCGACGATGTGGCGCGGGAAACCTCGTTCGTCGCCTACGACGAGGCCACCATCGACGAGCTGTACTTCCTCGCGCAGGAACACGCCAATCGGGAGGTGGGACCCGGTAAAGAGGCGTACGCCGTCAAGGTCGGCGGGATGGGCACCCCGTTGACCGGAGACGACTCCCGCAAGTCGTGGCCATCGACGTATAAGGTGCGCGACAAGCGGCACTGAACCCCCACAAGGAGTCGTGATGAACGCGCCCAGCCCCGACGCCATCCGCGCCGAGACGATCACCATCACCGGTCACGGCGGCGACGAGATCGAGGCCTACCAGGCCGTGCCGCTCGCGCCGGGGTCGCGCGGGGGCGTCGTGTGGATTCACCACATGCCCGGCTACGACCGGGAGACCAAGGAGTTCGTTCGCCGGCTCGCGGTCAGCGGCTATCACACCGTGGCGCCGAACCTCTATTCGCGCGAGGCGCCGGGGGCCGCGCCCGACGACGCGGCCGCAGCGGCGCGCGCGGCCGGCGGGGTGCCTGACGAGCGACTGGTCGGCGATGTCGCGGGCGCCGTCGAGCAGCTGCGCGGCCTGCCGGGGGCCAACGGCAAGGTCGGTGTCATCGGGCACTGCTCGGGCGGGCGGCACGCCTACCTGGCGGCATCCTCGCTGCCCTTCGACGCGGCGGTTGACTGCTACGGCGCCTTCATCGTCGAGGATCCGCCCGAAGGCATGCCCAAAACCATGCGGCCGATACTGAATCTGGCCGCCGACCTGAGCTGCCCGCTGCTGGGCCTGTTCGGGCGCGAGGACCGATTCCCCGCCCCCGAAGGCGTGGCCACCCTGGACGCCGAACTCACCCGACTGAACAAGCCGCACGAGTTTCACTCCTACGAGGGGGCGGGGCACTCCTTCTTCTCCGTCGACCGGCCCGCATACCGGCCGGAGGCGGCGGTGGACGGGTGGCGGCGCATCGACGAGTTTTTCGGCACCCACCTGAAAGGTTAGGTACGGCCATGTGCACCTATCTCACTGAACACGTCGAGATCGACGGCAGCGGCAAGGGCGCCACCGGGTGGTTCGGCGCCGACAGGGCGACCGTGTACGTCGACCACCCCGTCCACGCACCCTACGGCCACACGGTCAACATCGACGTGATCAACCCGCAGCTCGGTCCATCGGCGCGGGTGGCCCTGGAACTCACCGAGGAAAGCGCCCTGGCGCTGGCCGACGCCATCCACAAAGCGATCGCCCACGCACCGGCCGGGCTGGCCTCCAAAGATCAATAGGCCGAACATGACTGACTATCCGCAGATGGCCGCCGCCCGAGGCAGGATCGAACCCGCGCCCCGCCGCGTGCGCGGTTTTCTGGGCGACACGCTGGTCTTCGACACCACCGCCGCCCGATACGTGTGGGAGGTCCCCTACTACCCGCAGTACTACATCCCGCTGGCCGATGTCCGTTCCGAGTTCCTGCGCGACGAAAACCACGCCCAGACAGTGCAATTCGGTCCGTCGAGGCTGTACTCCCTGGCGGCCGGCGGCCAGACGCACGAGTCGGCCGCGCGGGTGTTCGACGCCGACAGCGACAGCCCTCTGGCGGGCACGGTGCGGTTCGAATGGAATCCGTTGCGCTGGTTCGAAGAAGACGAGCCGATCTACGGTCACCCGCGCAACCCCTATGCGCGCGTCGACGCGCTGCGCTCACACCGACACGTCCGGGTAGAACTCGACGGAATCACCTTGGCGGACACCCGGTCTCCCGTCTTGCTGTTCGAAACCGGCTTACCCACAAGGTATTACATCGACCCCACCGACGTCGACTTCGAGCACCTGCAACCCAGCGCCACAGAGACGTTGTGCCCGTACAAGGGAACGACGTCGGGCTATTGGTCGGTGCGGGTGGGCGACATCGTGCACGAGGACCTGGCGTGGACCTACCACTACCCGCTGCCCGCGGTCGGTCAGATCGCCGGTCTGATCGCCTTCTACAACGAAAAACTCGACATCGTCGTCGACGGGGCCACGTCAACGCGGCCGCAGACGCAGTTCAGCTAGCGGCTAACCATCTAACGGCGTTTTCGGGCGGTGTGATATTCGCCTCGTCGGCGGCAAATCCTGAGATTTCCTTACTAAAGCCTCAGTCGAGCACAAACGCGAATCGTTAGCGGCGAAGGCGAAATCCGCCGGAAGAGGGTTTGCCTGCGTTTCGCTACGGGTAAGCGACTGCGATACAGCGTGATTGGAAGTCTGAGCAGAACCTGAGTGCGTGAAGTGACGTAGCTAACGTCGGGCATTTTGAACTGCTTTGAGGCGAATTTTGGTCAGTAGACTACCGAAAACCAGTCTCGTCAGTGCCTTTCGGTGCTGAAAGCCGGTGGATCCGGAGGCCAAATCGTCGCGTGCGTGCGACGTCGTCACTTTGGCCACCAGGGCCGACGAACACAGCAAAGGCGGTACCAGCGTGAGTGATGCATACGACCCAACGGCGGCCGGGTTTTCGGTCGACGACACCACGGTGGTTCGAGTCCCGGTGCACCGCGGCCCGATCAGCGACATGGATCTCAGTGGCGACGGGCGCCGGCTGCTCGTCACGAACTATGGCCGCGACGCGGTGTCGGTCATCGACGCCCGCACGCTTCGGGTCTCGAGCACCCTCGCCGGTCTCAGCGAACCGTCCGCCGTCGCCATGAGCAGCGCGGACGCGAACTACGCCTACGTCAGCACCGCCACCGCCGCCTACGACGCCATCGAGGTCATCGACGTCGTCACGAACTGGCGGATCGCCACGCATCGGCTCGCGCACACCGTGAGCGACCTGACGGTCAGCGCCGACGGGAAGTACCTCTATGCCAGCCGAAACGCCGTTCGCGGCGCCGACGTGACGGTGCTGGACACCACCACGGGCGAACTCGAGGTGATCGAACTGGCCACCGCGCCGGGGACGACCACCGCATGCGTGCGCGCCAGCGCCGACGGGCGGCGCCTCTATGTCGGAGTCAACGGGCCCAACGGCGGCAGCCTCGCCGTCGTCGAAACCCGCACCCGATCCGACGGCGGCCGTGTCGGCGGCCGCTCGCGCGTCGTCGGCACCATCGAGCTCGGACTGCCCGTCCGCGACGTGGCGCTGAGCAACGACGGCGCCACGGCTTACGTGGCCAGTTGCGGCCCGGTCGTGGGCTCGGTGCTCGACCTCATCGACACCCGCGCCAACAAACTCGTCAAGACCCACAAGATCAACGAGATCACCGGACCGCTGGCGCGGCTGACCCTCAGCCGCGACGGCGAGCGGGCCTACCTGGTCAGTGACGACCGCGTCACGGTCCTGGGCACCCGCACGTTCGACGTCCTCGACGAGGTCACGGTGACCACGAACCCGTCCTGCGTGCTGGAAAGCCCCGACGGCGGCCAGCTGTATGTCGCCGACTATTCCGGGGTGGTCACCGCGGCGCGCATCGCGACGGGCCAGGCGCCGCACAGCGGCGACGCGGGTCACCCGGACCTGCCGGCCGCCGGCTGGCTGTTCGATGTGCCCCAGTGGGAGCCGGCGCTGGCCTAGCCGGCCGCAGCGCGGGACGGCGCGGCGCCCAGGGTGTGAATCCTCGGCCTTCTGTGTGAATCCTTGGCGGGGTTCGTCGGCGTGTCGCCGCCCAGCGCGCACACTCAGATCCCAGGACGCACACTCCACGGCAGCGAGCCTCGCAACCCTCCCAGGGCACACAAGAGCCATCCCAAAGCCCCGCCCGCCGAAGGGGATCCACGTCGCGGGGCGCCAGCCCGGGTGATGTCTGTCAGGATCGCCGAATCCGGGCTTAGGGTGGGAAGCGGTCGGCGGCCCATCGCCGTCGGCCCGGAATGCGGGCGCGGCATTTCGCGGTATGGCACGCACGGTGCCGCGCGGGACAGTGAGGCGGTACATCAATGGACGGCACGATGCAGGACTATCCGTTGACGATCACCGCGATCATGCGCCACGGCTGCGGTGTCCACGGGGACCGCACCGTCACCACCGCCACCGGGGACGGCTACCGCACCACGAGCTATCGGGAACTGGGCTGCCAGGCCGCCCAGCTGGCGAACGGGCTGCGTCGGCTCGGGGTCACCGGTGACCAGCGGGTGGCGACGTTCATGTGGAACAACGCCGAGCATCTGATCGCGTACCTCGCGGTGCCCTCGATGGGCGCCGTCCTGCACACCCTCAACATCCGCCTGTTCCCCGAACAGATCGCCTACGTCGCCAACGAAGCCGAAGACCAGGTGGTGGTGGTCGACGCCTCGCTGATCAAACTGCTCGGGCCGGTGCTGCCCCGCCTCGAGACCGTGCACACCGTGATCGCCGTCGGCGAGGGTGACACCGAGCTGCTGCGGAAATCGGGCAAGACCGTGCTGGACTGGGCCGACGTCGTCGCCGGGGAGTCGGCGGACTTCGACTGGCCGCACATCGACGAGAACTCCGCGGCGGCCATGTGCTACACGAGCGGGACCACCGGCAACCCGAAAGGCGTGGTGTACAGCCATCGTTCGAGTTACCTGCACACGATGGGCGCGTGTACCACCAACGGCATCGGCGTCGGGGCCACCGACAGCGTGCTGCCGATCGTGCCGATGTTTCACGCCAACGCCTGGGGCCTGCCGTACGCGGCGCTGATGGCGGGCGCCGATCTGGTGCTGCCGGATCGCCACCTCGACCCCCGGTCGCTGGTCGCCATGGTCGAAGACCTGCGGCCCACCGTGACCGGCGCGGTGCCGACCATCTGGAACGCCGTGCTGCACCACCTCGAGGACGATCCCGACCACGACATGTCGTCGCTGCGGCTGGTGGTCTGCGGCGGTTCGGCCGTCCCGGTCTCGCTGATGCGCACCTTCGAGGAAAAGCACGATGTGCAGATCCGCCAGCTGTGGGGCATGACGGAGACGTCGCCGTTGGCCACCATGGCCTGGCCACCCCCCGGCACCCCGGAGGACCAGCACTGGGCCTTCCGCGGCACCCAGGGCCAACCGGTGTGCGGGGTGGAGATGCGGATCGTCGACGACGAGGGCCAGGTGCTGCCCAACGACGGCGTCGCCGTGGGGGAGGTAGAGGTCCGCGGCCCGTGGATCGCCGGCTCCTACTACCTGGGCCATGACGAATCGAAGTTCGACTCCGGCTGGCTGCGCACCGGCGACGTGGGCCGCATCGACGGCCGCGGTTTCGTCACCCTGACCGACCGGGCAAAAGACGTCATCAAATCCGGTGGAGAGTGGATCTCGTCGGTCGAGCTGGAGAACGCCCTCATCGGTCACCCCGAGGTGGTCGAGGCCGCGGTGGTCGGCGTTCCCGACGAACGTTGGGAGGAACGGCCGCTCGCGGTGATCGTGCCCAAACAGGGCGCGTCGGTCAGCGCGGAGCAGCTGCGAGAATACCTGGCGGACAAGGTCGTTCGGTGGTGGCTGCCCGAGCGGTGGACGTTCGTCGACGAGATCCCGCGCACCAGCGTCGGCAAGTACGACAAGAAAGCCATCCGGTCGCGATACGCCGAAGACGGCTACCAGGTGACCGAAGCGCGCGACTGAGGGATGCTCGCTGACTGGCCGAGCAGACACAGAATCGCGTAGTTCGCCGGCAAAACGTGCGATTCGCGGTCTCGCGGACAACAGAGCGGAAAGGATTGAGACAGTGGCACATTCACTTGTCGTGGACCAATCCGTCGTCGCCCCGGTCGCGGCACACGACGCGTTCGGCCGGACGCTGCCGCTGCCACTGCCCACGCTGTTCAACCGCTGGTACGGCCCCTTCCCGCCGATCCGGGAGGTGCGTGAGCAGACGGGCGCCTGGGACGCGGCGGGGCAGACTCGCATCGTGCACCTGGCCGGCGGCGCCACCATGCGCGAGGAATTGACCAGTGTCGACCCGCCGCGCTCGTTCGGCTACCGGCTCTGCGAGGTCACCGGTCCGATGGCGATGCTGGTCGATCACGTTGTGGGCGAATGGATTTTCGTCCCGGCGGCCGCCGGAACCGAGATCACCTGGCGCTGGGAGATCCACCCGAAATCGCCGCGAACGGCCTGGGCGCTGCCACTGTTGGGCTGGATGTGGAAGGGCTACGCGCGCCGGGCCCTGGCCAACCTGTCGGCCTTGCTGACCGGCTGAGGCCGCCGACCATTACGGTTTGAAGGCATGTGCCGACTCTTTGGCCTGCACGCCGGGACGCACGCGTGCACCGCCACCTTCTGGCTGCTGGACGCGCCGGACAGCCTGTCCGAACAGAGCCGGAGAAATCCAGACGGCACCGGCCTGGGCATCTTCGACGAGCACGCCGCGCCGCACCTCTACAAGGAGCCGATAGCCGCCTGGCAGGACGCCGCATTCGCGACCGAGGCGCATCGGATGACCGGCACCACCGTCATCGCCCACGTCCGCTACGCGACCACCGGATCGCTCGACATCCGCAACACCCACCCGTTCTTGCAGGACGGCCGGATCTTCGCGCACAACGGCGTCCTCGAAGGCCTGGAAATCATCGACGAGCGACTGCGCGAGATCGGCACCGCCGACCTGGTATTGGGTGACACCGACTCCGAGCGCGTGTTCGCGTTGATCACCGGCTCGATCCGCGCCCGCGGCGGCGACATCACCGCGGGCCTCGTCGACGCCACGCGATGGCTCGCCGAGCACGTCCCGATCTACGCGGTGAACGTGCTGCTGAGCACGGCCACCGACATGTGGGCGCTGCGGTACCCGCAAACTCACGAGCTCTACGTCCTGGATCGATCCGACGGTGCGGCGGCGCAGGATCCCGAATTCGACTTGCACACCATACGAATTCACGCGCGCTCGGAGCACCTGTGCACGCGGCCGTCGGTGGTGTTCGCCACCGAACGCATGGACGGCGACCCGCGCTGGCGCCTTCTCGAGCCGGGGGAGCTGATTCACGTCGACGCCCGGCTGCACGTCGCCCGCGAGTTGGTGTTGCCCGACCCGCCCCGACAGCTGTTGCGCCGCGAGGACCTGAGCGTGCCGGTGGAGGACTCGCAACACGCGCTGCCGAGCACCCGGCGGGTGGTCTGACCCCGTTTGGCAGAGTTGGTGAGCGTGACGAACAAACGCGCCCTGGTGCTGGCGGGCGGAGGGATCGCGGGAATCGCCTGGGAGACAGGTGTTCTGCGGGGCATTGCCGACGAGTCGCCGGCTGCGGCCCGGGTGTTGGTCGAGTCGGATGTGCTGGTGGGGACGTCGGCGGGCTCGGCGGTCGCCGCGCAGCTCGGCAGCGGTCACACGCTGGACGAGCTGTTCGACCGGCAAGTCGCCGAGTCGTCGGCCGAGATCGATTCCGGCGTAAACGTCGACACCATCACCGAGCTGTTCCTGACGGCCCTGGCCGCCCCGTACGAGGAGCCGCTGGACAAGACGCGCCAACAAATGCAGCGGATCGGGGCCGTCGCCCTGGCGACCGAAACCGTTCCCGCGCCCGTGCGCCGCCAGGTGATCGCGCAGCGCCTGCCGTCGCACGACTGGCCCGAGCGGACGCTGCGGCTCACCGCCATCGACGTGGCCACTGGGGAACTGGCCGTCTTCGACCGCGAGTCCGGCGTCGACCTCGTCGACGCCGTGGCGGCCAGCTGCGCGGTGCCCGGGGCGTGGCCGCCGGTGACGATCGCGGATCGCGACTACATGGACGGCGGGGTCGCCAGCTCGGTCAACCTCGTGGTGGCCGCCGACTGTGACGTCGCGGTGGTGCTGGTGCCCTCGGGCGTCGACGCGCCGTCGCCGTTCGGCGCCGGACCCGCCGCCGAGATCTCCTCGTTCGCCGGTGCCGCGTTCGCGGTGTTCGCCGACGCCGAATCGCTGGCCGCCTTCGGGCCCAACGCCCTTGATCCGGGCTGCCGCATCCCCTCGGCCCTGGCCGGGCGCGGGCAGGGTCGCCGCGAGGCCGCGGCCATCGCCCGGTTCCTGGGCCTGTGACGGGTTCGCTTGGCGCGCAATATCTTTAGCGGTCTATCGCGGGTGGGGCGGCGTCGTCGCGCTCGGCTTCCAAAGAGTCCAGGGCGTCGTCGGCGAGCGCCCGGCCGGTGGCGATCACCTCCACTGCCCGGTGAAACTCCAGGGCCCGGCACGTCGACCGCGGAACCTCGATGAGCAGGTCGGGCGGGTAGACCGCCAGGCTGTGGCGCGCGAGCGCTGCCTGGGCGATGTCGATCGTCCGGTTCATCACCTCGAAGCTGCCCAACTTCGGGACATCGATCACCGCGCCGGGCAGCACACCCGCGTCGGCGTCGGCCGGGGGTTGCTCGTCGTCGGGGTCCTCCGACCAGTCGTCGGACTCGCCACCGGGCCCGCCCAGCCTGCTCAGCACCGCCCGGGCGGTCCGCCGGTCGAGCAGCGAGCGGGCCGCGGCCGTGTCGAGCAGCGCGGAGGTGCTGCGCACCATGCGGGTCAACCATTCGGCGGTGGCCCCCGGCTCCGCTTCGCGGGTGGTGATCGCCTCACTGCCGGACAGGCTCACCGCGATGGTCAGGTCGGCGTTGACGGCCGAAAGGGGCGCCATCGGCAGCGGATCGAGGATGCCGCCGTCGGCCAACAGCCGGCCGTCGACCGCGTGCGGCGCGATCACCCCCGGGATGGCGATCGACGCGCGGATCGCCTCGTCGAGGGGCCCGCGCTGAAACCACACCGACTTGCCCGCCAGCAGGTCGGTCGCCACCGCGGTGTAGGGGATCAGCAGGTCTTCGATGGCGACGGGGCCCAGGATGTCGCGCACGGCGTCCAGGATCTTTCCGGCGCGCATCACGCCCGCCGCGCTGATCGACGGGTCCAGCAGTCGCAGGATGGTGCGCTGGGTCAGCGACTTCGCCCACTCGGAGAACTCGTCGAGCCGCCCGGCCGCGTGCAGTCCGCCGACCAGCGCGCCCATCGACGAGCCGGAGACGCCGACGACCTCGTAGTCGCGGGCGCGCAGGGCCTCGATCACCCCGACGTGGGCGTAGCCGCGGGCGCCACCGCTGCCGAGGGCGAGTGCCACCCGAGTCGGCGCTGAGCGACGCGGAAGTTCGTCAGGCACCCCACCATTTTGCGCGGCGGCGCCTCGCTGCCGGGCCGGGCGGGGACTTTTTTCCGCCGTGATCGCAATTACCCCGCGGGGAGGACGCCGGCGCGCGCGGCGCTACCCGCACTCGTCGTCGGCCGCCGCCCGCGCGGCGACGATCACCGCCGCCTGCCGGGCCGGCGTCAACGCCGACCAGGGGGCGTTCCAGCTGCCCGCGGTGCCCGACGGTGATGCCTGCACCATCGCCAAATAGGGCTCGAACAGCGACGCGCCGGTCTTGGGTTGGCCGTCCATCCACACTTTTGCGGCGTGACAGGCCTGGTAGTACTCCTCCTCGGTCGAGTGTGCGGGGACATCGACCCTGGTCGTCACGCCGCCGGGGGACACGCCGATGGCCCCCGCGGGGGCCGAGCCCGGGCCGCCGGCGACGCCGGATTGCCGCGCCGAGGAGGGGGCCGGCGCACCCTGCTGGTCGCCGTGCGAGCAGCCCATGACCGCCACCAGGACGCCCACCACGGGGGCCGCGGCAACCACCGCGCCCCGCCGCCGGGGTCGACCACCGCGCCAGCGCACGGTCTCAATCTATGCAACACTGGCTGCCGTGATGGAGCGCTTCGGATTTTGCGAGTGTTGTCGGCCGTAACACGCCGCCGCCTGTCCGATCCCATTTCGCTCTGGAGTTCCCCCATGACTTTGTCCCTTGCCGGGGCAGCGCCCGTCGCCGCCACGCTCACGCGCCCCCAAACCCTGTCGTCCCCGGCGGCGGGGCCGAGCCGGCTGCGGGTGCCCGACTTGCTGCACGCCACCGACCAGGCCGCCGACGATGTGCTCAGCGGGCGCTGCGACCACCTGCTGCCCCAGGGCGGCATCCCCGAGACGCAACGCTGGTTCACCCGCATCCACGGCGACGACGAACTCGACGTCTGGCTGATCAGCTGGGTGCCCGGTCATCCGACCGAGTTACACGATCATGGCGGGTCGCTGGGCGCGTTGACCGTCGTGTCCGGCTCGCTCAACGAATACCGTTGGGACGGTAGGGCTTTGCGGCGCCGTCGGCTCGACGCCGGCGATCAGGCCGGATTCCCACTGGGCTGGGTGCACGACGTGGTCTGGGCGCCGCGGCCGGTCACCGTTCCGGTCACGGGGTTGCCGGGCGCGGGCGCCGGACCGGCGCGGCCGACGCTGAGCGTGCATGCGTACTCGCCGCCCCTGACCGCCATGTCGTACTACGACGTCACCGACCGCAAGACGTTGCGCCGGCAACGCACCGAACTGACCGACCAGCCGGAGGGATCGTCGTGAGCCGCATCGACGTCGTCTTGAGATCCGCCCGGCGCCGGTATCGCCGCCTGCCCGCCATCGAAGTGCCCGACGCGCTGCGGCGCGGCGCGGTCCTCGTCGACATCCGGCCCCAGGCCCAGCGGTTCCGCGAGGGCGAGGTGCCCGGTGCGCTGGTGATCGAGCGCAACGTCCTGGAGTGGCGCTGCGACCCCACTAGCGAGGCCAAACTGCCCGAAGCCGTCGGCGACGACGTCGAATGGGTGATTCTGTGCTCGGAGGGCTACACGTCCAGCCTGGCGGCGGCCGCGCTGCTGGACATCGGCCTGCACCGCGCCACCGACGTCATCGGCGGCTATCACGCGTTGGCCGCCGCGGGCGTGCTCACCGAGCTGACCGGCGGTGCGCCCGATGCCCCGCTGGCGGACACGGCCGCCGGCGGGCGTCGCTGGATCTAGTCGCCGGCGTGCAGCAGCGGCCGCAGCTTGGCCGTCTTCTCCGGCGTCCACCCAGGCGGCGACATCACCGCCGCCCAGCCGTCGGCGACGTCGGCGACGTACCGGTGACCGTGCCCGTCGGGGACGTCCACCGCCACCGCCATGTCGGCCGACACCTGGAGGAAGGTGACGACCGGGATCCACCGCGTCTGGGGCAACACGTCATAGCCGCGCCGCTCCCGCAGCCAGTCGGGCTTGCTGAACACCAGGTCCGGTGTCCACCAGGCGATCGGATCCGAGGCGTGCTGCAGGTAGACCACCCGCGGGTGGTCCCACGGATCCTTGGGGCGCGCCAAGTTGCCCGAGCGGGCCACGAAGCGCACGTAGCGACCGTCGTCGTAGATCGGCAGCCACTCGGGGGATCCGGCGTCACGCGTGGTGGTCAGATCGGTCCAGATGGTGTTTTGGAACGTCGGCCCGCTGAACAGGGCGCCGTCGGTGCGGGCGAGGACGTTGTTGAGACTCATGAACGATGCCTCGCCGCCGAAGGAGCCGAGGCTTTCCCCGAACACGACCAGCTTGGGGCGCTGCCCTTCGGGCATCTGGCGGATCAGCCGGTCGACGGCCTCGAACAGCGCCTGGCCGGCGTGCCGGGCGTTCTCCTTGTCCACCAGGAACGACAGCCAGCTCGGCAGGAACGAATACTGCATGCTGACGATCGCGGTGTTGCCGTTGTACATGTACTCGAGCGCGGTGGCCTCCGCCTCGTTGATCCAGCCGGTGCCGGTGGTGGTCGCGACCGCGACGACCGCGCGCCGCAGCCCGCCGGTGCGTTGCAATTCGCGCGCGGCGAGCTCGGCGGTCGCGGTGATGCCGTCGGCGGAGTTCAGCCCCGCGTAGGCCCGGATCGGTTCGGCCGCGGGGGCGCCGTTGAACGCGGTCAGATCGTCGACCTTGGGACCGCCTTCGACGAAGACACGCCCTTGGTGGCCAAGGGATTCCCAGGACACCAGCGACTCCGGCCCGCCGGAGCGCAGCGCGGTCTTCGGCGGCGCGCTGTCGGGGTTCATCTCGTTGTTCGCCGAGGCGAAGGTGTCGTTCATGGTGCGCATGGCGAACTTGAGCACGACCCCGTTGAGCACGGTGACGGTCAGGACTGCCAGCGTGACCACCACGATGGTTGCCGAGAGCCGAAACGGTACGAACCGGTCGACCTGATTGACCAGGAAGCGGACCAGCCAGCGGGTGAACTGGCCTATTTCGACCACCGTGAACAGCACCACCAGCGAGAGGACTCCCGACAGCGGGTAGTCGTACCACTTCAGGTGCGCGACGCCCATCAGGTCGCGCACGTCGTCCTGCCAGACGTGGAACCAGATCGCCATCAGCACCTGGCCGACCACACCGATCGGGATCAGCACCTTCCACGCCCAGCGTGGCGGCGGCGGGCTGTGATCCTTCTCCCGCATGAATCGCACCAGCCAGACCGAAAAGACGCCCAGCCCATAGCCGATGGCGCCGGAGAGCCCGCTCACCAGTCCCTGGAACAACGGGCCGCGCGGCAGCAGCGACGGTGTCAGCGAAAGCCAGATGAAGATCAGGCCGACCGTGGTGCCGGTGAACGTGTAATGCCGTACCCACCAAGGTTTTTCAGTCCATGGCAGGGTGGGCGCGGCGCGCCCGGCCCGCGGGGCGGGCGCGGGTTCCGGCGCGGCTTCGGGGCCGGCGCCCGGCGACTCCTCGATGTCATCCGCCGGCTTGTCGCCGGTGTCGATGTTCGTCGCGGAACCCGGTTCGCTCATGGAAGCGTCCTAGCGGTGCGTGAAGTTCGGCGGGCGCTTCTCGACGAAGGCCGCCATTCCCTCGGACTGGTCCTCGGTCGCGAAAGTCGAGTGGAACAGCCGGCGTTCGTAGAGAAGTCCCTCGGCCAGCGTGGATTCGAACGCGCGGTTGACGGCCTCTTTGGCCATCCTGGATGCCGAGCGCGACATCTGCGAGATCGTGGTGGCGACCTTCTTCGCCTCGGTCAGCAGGTCGTCGGCGGGCACCACGCGCGAGACCAGGCCGCTGCGTTCGGCTTCGGCGGCGTCGATGGTGCGCCCGGTCAGGATGAGGTCCATGGCCTTGGCCTTGCCGATGGCGCGGGTCAGGCGCTGCGAACCGCCCATGCCGGGCAGCACCCCGAGTTTGATCTCGGGCTGGCCGAATTTCGCTGTGTCGGCGGCGATCAGCAGGTCGCACATCATGGCCAGCTCGCAGCCGCCACCAAGGGCGTGCCCGGCCACCGCGGCGATCGTCGGAGTGCGCACGTCGGCGAGTCTGCCCCAGGGGGCGAAGAAGTCGGCGCCGAAGGCGTCGGCGAACGTCAGCGCGGTCATCTCCTTGATGTCGGCGCCGGCGGCGAACGCTTTAGCCGAGCCCGTGATGATGATGGCGCCGATGCCGGGGTCGTCATCGAAATCCGCTGCCGCACTGGTGACCTCGTTCATCACCTGGGTGTTCAGCGCGTTGAGGGCCTTGGGCCGGTTCAGGGTGATGATGCCGACGCGCTCCTCGCGCTCGACGAGGATGGTCTCGTACTGTGCGTCCGCCATATCCAAACCGCCTTTCTAGAAACTCAGGTCGTCGTCGACCGGGGCGAAATACGCCTCGACGTCCGCCGCCGTGACGGCGGCCAGCTGTGCCGGCGACCACTTCGGATTGCGATCCTTGTCGATCAGTTGTGCGCGAATACCTTCGACCAGGTCGTGTGAGCGCAGCGACGCCGAGGACACCCGATAGTCCTGCACGAGAACGTCTTTCAGCGTTTCCAGGTCGGCCGCGCGGCGCACCGCCTCCAGTGTGACCGACAGCGCGATCGGGGAGCGGGTGGCGATCAGGTTGGCGGCGTCGTTCGCCGGGCCGGCGTCGTGGTCCCGCAAGGCCGCGACGATGTCCTCCGCGGTGTCGCGCGCAAAGCAGCCGTCGATCCAATCGCGTTGTGCCGCAAGCTCGCTCGGTGGTGGCTCGACGGCGTATTTGGCGAGCGCGTTCTCGACGCCGTCGCTGACGATCGCCCGGCGGAATGCCTCGACGTCCGCGTGCGGCACGTAGTGGTCGGCGAAGCCCATGGCGATGGCGTCGGCCCCGGAGAACGGCGCTCCGGTCAGCGCGGCGTGCAGGCCGAGGCCGCCGGGGGCGCGTGACAGCAGGTAAACGCCGCCGACGTCCGGAATGAAGCCGATGCCGACCTCGGGCATGGCGATCTTGGAGGTGTCGGTCACCACGCGGGTGTTGGCGTGCGCGCTCACCCCCACGCCGCCGCCCATCACGATGCCGTCCATCACCGCGACGTACGGCTTGGAGAAGTCGGCGATCTGGGCGTTGAGCAAGTATTCGTCGCGCCAGAAGCGTCGCGCCTCGGCGCCGTCCTTGCGCGCGCTGTGGTAGATCGAGACCACGTCGCCACCCGCGCACAGTCCGCGCTCCCCGGCGCCGGAGAGCACCACCGCGCGCACCGCGTCGTCGTCGGCCCAGCCGGTGAGGATGGCGGTCAGATCGTCCACCATCCGCTGGTTCAGCGAGTTGATCGCCTTGGGGCGGTTGAGCGTGATCAGGCCGACGCTTCCGTCAACCTCGGTGAGAACCTCATCGGATCCGTCGGTCACGCCCTAGCCTCCCTTGCTCCGGTCCAGCCCCGAGGAAGAAATCTAGATCGTCACGACCGGCGCGGTATGCGCGGGTAAGGGTTATCTTTAACGCGACGACAACGGCGGAAGCCTTCAAGGCTCGAGAACTTCACAAAATGCCCAGCTCGGCTGGGAACCAGGGTGGGCCGCTGATCGTTGAGATGGTGTTCGCACAGCTCGAAGCCAATAAGAGAGGATCCGACGGTGCGGGAGACAAGCAACCCGGTATTTCGTTCGCTGCCTAAGCAGAGTGGCGGATACGCGCAATTCGGCACTGGCGCGGCCCCGATGCAGGGCTACCAGGCCGACCCCTATGCGGCTCCCTACCAGGCTCCGTACCAGGAGACCAGGGCTTCTCGCCCGCTGACGATCGACGACGTCGTCACCAAGACCGGCATCACGCTGGCCGTGCTCGCGGCCTCCGCCGTGGTCTCCTACTTCTTGGTGGTCTCCAACCTCGCGCTGGCGATGCCGCTGACCTTGATCGGCGCGCTCGGCGGCCTGGGCCTAGTGCTGGTGGCGACCTTCGGTCGCAAGCAGGACAGCCCGGCGATCGTGCTCAGCTACGCCGTCCTCGAGGGTCTGTTCCTGGGTGCGCTTTCGTTCGTCTTCGCCCACTTCTCGGTGTCGAGCGCCAACGCCGGCGTGCTGATCGGTGAGGCCGTCATGGGCACCTTCGGGGTGTTCTTCGGCATGTTGGTCGTCTACAAGACCGGCGCCATCCGGGTCACGCCCAAGTTCACCCGCATGGTGGTCGCCGCGCTGTTCGGCGTGTTGGCCCTGATGCTGGGCAACTTCGTGTTGGCAATGTTCGGTGTCGGCGGCGGTGCGGGCCTGGGCCTGCGCAGCGGCGGCCCGCTGGCGATCATCTTCTCGCTGGTGTGCATCGGCATCGCGGCGTTCAGCTTCCTGATCGACTTCGACGCGGCCGACCAGATGGTTCGCGCCGGTGCGCCGGAGAAGGCCGCGTGGGGCATCGCGCTGGGCCTGACCGTGACGCTGGTCTGGCTGTACATCGAGATCCTGCGCCTGCTCAGCTATCTACAAAACGATTAGCTTTGCCACCCAAAAACCGGCACGCCGATGGGCGTGCCGGTTTTTTGTCTGTCGTGCGTCGAGTGTGAGCCGGTGGCGTTGAGTGTGAACCAGCGGTGGGCTTGCTCGGCGGTTCACCGCCCGGGCTTCACACTCGAGGCCCGGAATTCACACTCAACGCCGAGGTTTCACGCTCGACGGCCGCGCGGCTCAGCTGAGCCGCTCGATCACCATCGCCATGCCTTGTCCGCCGCCGACGCACATGGTCTCCAGACCGAACGTCTTGTCGTGCGTCTGCAGGTTGTTCAGCAGCGTGGTGGCGATGCGGGCGCCGGTCATGCCGAACGGGTGGCCCAGCGCGATCGCCCCACCGGACACGTTCAGCTTGTCCTCGTCGATGCCCAACTCCCGGGCCGAGCCCAGCACCTGCACGGCGAACGCCTCGTTGATCTCGAACAGGTCGATGTCGCTGACCGACAGCTTGGCCCGCGCCAGCGCCTTCTTGGTCGCCTCGATGGGGCCCAGGCCCATGATCTCCGGCGAAAGGCCGCTGACCCCGGTGGACACGATGCGCGCGAGCGGCGTCAGGCCCAGTTCCTTGGCCTTGGTGTCGCTGGTGATCACCACCGCGGCGGCGCCGTCGTTGAGCGGGCACGCGTTGCCCGCGGTCACCGTGCCGTTGGGCCGAAAGACCGGCTTGAGCTGGCTGATCTTCTCGTACGTGGTGCCGGGGCGGGGGCCGTCGTCGGTGCTCACCGTGGTGCCGTCGGGCAGGGTCACCGGGGTGATCTCCCGCTCGAAGAACCCGCTCTTGATCGCCTCCTCGGCGCGGTTCTGGCTGCGCACTCCCCAGTGGTCCTGGTCTTCGCGGCTGATGCCGGTCAGCAAAGCAACGTTCTCGGCCGTCTGCCCCATCGCGATGTACACGTCGGGCAGGTTGCCGTCGGCGCGAGGGTCGTGCCATTCGTCGGCGCCTTCGGCCGCGGCGGCCGAGCGCTCCTGGGCCTCACCGAACAGCGAGTTCTTGCTGTCGGGCCATGAGTCGGCGCTGCCCTTGGCGAACCGCGACACGGTTTCCACACCCGCCGAGATGAACGCGTCGCCCTCACCGGCCTTGATCGCATGGAAGGCCATCCGGGAGGTCTGCAGCGACGACGAGCAGTACCGGTTGACGGTGGTGCCCGGCAAGAAGTCGAAGCCGAGCTCGACGGCGATGACCCGCGCCAGGTTGTAACCGGATTCACCCGCGGGCTGCCCACAGCCCAGGATCAGGTCGTCGATCTGGTGCGGGTTCAGGGCGGGCACCTTGTCCAGCGCGGCCTTCACGATCTGGACGGTCAGGTCGTCGGGGCGCATGTTGACCAGCGACCCCTTCATCGCGCGGCCGATCGGCGAGCGAGCAGTTGAGACAATGACGGCTTCAGGCATGGTGGTTCCCTTCAGATCCCTGCAGATCCCACAGATGGGGCTGGCTCGCTTCACCATCGGGCGGTGGGCCCACGCCGACGGGCGAACACAAATCTAGTCGCTGCCGACCTCGGGGCACGAAGACGGGGCAGGTCCGGGTGCCGGGCGCCGCCACAGCCGCGACATCACGCTGGCCCGCGTGTGGCGCTGCCCGAGGACCGGCTCGGCCGGAAGTACCGGCGGGCTCAGCGGTGGGCGCTCCACCTTCTCGCCCAGCGCGTCGCACAGGGCGAGCAGCAGCGCGTCGGCGGCCAGTGCATACGCGGGCGGCGACGGGTGATAGCCGTCGGCGGAGAACATCGCGTCGGGCGTGGCCCGGAACTGCGGCGCCATCAGCTGCGCTAGCGGCACCGGCACCCCGCCGGCCGAGCGGACCGCGGCGGTCTGGGCGCGGGCGAGCTGCAGGCAACGCTCGTGCGCGAGCGAACGCAGCGGTTGCGGAATCGCGCTGATGAAGCCGAGATCCGGGCAGGTGCCGACGATCACCACCGCGCCTCGGGCCCGCAGCTTGCGGACGATCAACGCCAGCCGTTGCGCCGACTGGCTCACCCCGTTGAGCGCGGTCACGTCGTTGGCGCCGACCATGATCACCGCCACGTCCGGCGGTGGGCCGGCCACGAACATCGCGTCGACTTGGCCGCACACGCCCTTGGAGGTGGCGCCGACAATGGCCTTGGTGCTCAGCCGGATTCGCTTGCCGGTCTGCTCGGCCAGGCCGCGCGCGATCCGTACCCCCGGCACCTCGTCGGCGCTCATGCAGCCGTATCCGGCGGCGGTCGAATCGCCGAAGATCATCAGGTGCAGGTCGGCCGCCAGGCCGCGATGCCACCGTTCCACGGGTCCGCCGCCGCGCGTGTACACGCCGTCGGCGCGGGGCGGGATGTCCCATGCCTTGGGGATGATGGTGCGCGCGTGGGTCGCCTGGCCGACCAACAGACTACGTGCCCCCAGGTAGGCGGTTCCTGTCGAGGCCAGCGCGCCCGCTGTGGCCAGGGCGATCGCCGAACGACGTGGCACCCGAATGGTCACCCCCTCAAGTTTAGGGGCGCTTCGGGGTTTGCGCGGGCGGTGCGAAAAAACGAACTGATCACGGTGCGAAGCAAAACTGGTATCAACTCAGAGATTTCATACGTTGCACTAAGCGATGGCTGTCAAGCTGAGAACAAGGGGATGGCTGAGCGCTTTGGCAAACGGCTGAACCAGACGCTCAACAGCCTCGTCACATGCTGTATCGCACTACAACGGCGTAGGAAGTGTTGAGCATGACCGCACCTAGCAAGGTATCGGGGTCGCCTGAGGCCACCGTTCGTGCCCATGATGTCCTCAAAGCCCGCCGGGCCCAGACGCGCAAGTTCGCGATCAGCGACGGCGCACCCGTCGAGGTCCTCGAATCCGGCCCCAGCGTTGCTGCGCGATTGGCCAACCTGACGTCACGGCTGACGATCCGGCCGATTTTGACCGTCGGCAGCCACGTCCCCAACCTGCCGTGGCCGTGGGGTCTCATCGACCTCACCGCGCGCGTGCTCATCCCGGCGTCGGCCACCGTCCGCGAGACCGTGCAGCTGCCGCACGCCTGCGCGCAGCTGGTGCGCGCGCCCGGGGTGCTGCCCGCCGACGGCAGCCGCCGGGTCGTCGTCTACCTGCACGGCGGCGCGTTTCTGACCTGCGGGGCGAACTCTCACGGCAGGCTCGTCGAAGCCCTCTCGAAGTTCGCCGATTCGCCGGTGTTGGTGGTCAATTACCGTCTGCTGCCCAAGAATTCGGTCGGCATGGCGATCGACGATTGCCACGACGCCTGCCGATGGCTGCGGCAGCGCGGTTACCAGCCCGACCAGATCGTGCTGGCGGGCGACTCCGCGGGCGGCTACCTGGCGCTCACGCTGGCGCAGCGCCTGCAGGCGGAAGGGCACGGAGAAGGGGACGCGCCCGCCGCGCTCGTCTTGATCTCGCCGCTGCTGCAGCTGGCGAAGGAACCCAAGCAGGCCCACCCCAACATCGACACCGACGCGATGTTCTCCGCCGAGGCGTTCGACGCCCTCGCCGAGCTGGTTGCCGGGGCGGCCGGGAAGAACAAAGTCGACGGCAAGGCCGAAGAGATCTACGAGCCGCTGGAACACATCAAGCCGGGCCTGCCGCGCACGCTGATTCACGTGTCGGGCTCCGAGGTCTTGCTGCACGACGCGCGGTTGGCGGCGAGCCGGCTGGCCGCGGCCGGGGTGCCCGCCGAGGTACGGGTGTGGCCCGGCCAGATCCACGATTTCCAGCTGGCCGCGCCGATGGTGCCGGAGGCCATGCGCTCGCTGCGCCAGATCGGCGATTACATCCGCGAGGCCACCGAGTAGCACCGGCGCGGGCAACGCGCAGAGTAGTTGCGCGCCGCGCCAAACCGCCTGAGACGATGTGACGCATGCGGATCGCGCAGCACATCAGTGACCTCATCGGCGGCACGCCGCTGGTGCGCCTGAACTCCGTCGTTCCCGACGGTGCCGGCGTCGTGGCGGCCAAGGTCGAATACCTCAACCCCGGCGGCAGCTCCAAGGACCGGATCGCGGCGAAGATGATCGACGCCGCCGAAGCCAGCGGAGCGCTGCGCCCCGGCGGCACGATCGTCGAACCCACCTCCGGCAACACCGGCGTCGGGCTGGCCCTGGTCGCCCAGCACCGCGGGTACAAGTGCGTGTTCGTCTGCCCGGACAAGGTCAGCGAGGACAAGCGCAACGTGCTGATCGCGTACGGCGCCGAGGTGGTCGTCTGCCCGACGGCCGTGCCCCCCGAGCACCCGGACAGCTACTACAGCGTCTCCGACCGGCTGGTCACCGAGATCGACGGCGCGTGGAAACCGGACCAGTACGCCAACCCGGAAGGCCCGGCCAGCCATTACGCCACCACCGGCCCGGAGATCTGGGCCGACACCGACGGCAAAGTCACCCACTTCGTCGCGGGCATCGGCACCGGCGGCACGATCACCGGCGCGGGCCGCTACCTCAAAGAGGTATCGAACGGGGCGGTGCGCATCATCGGCGCCGACCCCGAGGGGTCGGTGTATTCGGGCGGCACCGGCCGGCCCTATCTGGTGGAAGGCGTCGGCGAGGACTTCTGGCCCCAGGCCTACGACCGCACCGTGCCCGACGAGATCATCGCGGTGTCCGACTCCGATTCGTTCGACATGACCCGGCGCCTGGCCCGCGAGGAGGCGATGCTGGTCGGGGGGTCGTGCGGGATGGCGGTGGTCGCCGCGCTGCGCGTCGCCGAAGAAGCCGGGCCCGACGCGCTCGTCGTGGTGCTGCTGCCCGACGGCGGGCGGGGCTACATGTCGAAGATCTTCAACGACGCGTGGATGTCGTCATACGGATTCCTGCGCAGCCGGCTCGACGGGTCGACCGAGCAGTCCAGGGTCGGCGACGTGCTGCGCCGCAAGTCCGGCGCGCTGCCCGACCTGGTGCACACCCACCCGTCGGAAACCGTGCGCGACGCCATCGGCATCCTGCGCGAGTACGGGGTGTCCCAGATGCCGGTGGTCGGTGCCGAGCCGCCGGTGATGGCGGGGGAGGTCGCCGGCAGCGTCTCCGAGCGCGAATTGCTCTCAGCCGTGTTCGAGGGCCGGGCGAAACTGGCCGACGCGGTCGCCCAGCACATGAGCCCCCCGCTGCCGATGATCGGCGCGGGGGAACTGGTCAGCGCGGCGGGCGCGGCGCTGCGCGACTGGGACGCGTTGATGGTGGTCGAAGAGGGCAAACCGGTGGGTGTGATCACCCGTTATGACCTGCTGGGCTTCCTCTCCGAAGGGCCGCGTGGACTGAGCGGGCGCCGGTAGCGCGCGGCGCCCGTCGGTGAAACGCTCAGGTACGGTAATTCGGCTAATCCCGCTAGAGATGTCCGGCTGTTCCGCAGTGGAAGGTTGCCCATGACCGATCAACCGCCGCCCGGCGGCGCTTACCCGCCGCCTCCCCCGTCGCCCGGTCCCTCCGGCGGGCAACAGCCGCCCTCCGGCGGCCAGGAGTTCCCGCCGCCGCCTCCGTCGGCACCCGCCGGCGCGTCCTACCCCCCGCCGCCACCCATCCCTCCGGCGCCCGGTGGGTCCTATCCGCCACCCCCGCCGTCGTCAGGCGGCTACGCGCCGCCACCGCCGGGACCGGCGATCCGCACCCTGCCGACGCAGGAGTACACGCCCTGGTTGACCCGCGCGCTGGCATTCGTCATCGACATCCTCCCGTACGTCGTCGTGCATGGCATCGGCACCGCGATTCTGCTCGCGACGCAACAGACGGCCTGCATCACCGACATCACCCAGTACGCCGTCAACCAGTACTGCGCCACCCAGAACTCGACCATCGGCATGGTGGCGCAGTGGTTGGCGTCGATCGTCGGGCTGTTCTACCTGATCTGGAATTACGGCTACCAGCAGGGCACGACCGGGTCGAGCGTCGGCAAATCGGTGATGAAGTTCAAAGTGGTCAGCGAGGTCACCGGCCAACCCCTGGGCTTCGGCATGTCCGTGGTGCGCGCGCTGGCGCACTTCATCGACGCGGTCATCTGCTTCATCGGTTTCCTTTTCCCGCTGTGGGATTCGAAGCGTCAGACGCTGGCGGACAAGATCATGACGACCGTGTGCTTGCCGATCGACGGCGCCGAGAGGCAACCCGTCACCTAGGCTGATCGTCGATGAGCGACGACCGCAACCCACACCCCGAGTTCACCGGACTGGCCACCAAAGCGATTCACGCCGGCTACCGGCCGGACCCGGCGACCGGAGCGGTCAACGCCCCGATCTATGCCAGCAGCACCTTCGCCCAGGACGGCGTCGGCGCGTTGCGGAGCGGATTCGAATACGCGCGCACCGGCAACCCGACCCGCGCCGCGCTGGAGGCCGCGCTGGCCGCGGTCGAGGAGGGCCGCCACGGGCGGGCCTTCGCCTCGGGAATGGCCGCCACCGACTGCGCCCTGCGGGCGGTGCTGCGCCCGGGTGACCACGTGGTGATCCCGAATGACGCGTACGGCGGCACGTTTCGGCTGATCGACAAGGTCTTCACCCAGTGGAACGTCGAGTACACGCCCGTCGCGCTGCACGATCCGGACGCCGTCGCCGCCGCGATCACGCCGCGAACCCGGATGGTCTGGGTGGAAACCCCGACCAACCCGTTGTTGTCCATCGCCGATATCGCCGCCATTGCCGATCTGGGCCGGCATTATTCGGCAAAAGTGTTGGTGGACAACACGTTTGCTTCTCCCGCGCTGCAGCAGCCGCTGACGCTGGGGGCGGACATCGTGCTGCACTCGACCACCAAATACATCGGCGGGCATTCCGACGTGGTGGGCGGCGCGCTGGTCACCAATGACGAAGAACTGGACGACGCGTTCGGCTTCCTGCAGAACGGGGCCGGCGCGGTGCCCGGCCCGTTCGACGCCTACCTGACGATGCGCGGCCTGAAGACCCTGGTGCTGCGCATGCAGCGGCACAGCGAAAACGCCACGGCCATCGCGGAATTCCTCGCGGGCCATCCCGCGGTGAGCGCGGTGCTCTACCCCGGCCTGCCCACCCACCCCGGGCACGACGTAGCCGCCCGACAGATGCGCGGGTTCGGCGGCATGGTCTCGGTGCGCATGCGGGGCGGCCGGGACGCCGCCCGCGATCTGTGCGCCAAAACCAAGGTGTTCATCCTGGCCGAATCGCTGGGCGGGGTGGAGTCGCTGATCGAGCACCCCAGCGCGATGACGCACGCGTCGACCGCCGGGTCGCAATTGGAGGTGCCCGACGACCTGGTGCGGCTGTCGGTCGGCATCGAGGACGTCGCCGACCTGTTGGCCGACCTCGAACAAGCGCTGGCCTAGTTACGGCGGGCGTGAATGTGACGACGCAACGGGCCGTCACGCCGTCGCGGAATCCACCCTCGCGGGAGAAAAGCTCAGGAGTGGTACGGCTCCGCGCTGACGAGGGTGACCTCGACGGTGTTGCCGTTGGGCACCACATAGCTGCGGGTCTCGCCCACCTTGGCGTCGATCAGGGCGCCGCCCAGCGGTGAGTTCGGCGAGTACACCTCGAGCTTGCCGTCGTTGACGCCCTCCTGGCGGGTCGCGATGAGGAACGTCTCGCTGTCGGACTTGTCGCCGTTGTAGTAGACCTTGACCACCGAACCGGGCAGCGCGACCCCGGACTGCTTGGGCGCTTCGCCGACCTTGGCGTTGTTGAGCAGATCCTGCAGCTGGCGAATCCGGGCCTCCTGCTGACCCTGCTCTTCGCGGGCGGCGTGGTAGCCGCCGTTTTCGCGCAGGTCACCCTCCTCGCGGCGGTCGTTGATCTCCGCGGCGATGACCGGACGATTCGCGATCAACTGGTCGAGCTCGGCCTTGAGTCGGTCATGTGACTCTTGCGTCAGCCAGGTCACCGAAGTGTCCGTCATCTCGTCGTGCTCCTCGTATGTTGTTCCGCGAGTTCGCGTAAGTCCTGTTAACTCCGCCGTCGAAAGCGTGCGGGTCCATCCCCGTGTGCTGCGGCGCCGTTCTGCTGACGGCCGCTAATGCAGCAACACGGTCCCAATCGGAACCGTGCATTCACCCATGTTACCACCGCGCGAACAGTTGATGACTCCATATTCGCTGTTCGGCGTCGATGGCAGCGGTCAGGACGGGCGCAGGTAGGCGGGCACATCGGTGCCGCAACCATAGATGTCGGCCACCGCCGGCGGCTGCGAGGATTTGACCGTCGTCGTCACCTGCACCGTGGCCGCGTCTGACGGCGAGACCAGCAGTTCACGCCGTCCCGTCTCGCTGCCGTCGGCGGAGCGGACCCGCACGATGCAGTCCACCGGGCGCGACGGATCCGATCGGGTCACGCTGATCGTGATCGACGCCGTCTGGTCGTCGATCACCCGGTAACCGCCCAGCGTCCCCTTGACGTCACTGGTGCCGAACCGGTGGTAGCCGACGGCGGCCACGGCCAGGCCGGCCGCAACGACCAGCACGCCCAGCGCGACGAGCACCCATCGCCGCGGGATGCGCGACAGCCGGGAACGCCCGTAGCGGGCCTCCGGACGCGGAGTAGGAATGTCGGTCATGCCTGGTTATGCCTGGCTGTCGGCTGCCGGGCACCGGCCGACAGCATGCAACGATGTGGAACTGGAATTATAGGGTCAGACCGGGCGACCACCCGAGGTGACAAGGGAGCACGTGAGCGAATTGCGGTTGATGGCGGTGCACGCCCACCCCGACGACGAGTCCAGCAAGGGCGCGGCCACCCTGGCCCGCTACGCGGACGAGGGCCATCGGGTGCTGGTGGTGACGTTGACCGGCGGTGAGCGCGGCGACATCCTCAACCCGGCGATGGACCTGCCCGAGGTGCACGGGCACATCGCCGAGATCCGCCGCGACGAGATGGCCAAGGCCGCCGAGATCCTCGGGGTGGAGCACACCTGGCTCGGCTTCGTCGACTCCGGATTGCCCAAGGGCGACCCACCGCCGCCGCTGCCCGAGGGATGTTTCGCGCTGGTGCCGCTGGAGGAGTCGATCGAGGCGCTGGTGCGCGCGGTGCGCGAGTTCCGCCCGCACGTGATGACCACGTACGACGAAAACGGCGGCTACCCCCACCCCGATCACATTCGCTGCCACCAGGTTTCGGTCGGCGCGTTCGAAGCCGCCGGCGATTACCGGCGTTTCCCCGACGCCGGCGAGCCCTGGACCGTGTCCAAGCTGTACTACAACCACGGCTTCCTGCGGGCCCGGATGCAGCTGCTGCACGACGAGGCCCTCAAGCACGGTCACGAACCCCCGTTCAAGAAGTGGCTCGAGCACTGGGACGCCGCGCACGACCCGTTCGAGTCCCGGGTCACCACGCGCGTCGAGTGCTCGGCCTATTTCAGCCAGCGTGACGACGCGCTGCGGGCGCACACCACGCAGATCGACCCCGACCACGACTTCTTCGCGGCCCCGATCGAATGGCAGCAACGGCTTTGGCCCACCGAGGAATTCGAGTTGGCCCGCTCGCGGGTCCCGGCCCGGCTGCCCGAAGACGACCTGTTCGCCGGAATCGAGACCGACGCGTGAATCACCTCGTTCTCCTCGTGAGCGCCGCCCGTTGGCAGGCCGACAACGCGCCGCAGCACACCGGGCCCGACTTCGGCAAGGCCAGCCCGGTCGGACTGCTGATCGTCGTGTTGCTCTTGATCAGCACGCTGTTTTTGCTGCGCTCGATGAACCGGCAGCTGAAGAAGGTGCCCGAGTCGTTTGATCCCAAGCATCCCGAGCCGGACCAGGCCGCGGACGAGGGCACCGACGCCGGTGGTCCCGGTGCCGGGCAGGCCCCGGATCAGGCGGACGGGTCGCCGCGACCCCCGGGATCCGGCGATGAGCCAGGCTGATTCGTCGGCCACGAACACTCTGGGGCTGGCCACCAGCCCGTATCTGCGCCAGCACGCCAACAATCCGGTGCACTGGCAGCAGTGGACACCGGAGGCACTGGCCGACGCCGCCGCCCGCGACGTGCCGATCCTGCTGTCGGTCGGTTACGCGGCCTGTCACTGGTGCCACGTCATGGCGCACGAGTCGTTCGAGGACGACGACGTCGCCGCCGCGATGAACGCGGGATTCGTGTGCATCAAGGTCGACCGCGAGGAACGGCCCGATATCGACGCGGTGTACATGAACGCCACGGTGGCCCTCACCGGGCAGGGCGGTTGGCCGATGACGTGCTTCCTCACGCCGGACGGGCGGCCCTTCTTCTGCGGTACCTACTATCCGAAAGAGGGCTTCCTGCAACTTCTTTCGGCTGTGTCCGCCACCTGGCGGGAGCGGCGTGGTGAGGTGGAGGAAGCGTCCGACCACATCGCCGGCGAGTTGCGCAAGATGGCTGGCGGTGTACCGGGCGGCGGCCCCGCGGTGGCGCCGGACCTGTGCGACCATGCCGTCGCCTCGCTGCTCGGGGACGAGGACACCACGCACGGCGGGTTCGGCGGTGCGCCCAAGTTCCCGCCCTCGGCGCTGCTCGAGGCGCTGCTGCGCAACTACGAACGCACCGGGTCGCCGCCGGCGCTCGACGCGGTGTCGCGCGCGGGCAACGCGATGGCCCGCGGCGGCATCTACGACCAACTCGGCGGCGGCTTCGCCCGGTACAGCGTCGACAACGCTTGGGTGGTACCGCATTTCGAGAAGATGCTGTACGACAACGCGCTGCTGCTGCGCGCCTACGCGCACTGGGCCCGGCGGACCGGCGATCCGCTGGCGCGCCGGATCACCGACCAGACCGCCCGGTTTTTGCTCGACGACCTCGCCGACGGCGCCATGTTCACCTCGTCGCTGGACGCCGACGCCGATGGCCGCGAGGGCTCGACCTATGTGTGGACGCCCGAACAGCTCGACGACGTGCTGGGGCCCGACGACGGCCGTTGGGCCGCAGGCGTTTTCGCGGTCACCCCGGCCGGAACGTTCGAGCACGGCGCCTCGGTGCTGCAGCTGCCCGCCGACCCGGAGGACCCGCAGCGGGCCGAACGCGTGCGGACGCAGTTGTTGATCGCCCGTCACGGCCGGGTCCAGCCAGGACGTGACGACAAGGTCGTCACGTCCTGGAACGGGCTGGCGATCACCGCCTTGGCCGAGGCCAGCGTGGCGCTCGACGAACCCGAGTTCGCCCACGCCGCAAGCCGTTGCGCGCGGGCGCTGCTCGACCTGCACGTCGTCGATGGTCGGCTGCGGCGCGCCAGCCTGGGCGGGGTGGTCGGCGACAGCGTCGCCATCCTCGAGGACCACGCGATGCTGTCCACCGGACTGCTGGCGCTCTACCAGCTGACCGCCGAGGCGGCCTGGCTGACCAAGGCGACCGAGCTGCTGGACACCGCGCTGGCGCACTTCGCCGATCCGGATCGGCCCGGCCGCTGGTTCGACACCGCCGACGATGCCGAGCAGCTGATGCTGCGGCCCGCCGACCCGCTGGACGGGGCGACCCCGTCGGGCGCGTCGTCGATCACCGAGGCGCTGCTGACCGCGGCGCATGTGGTCGACGGGGAGCGCGCCGAGCGGTACCTGCGGGCGTCGGACGACGCGCTGCGCGCGCACTCGGTGCTGCTGGAACGGGCGCCACGCTCGGCCGGACATTGGCTGGCCGTGGCGGAGGCCGCGATCCGCGGACCGCTGCAGATCGCGGTCGCCTGCGACCCGTCGTGGTCGCCGCTGCTGGCCGAGGCGCGGCGGCTGGCGCCCGGCGGGACGATCGTCGTGGGCGGGGAAGTGGATTCCTCGGCGCTGCTGGCGGGCCGGGACCGGGTGGCCGGCGCCGACGCCGCGTACGTGTGTCGTGGCCGGGCGTGCGACTTGCCGGTGACCACCGCGGCCGAACTGGCCGCCGCCCTGGGTGTTTCCGGTCACTGAGCCGATGGTGGCGACCCGCTGCGCCCGGCTACGCCGCGCTGGCGATCGCCGCGGCCGCGCTGGCGATCACCATCGACACGGGGTTACCCTGCCTCCCATGCCGAATGCCGCCAAGACCGAAGCGATCAGAAGCACGGTCCACCGCTACATCGAGTTGGTCGCCAAGGGCAGCGCCGACGATTTGGTCGAGTTGTACGCCGATGACGCCACGGTCGAGGACCCGGTCGGCGGCGAGGTGCACATCGGGCGCCAGGCGATCCACGGCTTCTACTCCGCGGTCGACAACCTGCAGCGCGAATGCGAACTGAAGACGTTGCGCGTCGCCGGCAACGAGGCGGCCTTCCAGTTCCGGCTGACCGTGACCGCCGGCGAGCACCGGATGGTGATCGAGCCGATCGACGTCATGGTCTTCGACGGCAGCGGGAAGATCGCCGCGATGAAGGCGTACTGGTCACCCGAGGACGAGGTCGCCCCGAGCTAGCCGCCCAGCAGCCACGCTTTGTCCTCCGTGTAGAACACGGCGAACCACATGGCGATGTAATGCAAGATTGCCGCGATCGCGGTGAAGGCGTGGAAGAACTCGTGATAGCCGAACGTCCGCGGCCACGGGTCGGGCCAACGTAAGCCGTAGAAAATGCCGCCGACGCTGTAGAACACACCGCCCACGGCCAGCAGCACCATCGCGGCCACCCCGGCCTGGTGCAGGATCGTCGGCGCGTACCAGATCGCCACCCAGCCCAGCAGCAAGTAGAGCGGCACGCCGAGCCAGCGCGGCGCCGTCGGCCAGCACACCTTCAGCAAGATGCCCGCGAGCGCCCCGCCCCACACGATGCACAGCACCACCACGCCGGTCTCCTGCGGCATCACCAGCCGCGCGAACGGCGTATAGCTGCCGGCGATGAAGACGAAGATCATCGAATGGTCGAGTCGCTTCATCCGGATCCGGGCCAGATCTGACTTCCAGTGCACCCGGTGATAGGTGGAGCTGACCGCGAACAGCGCCACGGTGCACGCGGCGTAGATCAGCGTCGAATGACCGGCGCGGGCCGAGGAGGCGGCCCACGACACCGACACCAGCGTGGCGCCCGTGATGACGGCCAGCCACGCCGAATAGAAGTGGATCCAACCGCGCAGCCGGGGCTTGGTCAGAACCTGGGCGGCACCTTCGACGAGCTGCTCGACGGTGTTGCCCGGAACGATCGATTCGTTGTCAGGCTCCGGATTGGGGGCGGTGCTGGTCTGGCTGCTCATGTCTCCCGGGATTTGTCTCGGCGGGCCGCGTAAGAGCCCACAGTAGTCAGGAATGGTTACGGCGCCGGCTCGGCTTCTCAGGAGACTTCTCCGATGACCAGGCCGAAATTGCAACCCGGAATCCATCCGCGCTGGCAGTAGGGTGGGTGTTCGTGGAAATCATCCCGCGGCGACTCAAAGAGCCGCTGTATCGGATCTACGAATTGCGGTTGCGGCAGGGTCTGACCGCTTCCAAGTCGGAACTGCCCCGCCACATCGCGGTGCTGTGCGACGGGAACCGGCGCTGGGCGCGCGACGCGGGATACGACGACGTGAGCTACGGCTACCGGATGGGTGCCCTCAAGATCGCCGAGATGTTGCGCTGGTGTCAGGAAGCCGGCATCGAAATGACCACCGTCTACCTGCTTTCCACGGAGAACCTGCAGCGCGATCCCGAGGAGCTGGCGGGCCTCATCGAAATCATCACCGACGTCGTCGAGGAGATCTGCGCGCCGGCCAACCGCTGGAGCGTGCGCACCGTCGGCGACCTCGAGCTGCTCGGCGAGCAACCGGCCCGCCGGCTGCGCGGGGCCGTGGAGTCCACCCCGGTGGTGGCGCCCTTCCACGTCAACGTCGCCGTCGGCTACGGCGGGCGCCGCGAAATCGTCGACGCGGTGCGTTCGCTGTTGAGCAAGGAACTCGCCAACGGCGCGACCGCCGAAGAGCTGATCGACACGGTCACCGTCGATGCGATCTCGGAAAACCTCTACACCTCGGGTCAGCCGGATCCCGACCTGGTGATCCGCACCTCGGGCGAGCAACGACTCTCCGGTTTCCTGCTGTGGCAGAGCGCGTACTCGGAGATGTGGTTCACCGAGGCGCACTGGCCCGCGTTCCGCCGGGTCGACTTCCTGCGCGCGCTGCGTGACTACAGCCAGCGGCACCGCCGCTACGGCAAGTAAGCCCACTCCGCCCGGCTACCCCTGTGACCCATGGGACGGTTGATCCCGCCGGGGCTGGCGCGTGTCAAATATTTACCCGATAACGGGAATAGCCGGATGAACTGCCTCGTCGTTGTATCCGTGGCAATAGCCAACACCGCCATCGCGAGGAGTTATCACATGATGTCTGTTTCTGGTGTATCCGGCCTCACCACGCGGCCCCTCTACGACTCGACCGACTCACTGTTGCGTTTTGCCGTTCGCGCCGACGCGACACTGACGGGATTGTTCGGCTTGGTGATCGCGTTCCTCGCCGACTCGCTCTCATCGCTCACCGGCCTCACGTCCTTCCAGAATTACGCCATGGGGGCGTTCTTCGTGATCTACGGCCTGGTGGTGTTCAGCCTCGGGGCGATGCCGGACCTGCGCGGTGTCGGTGTTGGCGTCATCGTGGCCAATGTCGTTTTCACGCTGGGCGCGATTGTGGCGGCCGAGGCGCTCCCGCTGTCGGTCACCGGGGTTGCGCTGACGCTGGCCGGCGGCGCCTACGCCGCGGCGTTCGCCGCGCTGCAATACCTGGGCGTGCGCCGCCTCGAGACGGCGTAGTCGCGGCTAAAGCTTGCGCAGCCGCAGCCGGTTGATGGAGTGGTCGGCGTCCTTGCGCAGCACCAGCGTGGCGCGCGGCCGGGTGGGCAGGATGTTCTCGACCAGGTTGGGCCGGTTGATGGAGCGCCAGATCTCGCGGGCCGCGGCGACGGCCTTGGTGTCGTTGAGCGCCGCGTAGTGGTGGAAGTGCGATTCGGGATCGGCGAAGGCGGTGCTGCGCATGGCCAGGAACCGCGAGATGTACCACTGCTCGATGTCTTCGATCCGCGCGTCCACGTAGACGCCGAAGTCGAACAGGTCCGACACCATCAGGGTCGGACCGGTCTGTAGGACGTTGAGACCCTCGAGGATCAAGATGTCGGGATGGCGCACCACATGCTTGGCCCCGGGGATGACGTCGTATTTCAAATGGGAATACACCGGCGCGCACGCGTAGTCCGAGCCTGACTTGACCGAGGTCACGAACCGCATCAATGCCCGACGGTTGTAGCTTTCCGGAAACCCTTTGCGGTGCATCAGGTTTCGCCTGTCCAGCTCGGCATTCGGGTACAGGAAGCCGTCGGTGGTCACCAAATCCACCCGCGGGTGATGATCCCAGCGGGCCAACAGCGCCTGCAGCACACGGGCGGTGGTCGACTTGCCGACCGCCACGCTGCCGGCGACCCCGATGATGAACGGCACGGGCCGGTCCGGGTTTTGCTGAGGTTCGCCCAGGAACTCGGCGGTCGCGGCGAACAACCGCTGTCGGGCCGCGACCTGCAGGTGAATCAACCGGGCCAGGGGCAGGTAGACCTCTTCGACCTCGAGCAAGTCGATTTGTTCACCCAACCCGCGCAGGCCGACCAGTTCCTCCTCGGTGAGGGCCAGCGGCGTCGACATACGAAGCGCACGCCATTGCTTTCGGTCGAACTCCACATAAGGGCTCGGCTCGCTAAGCCGCGGCATAGTGCAAGTGTTGCAGGAGCGCCGAAAAGCCCGACGGCTGGGCTGGCGAAAAGTCGGCGCTGGATAGACTGGCGCCGTGACTGCTGCACCTGACGCCCGCGCCACGACCTCCGTGATGTCCGCCCCCCTCGCCGAGGTCGATCCCGACATCGCCGGGCTGCTGGGCCAGGAACTCGGCCGCCAGCGCGACATGCTCGAAATGATCGCGTCGGAGAACTTCGTGCCGCGCGCGGTGCTGCAGGCCCAGGGCAGCGTGCTGACCAACAAGTACGCCGAGGGCTTGCCGGGGCGCCGCTATTACGGCGGCTGCGAGTACGTCGACGTCGTGGAGAACATCGCCCGCGACCGGGCCAAGGCACTCTTCGGCGCCGACTTCGCCAACGTGCAGCCGCATTCGGGCGCCCAGGCCAACGCCGCCGTGCTGCATGCGCTGATGAAGCCGGGGGAGCGGCTGCTGGGTCTGGACCTGGCCAACGGCGGTCACCTGACGCACGGCATGAAGCTGAACTTCTCCGGCAAGCTCTACGAGAACGGTTTCTACGGCGTCGACCCGACGACGCACCTCGTCGACATGGACGCGGTGCGCGCCACGGCGCTGGAATTCCGCCCCAAGGTGATCATCGCCGGTTGGTCGGCCTACCCGCGCATCCTCGACTTCGCGGCGTTCCGGTCCATCGCCGACGAGGTCGACGCCAAGCTCTGGGTGGACATGGCGCACTTCGCGGGCCTGGTCGCCGCCGACCTGCACCCTTCGCCGGTGCCGCACGCCGACATCGTGTCGACCACCATCCACAAGACGCTCGGTGGCGGGCGCTCGGGCATGATCCTCGGCAAGCAGGAGTACGCCAAGGCGATCAACTCCGCGGTGTTCCCCGGCCAGCAGGGCGGGCCGCTCATGCACGTCATCGCGGGCAAGGCCGTCGCGCTGAAGATCGCGAGCACCCCCGAATTCGTCGAGCGGCAGCAGCGCACACTGTCGGGTGCGCGCATCCTCGCCGACCGGCTGTTGGCCGCCGACGTCGCCAAGGCCGGCGTGTCGGTGGTCAGCGGTGGCACCGACGTGCACCTGGTGCTGGTGGATCTGCGCAACTCCCCGCTCGACGGCCAGGCCGCCGAGGACCTGCTGCACGAGGTCGGCATCACCGTCAACCGCAACGCGGTGCCCAACGACCCGCGGCCGCCGATGGTCACGTCGGGTCTGCGGATCGGCACGCCCGCCCTGGCCACCCGCGGCTTCGGCGACGCCGAATTCAGCGAGGTCGCCGACGTCATCGCCACCGCCCTCGCGGCCGGCAGCTCGGCCGACGTCGCGGGACTGCGGCAGCGCGTGACACGGCTGGCCCAGGAGTTTCCGCTGTACGAGGGCCTCGAAGACTGGGCGCTGGTCGGCCGCTGACCCGGTACCGTCGCACGCCGAGCAGCCAATCCGGGCGGCCGTGAGGACCAAAGTCACCAGTTGCCGCGACACGACCCCGGCGATTTCATGAACCTGTGTACGCGGGTTACAGTTATCTCATGGCACAGAGACCCGTCGCGAACGCGCTAACCCTCGAACTCGAGCCGGTCGTCGAAGCCAATATGGATCGTCACCTGTCCACCGAGGACATCTGGTTCGCCCACGACTACGTGCCGTTCGAGCGCGGCGAGAACTTCGCCTTCCTTGGTGGACGCGACTGGGATTCGTCGTCGATGACGCTGCCCAGGCCGTTGACGGACGCCTGCGAGATCATGCTGCTGCTCAAGGACAACCTCGCGGCACACCACCGCGAGTTCGTCGAGCACTTCATCCTCGAGGAGTGGTGGGGGCGCTGGATCGGTCGTTGGACCGCCGAGGAGCACCTGCACGCCATCGCGCTGCGCGAATACCTGGTGGTCACCCGCGAGGTCGACCCGACGGCCAATGAGGAGGCCCGCGTCCAGTACGTGATGAAGGGCTACCGCGCCGACACCTACTCCCAGGTGGAAACCCTGGTGCACATGGCGTTCACCGAACGCAACCACGCGGTGCTCTGCGAGAACCTGGCCGCCAAGCTCGAAGAGCCGATCCTGGCCGGCCTCGTCGACCGGATCGCACGCGACGAGCGGCGGCACGAGGTGTTCTTCTCCAACCTCATCGCGCACTGCCTGGATTACACCCGCGACGAGACAATCGCGGCGATCGCCGCCCGCGCGGCCGAGCTGGACGTGCCCGGCGCCGACATCGACGCCTATGCGGACAAGGTGCGAAACGTCGCCGAGGCAGGCATTTTCGGTCCGGAACACCTGCGGCAGGCGATTTCGGACCGCATCACCGCGTGGGGGCTCGCGGACGAGCCCGCGCTGCGGCAATTCATCGTCGCCTGATCCGGCACCCCTCTTCGCGCTGACCCCCTGCGGGGGTCGTCGCGCTCGTCATGTCGGCGCGCCTGCACAGCGGGCACGCAACCACGGGAGTAGCGTCGTTCTCGATGGTCAGCGTCATGCTCTGCTGCCAGGGCGGCACCTCCCGTCACCACAACGGAAGGACCGGCCCCGGTCCTGGTGCTGCGGTTCCCGTCGACATGCCTGTGCGGGTCCGCGCGGGCTCATCCCGCTCGAGGAGCGCTACGTGACCGATATCCGGACCTACGTGATCGACACTTCCGTGCTGCTATCCGACCCGTGGGCGTGCAGCCGGTTCGCCGAACACGAGGTGGTTGTTCCGTTGGTGGTGATCAGCGAGCTGGAGGCTAAACGCCACCATCACGAGCTGGGATGGTTCGCCCGTCAGGCGCTGCGCCTGTTCGACGATCTTCGGCTCGTGCACGGCCGTCTCGATCAGCCCATTCCCATTGGGGCACAAGGCGGTACGCTCCACGTCGAACTCAACCACACCGACCCGGCGGTGCTGCCCGCCGGTTTCCGCAACGACAACAACGACTGCCGGATCCTGAGTTGCGCCGCTAACCTGGCCGCCGAAGGCAAACGAGTCACGTTGGTCAGCAAGGACATTCCGCTTCGGGTCAAGGCTGCGGCGGTGGGGTTGGCCGCCGACGAGTACCACGCGCAAGACGTCGTGGCTTCCGGTTGGTCGGGCATGCACGAGATCGAAACCGCCACCGAGGATATCGACGCCTTGTTCACCGACGGCGAGATCGATCTGGCCGAAGCCCGAGACCTGCCCTGCCACACCGGCATTCGGCTGCTCGGTGGCAGCTCGCACGCGCTGGGCAGGGTCAACGCGGACAAGCGCGTTCAGCTGGTCCGCGGTGATCGCGAAGTGTTCGGGTTGCGCGGCCGGTCCGCCGAACAGCGCGTCGCCCTGGACTTGCTGCTCGACGAGTCGGTCGGCATCGTGTCGCTGGGCGGCAAGGCCGGCACCGGCAAGTCGGCGCTGGCGCTGTGTGCCGGGCTGGAGGCCGTGCTGGAGCGGCGAACCCAGCGCAAGGTGGTGGTCTTCCGCCCGCTGTACGCCGTCGGTGGCCAGGAATTGGGGTACCTGCCCGGCAGCGAGAGCGAAAAGATGGGCCCCTGGGCGCAGGCCGTCTTCGACACGCTCGAGGGCCTGGCCAGTCCCGCGGTCCTCGAGGAGGTGCTCTCGCGCGGCATGCTCGAAGTGCTGCCGCTGACCCACATCCGGGGCCGCTCGCTGCACGACTCGTTCGTCATCGTCGATGAGGCGCAGTCGCTGGAGCGCAACGTGTTGCTCACGGTGTTGTCCAGGCTGGGCACCGGGTCGCGGGTGGTCCTGACCCACGACATCGCCCAGCGCGACAACTTGCGGGTGGGCCGCCACGACGGGGTCGCCGCGGTGATCGAGAAGCTCAAGGGCCATCCGCTGTTCGCCCACATCACGCTGTTGCGCAGCGAGCGATCGCCGATCGCCGCGCTGGTCACCGAGATGCTCGAGGAGATCGCCGGGCCGCACTGACGGCTTTTTGCCGCGAAACGGCTATTCCACGACAGCTCCACTCGCGATACGTGTCGCTAGCTGCCGTCTCACGGTGAGTACGCTTTTACCGTGGCGAAACGACCCGACACTTTGGCCTGGCGCTACGGGCGCACGCTGGTCGGTGTCATCGCGGCCGTCGCGGTGCTGGTGATCGGCGGGCTGACCGGTCACGTGACACGCGCCGACAACCTGAGCTGCGGGGTCATCAAATGCGTGGCGTTGACGTTCGACGATGGCCCCGGCCCCTTCGACGAGCGGCTGCTGCAGATCCTGAAGGACAACGACGCGAAGGCCACCTTCTTTCTGATCGGCAACAAGGTGGCCGCCAACCCGGCGGGGGCCAAGCGCATCGCTGACGCGGGAATGGAAATCGGCAGCCACACCTGGGAACACCCCAACATGACCACCATCCCGCGGGAGGACATCGCCGCGCAGTTCTCCAAGGCGAACGACGCGATCACCGCCGCGACCGGCCGCACGCCGACGCTGTACCGGCCCGCGGGCGGCTTGTCCGACCCCGTCGTGCGCCAGACCGCCGGGCAATTCGGGTTGGCCGAAATCCTGTGGGACGTCATCCCTTTCGACTGGGCCAATGATTCGAACACGGCGGCGACGCGATCGATGCTGATGACCTACATCAAGCCGGGTTCGGTGGTGCTGTTCCATAACACCTACTCGAGCACCGTCGATCTGGTCTATCAGTTCATCCCGGTGCTCAAGGCCAACGGCTACCGGATGGTGACGGTCAGCGAACTGCTGGGACCACGCGCCCCCGGCAGCAGTTACGGCAGCCGGGAGAACGGGACACCCGTCAACGGTCTGCGCGACATCCCCGCCAGTGACATCCCCACGCTGCCCAACACGCCCTCACCCAAGCCGATGCCCAACTTCCCGATCACCGACATTCCCGGGCAGAACTCCGGCGGGCCGAACAACGGTGCCTAGCGCGACGAGCGGGCCCGCGACGAAAGGACGAAAGTCCGCTCGACGGTGGATGTTTCACTACGGGCTCGACCTGAGTCTGTCGTATGTTCTGGCGGTCGTCGAAGCGGCCGCCATCTTGATCCCGTTGCGCGGCCACACGTCCGTCGGGGCCAACGCCGACTTCGCGCGGCACAGCACGGGGCCGGTGGTACTGCTGGTCGTGCTCGGCATCGTCGGCGTCTCGGTAGCCGGCGCCGTGAGCCTGGCGCCCACGCTGCGCTGGTTTGTGGCGGGCGACGAACCGACGCCACACCAGCGCGAGATCGTGATGAAACTGGCCGGACGCCAATCGGCGATCCTGGTGACGGCGTGGGCGCTGAGCGGCGGAACCTTCGTCCTGCTCAATCTCGGTGGCGGGGCCCGGCTCCTGCTGCCCATCGTGCTCGGGGTGCTGCTCGGCGGCACGGCCGCCGCCGGCACGGGAATGCTGCTCGCGCAACGCACCCTGCGGCCCATCATGCGTGCCGCCACGCTGGGCGCCGAGCCACGGCTGGCCGTGCCCAGCGTGTACGCGCGACTGGTTCTGCTGTGGTTCCTCTGCAGCGCCTTTCCGATCACGGTCATCGCGGCGCTGGTGGTGTTGCGCTCCTACGGATGGCTGATCGAGAAGTCGGCATCGCTGGACGTGCCGATCCTGGTGGTGTCGCTGGCGGCGCTGGTGTTGGGACTGCCGACGATGATCCTGACTTCGCGGTCCATTTCGGACCCGATCGGGGAGGTCGTCGACGCCATGGCGGAGGTCGAACACGGCCGGATGGAAACCTACGTCGGCGCCTACGAACGCTCCCAAATCGGGCGGCTGCAAACGGGTTTCAACCGAATGGTGACCGGGCTCGCCGAACGCGACCGGCTGCGCGATCTGTTCGGGCGTCATGTCGGGGCCGACGTCGCGCAGCGCGCGGTCGAAGAGGGCGCATCCCTGTCCGGCGACGTGGTCGAGGCGGCGGTTCTCTTCATCGACCTGGTCGGCTCCACGCAGCTCGCGGAAAGCCGCCCGCCGCAAGAGGTTGCCGTGGTGCTCAACGACTTCTTCCGGATCGTCGTCAACGCCGTCGACGAACACCACGGCATGATCAACAAGTTCGCCGGCGACGCCGCGCTGGCCGTCTTCGGGGTGCCGTTGCCGACAAGCGAGCCGGCGTCGTCGGCTCTGGCGACGGCCCGTGCCCTGGCGACTCAACTGCAGCGGTTGCCAGTCGATTTCGGCATCGGCGTCTCCGCGGGGCGCGTTTTCGCCGGCAACGTCGGCGCCGAGAACCGATACGAATACACCGTGATCGGCGACGCCGTCAACGAAGCCGCGCGGCTGGCCGACCTGGCCAAGACGTCCGACCGGCGAATCCTGTGTTCGGCGGCCGCAATCGACGCGGCCGGTGAGGCCGAGTGCGGGCACTGGGCCGAATGCTATTCCACCGTATTGCGCGGGCGATCCGAGGCCACCCACGTCTCGGCGCCGACCGGCCCGACCGGTTAGGGCCGGGTCAGGATTTCGCGACCTTCAGCGCGGCGATGATCTTGCCGACAAGATCCGCCGACGCGGTGTCACCGATGGGTGTGCTGCCGATGAAGACGGTGACCGGCTTGGTGTCGACCGCGATGACGCTGACCGAGTCGCCTTTGACGTTGCGGGTCGGGTCGGCGATCGTGACGTCAGCGTCGGCCCGCACCGCCTTGGTCCCGTCGACGGTGATCGACGACGTCTTGACCGGTCCCAACGTGGGTGACGCGTTCGCATATCCGGGCCCGTTGACGACGCACTGCATCAGCTTGGTGGCTTGCGCCGAGAGGTCCATGCTGGCAACGAAATTGGTGACGCCGACCTCGGCCGTCATCATCCACTGATTGGCCCCCGGCACGTCCTGGGCGACCCCGAGCCCGCCGATCAGGTTCGGGCCCTGGTCGTCGGAGAACACCGTCCACCCGGACGGCGCCGCGCTGGCCGGGAACGAGAGCTTGCCGGCGGCGATCGAGTCGCTCCGGGGTGGTTCCCCGCCGGACACGTTCGGCGTGCAATCGGTGGCGTTCTGCGCCGAATTCTTCGGTTGCGAGACCGAGGTGCTCGTGGACGACGGTGCGGCGCCCGATGGCTTGTTGCCGTGGCCGCCCTTCATCACCACGAGGGTCGCCACCAGCGCGATCACGGCCAGCGCGACCAGACCAGCGACGATCAGCCAGGGCAGTTTCGAGCCGCCGGGGGGAGGACCAGGTGGGTAGGGTCCGCCGGGCGGAAATGGTTGCCCCGGTGGGGGATACTGCGGGCTCTGGTACGGGTTGACGGCGGGACCACCCGGCGGCGGATACGGGTATTGGCCGCCCGGTGGGTAGGCGTACGGACCCCCCTGCGGGTACGGGCCTTGCGGGTAAGGGCCCGGGCCGCCGGCCTGTGGCTGGCCGCCCCAATTCGGGTCCTGCCCATACGGATTGCTTCCGTAAGGCCCCTGACCGTAGGGGCCGCCGGGAGGAGCCGTCATGGAAAAACCACCCTTACACTCATCGACCACCACCGCCGCACGACGGTCGGGCCTAGTCTTGCGGCTTGACCTTCGCCATGGCCAGCACGTCGAGCCGGCGGTCGAGCTCCTCGATCGACAGCTTGTCGCCGATCAGGCCGCGGTCGATCACGGTCTGGCGAATCGTCTTGCGCTCCTTAAGAGCTTGCTTGGCGACCGCAGCGGCCTCCTCGTAGCCGATCGCCGAATTCAGCGGCGTCACGATGGACGGCGACGATTCGGCGAGCTCGCGCAGGTGCTCCACATTGGCCGCCAACCCGCTGATGCAGCGCTCCGCGAACAGCTTCGACACGTTGGTCAGCAGCTTGAACGACTCGAGGATGTTGCGGGCCATCATCGGGATGTACACGTTGAGCTCGAACGCGCCGTTCCCGCCGCCCCAGGCGACCGCGGCGTCGTTGCCGATCACCTGCGCGGCGACCTGCGTAACCGCTTCGGGGAGAACCGGGTTCACCTTCCCCGGCATGATCGAACTGCCCGGCTGCAGATCGGGCAGCTGAATTTCGGCCAGGCCGGTCAGCGGGCCCGAGCCCATCCAGCGGACGTCGTTGGCGATCTTGGTCAGTGACACCGCGATGGTGCGCAGCGCGCCGGACGCCTCGACCAACCCGTCGCGCGCCGCCTGGGCCTCGAAGGAGTTTGCCGCCGTGCGCAATTCGCTCAGGCCGGTGGAGGCGACCAACGTTTCGACCACCTTCGCACCAAAGCCGTCGGGAGCGTTGAGGCCGGTGCCCACCGCGGTCCCGCCGATCGCCAGCTCACCGAGCCGGGGCAGCGTGGCGCGCACGCGCTCGATGCCGGCCTCGATCTGGCGGGCGTACCCGCTGAATTCCTGGCCGAGCGTCACGGGAACGGCGTCCATGAGGTGGGTGCGGCCCGACTTGACCACGGTGTGCCATTCGCGGGCCTTGCCCGCCAGCGCGTCGTGCAGCACCTCGAGCGCCGGGATGAGGTGGCGCACGGCGGCTTCGGTGGCCGCGATGTGGGTTGCGGTGGGGAACGTGTCATTCGACGACTGCGACATGTTGACGTCGTCGTTGGGGTGCACCGTGACGCCGTTGGCGCCCGCGATGCTGGCGATCACCTCGTTGGTGTTCATGTTGGAGCTGGTGCCCGAACCGGTCTGGAAGACGTCGATCGGGAACTGGTCGTCGTGGCGGCCGTCGGCGATCTCGGCGGCCGCGGCGATGATCGCGTCGGCCTTTTCCGGATCTAGCAGCCCGAGGTCCTTGTTGACCTGCGCGCAGGCGCCCTTCAGCAGGCCCAGCGCGCGGATCTGGGTGCGCTCCAGCCCCCGGCCCGAGATCGGAAAGTTCTCGACCGCACGCTGGGTTTGCGCGCGCCACAACGCTTTTGCGGGGACGCGAACCTCGCCCATGGTGTCGTGCTCGATGCGGTACTCGGCGTCTTCCGTGTTGTTCAAGGCCATAGAGTGCTGGCTTCCTCGTTCTTCGTTCTGGTGGTCAGGGCAGGGGATAGGCGGCAGAGCTGTCGCCGGTGAAGTCGATGGCGGAGTATTCGTTGAGCTTCGAAAGCCGGTGGTAGGCCTCGATCATCCGGACGGTGCCCGACTTCGACCGCATGACGATCGACTGGGTGGTGCACCCTCCGGGGTAGTACTGCACGCCCTTGAGCAGGTCCCCGTTGGTGACCCCGGTGGCGCAGAAGAAGACGTTCTCGCCGGACACGAGGTCCTCGGTGGTCAAGATCTGATCGAGGTCATAGCCGGCGTCGATGGCCTTCTGGCGTTCGTCGTCGTCGGTGGGGGCCAGCTGCGCCTGGATGGCGCCACCCATGCACCGGATCGCGGCGGCGGCGATGATGCCTTCCGGGGTGCCGCCGATGCCGGCCAGCATGTCGGTGCCCGAGTGCGGCCGACAGGCCGAGATCGCGCCGGCGACGTCGCCGTCGGTGATCAGCCGGATGCGGGCTCCGGTGGCCCGGACGTCTTCGATCAGCTGGGCGTGCCGCGGCCGGTCCAGGATGCACACGGTCATGTCGCGCACCGACAACGCCTTCACCTTGGCGACGGCCTTGATGTTCTCGGCGATCGGCGCGGTGATGTCGAGCACGTGCGCCGCCTCGGGGCCGACGGCGATCTTGTTCATGTAGAACACCGCCGACGGGTCGAACATCGCGCCGCGGTCGGCCACCGCCAGCACGGAGATGGCGTTGGGCATGCCCTTGCTCATCAGCGTGGTGCCGTCGATCGGGTCGACGGCGAAGTCGCACTCCGCGCCGTCGCCGTTGCCGACCTCTTCGCCGTTGTAGAGCATCGGCGCGTGGTCTTTCTCGCCCTCGCCGATGACGACCACGCCGCGCATCGATACCGAGTTGACCAGCTCGCGCATCGCGTCGACGGCCGCGCCGTCACCGCCCTCTTTGTCGCCGCGGCCGACCCAGCGGCCGGCGGCCATGGCGCCGGCCTCGGTGACCCGGACCAGTTCCAAGGCCAGGTTGCGGTCTGGAGCCTCACCGCGCGGCCGCGTCTGCGCTGGAGCTCGGCCGTTGGCGGTGGACGAGCGGTCGCCCTCAACTGTCATGGTTGGTGATTGTCCCAGAAGCGGATCGGTTAGCTGGAACTGGGATACTCGGGGGATGACCGAGAAGCCGCCGCTGAACGCCAGCTCGGACGGCTATGTGGCCGAGGAGCCGGGCCCGGCCGCCGGGCCCGCGCCCAGGCCGGCGAAGCCCCGGCTGCTGCAGGACGGCCGGGACATGTTCTGGTCCCTGATTCCGCTGGTCATCGGCTGCGTGGTGCTGGCCGGGATGCTGGGCATGTGTTCGTTTCAGCTCGACAGCCACAAGGGGCCCATCCCGTCCTACGACGCCGCGGCGGCCCTGCGGGCGGACGCGCAGACCCTCGGCTTTCCGATCCGCCAACCGCAGCTGCCGGGCGGCTGGCAGGCCAACTCCGGGCACCGCGGCGGGATCCCCAACGGGCGATCCGACCCGGCGACCGGTCAACGGGTGAACGCGCCCCTCTCGGTGGTCGGATACATCAGCCCGAGCGGAATGTATCTGAGCCTGACTCAGAGCAACGCCGATGAGGACAAGCTGATCAATTCGATCCATCCGGCGGCGTATCCGACCGGGGCGGTCGACGTCGCCGGGACGAGCTGGGTCGTCTACCAGGGTTCAGGTGAGAGCGGCGCGGACGCCGAGGCCGTGTGGACGACCCGGCTCAGCGGCCCGGGCGGCGCGACGCAGATCGCGATCACCGGCGCCGGGAACAGTGATCAGTTTCGTACGCTGGCCTCGGCGACCCAGTCGCAGCCGCCGCTGCCGACCAGCCGATAGAAGGGGACTCGCATGGGTGCACCAGAGGCCGATCTTGCCGGATGGTCGGCGGCGCCGTTCAGCGGCGGCGGTTACACCCACGACGTCTACCGCAAGGGCGCCGGCCCCGGCGTGGTGCTGATCCCGGAGCTGCCCGGGATTCATCCCGGGGTGTTGGGTTTGGGTAATCACCTGGTGGACAACGGTTTCACCGTTGCCATCCCGTCACTGTTCGGTGAACCGGGCCGGACCGCGACGGCCGGTTACCTCGTCGGCGCCATCGCGCGAGCCTGTGTGACAAGGGAATTCGCGGCGTTGGCGCTGAACAAGCAGCGGCCGGTGGCGTCGTTCCTGCGCGCGCTGGCGCGCGACCTCAACGCCTCGACGCCGGGCAAGGGCGTCGGCGTGATCGGCCAATGCTTCACCGGCGGATTCGCGCTCGCCGCCGCGGTCGACGACAGCGTGCTGGCGCCGGTGCTGTCGCAGCCGTCGGTGCCGTTCCCGCTCGGCGCCGCTCGCCGCCGCGACCCCGGCCTCAGCGAGTCCGAGCTGGCCACCGTGGCCGACCGCTGCGCCACCGACGGCTTGTGCGCCGTGGGATTGCGGTTCAGCGAGGACAAACTCGCGCCGGGCGAACGGTTCGCGACGCTCAAGGAGCGCCTGGGCGACGCCTTCGAGGTGATCGACATCGATTCGGGTCCGAACAATCAGCACGACTTCGCCAAGGCGGCGCACTCGGTGCTCACCGACGAGGTCCGCGAGGTCGACGGTCACCCCGCCTACGAGGCCCGCAAACGGGTCGTCGAATTCCTCACCGAGCGGCTCAGCTAGTCGCCTTCTAGGCAAACCGCCTCGAGCCCGCGAAATTCTCGGTGAGATCGGCGGCCTTGGCGACGCTTTCGGCGGGCGTCGTCATCCGCGCGGCTAGCTCGCGCGCTCGGATTGCGTACTCAGGTGCCAAGATTCGGCGTAGGTCCGCTACAAGTGATTTTCGCGTGGTGGCCGATAGGCGGCGGTGGGTGCCTACCTTGAGGCGTCGTTTCACCTGAGCTCCCCAGATGATCTGATTACCGTCCACGGAAAGGACCAGCGTCGGAATTCCGGCGCGCAGACTAGCGGCCGTCGTGCCCGAACCGCCGTGGTGCACGGCCGCGCGGCAGAGCGGAAAGATGGACGCGTAGTTCACCGTGCCGACAATTTTGACGTGATCGGAATGCGGGAGGTCGCCGAAGTCGCTCCAGCCGGCGCAAATCAACGCCCGCTCACCCAACTGCGCGCACGCTTCCGTGATCATCCCGACCGTGTCAGACGGAGATTCCACCGGCATGCTGCCGAAGCCGAAGAAAATTGGCGGTGCTCCACCGGCAATCCACGAGGCGACGTCGTCGTCGGCGCTCGTCGCCAACTCCATCGTCAGTGCGCCGACAAAGGGGCGCCGGTCCTGCCGTTCCGCCCATTCAGCGGCCAAGCCCGGGAACGCAACCTCGTCGTATGCCTGAATTTCCAATGCTCGCAATGCGGCAATCCGCCGCGGTGAGGAAGATGTTGTCTTCGGTAGGCCGAGCTCGCTTCGCTGAGTGTCTTCGAGCTTTTTGCTTAGCCGCCAAGTCAGCCAGTCGAACACCCGCACCGCGAAGCGAGACGCCGGTGCCGGCAAGATCGCCACAACCTGGCCGTTGGGACGCATCGGGACGTGGTGCAGCGTGACCAGCGGAAGACCGTGATATTCCGCCACATTGGCGGCGATCTCCTGGTAGGTCTGCCCCGCGAGCACCAGGTCGGCCCCCTCCGCCAACGACTTCATCGTCTCGCTCATATGCGCCCACGACTGGTTGGTGACCTCCTTGATTTGGCGCCCCGACCGCGATATGTCCCGAACTCTCCAGAAGTTGCTGAACAGGGTCGTACTGAATTTGCGGAACGCATCCATCCAAGCGTTCGTCTCCGCCCCGTACGGCACTGCGGAAAGGCCGGCCGATTGCGCGAAGCCGACCAGGTCGGGTGGGACCGCGATGCACACGTCATGCCCTCTGAGCTGCAGTTCGCGGCCAACGACGACAGAAGGCTCGATATCGCCTCGAGTTCCATAGCTCGCCAGCGCAAATCTCATGACGGATCTCAAACTTTCAGTCATCGTGTCCGGGCGCCGACGCGTCCGTGTCGCGGGTCCGGAACGAGCCTATGGCTTCGCCTGGGACTTGACAGGTGAACGACGACTCTTCCGCGCGGACTCCGGCGAGCCGGAAAACGAGGACGGGACACGTTAGTTCTGAGTACTATTCGGGCATTTCACTATGTCGTCCAGGGGGCTGAGGAAATCGGTGTGCCTGATACCGCTGCGCCCTATGGGGGCCTCCTCGGTGGGTGAACGGTGAAGATGGAATCTGATTGCGGCGCGTTGCCGGCTGCCAATGCCGCCGACCCCGCCAAGAGGTTGTTGTCTATCGACTGGCTCGATGCCGATGAACACGGCCAGCTGGACGAATGGGGCAACCGAGCGGTCCTGGCGCAGCCCGCCCGCCCGCCGGTCTCGATTCCGGATATGTTCGCGGCGCGGGTGGCCCGCGACGCGGATGCGGTAGCGATCACCTGCGGAAGCCGCTCGATGACCTACGGCGAGCTGGACGTGGCATCTAATCGGTTGGCGCACCTGCTCGTTGGCCGCGGCGCCGCCCCCGGTGAGCGCGTGGCGATGCTGCTGCCGCGCTGCGCCGAGGCCATCGTGGCGGTCCTGGCGGTGATCAAGACCGGGGCGGCATACGTGCCGATGGATCCAGCACATCCCGACGCGCGCATCGGGCTGGTCGTCGGTGACGCCGCACCGATCGCCGTGATCACCACGGCGGATCTACGTCTGCGGGTGGATGCATCCGACGTGCCCGTTATCGACATCGCTGACCCGGCCATCGACGCGCAGTCCGGCGACGCGTTGCCAGTCCCCGCCGCCGACAACCTCGCCTACCTCGTCTATACCTCGGGCACCACCGGCATGCCCAAGGGTGTGGGGGTCACGCACCATAATGTGACCCGGCTCCTCGAATCACTCGGTGCCGAGCTGGCGCCGGGACAGGTGTGGACGCAATGTCATTCCCTGGCCTTCGATTACTCCGTCTGGGAGATCTGGGCTCCGCTTCTGTACGGCGGGCGGCTGCTGATGGTGCCGGATGGTGTCGTTCGTTCGTCGGAAGAATTCCACGCCCTGCTCGTGCGCGAACAGGTCAGCGTCTTGAGCCAGACTCCGTCGGCGTTCCACGCCCTGCAAACCGCCGACGCGCTGCACTCCGAGATGGGGCAGCTGAACCTGACGACGGTGGTCTTCGGCGGCGAAGCGCTTGAACCGCAACGCCTTGCGTCGTGGTTCCGTAATCATCCGGAGCTGCCGCGGATGATCAACATGTACGGCATCACCGAGACGACTGTGCACGCCTCGTTCCGGCAGATCGTCGCCCGCGACGTCGACAACAGCGTCAGCCCGATCGGCGTGCCGTTGGAGCATCTGGCCTTCTTCGTACTGGACAAATTCCTGCGTCGGGTCTCGGTGGGAGCCGTCGGTGAGCTCTATGTGGCCGGTGCTGGAGTGGCCTCCGGGTACTGGGGCCGGTCCGGATTGACGGCGTCGCGGTTCGTGGCGTGCCCGTTCGGCGGTACGGACGCGTCTGGACAACGGATGTATCGCACCGGTGATCTGGTGCGCTGGGATGCCGACGGTGAGCTGCAGTATGTGGGCCGCGCGGATGAGCAGGTCAAAATCCGCGGATACCGCATCGAGTTGGGCGAGATCAAGGCCGCCTTCGGTGAGCTGGATGGCGTGGATCAGGTGGCCGTGATCGCCCGTGAGGACCGCCCCGGTGACAGACGCCTGGTCGGCTATGTCACCGGGACCGCCGATCCGGTGAAAGTGCGCGCGCAACTGGCAGATCGCTTGCCGGAATACATGGTGCCTGCCGCGGTCGTGGGCCTGGCGGCTCTGCCGCTGACGGTCAACGGCAAACTCGACACACGCGCCTTGCCGCCGCCGGAATACTGGGACGCCGATCGTTACCGTGCACCGGGAGACGCGATCGAACAGGTTCTGGCCGATATTTACGCCCAAGTCCTCGGTGTCGAGCGGGTCGGCGTGGACGACCCGTTTTTCGACCTGGGTGGGGACAGCGTCTTGTCGATGCAGGTGGTGGCCCGGGCGCGGGCGGCCGGCGTGGCGTGTCGGCAACGGGATGTCTTCGTTGAGCAGACGGTGGCCCGACTTGCGCAGGTGGCCGTATTGCTCGATGGCGACCCGGCAGAAATCGATGAGGGCGCCGGCGCGGTGGTGGCCACCCCGATCATGCGCTGGCTACACGGTTTTGACGGTCCGGTCGACGAGTACAACCAGACGGTGGTGGTGCAAGCTCCCGCCGGGGTGACCGAGGCCGACGTCGTCGTCGTGTTGCAAGCGCTGCTGGACCGGCACGCCATGTTGCGCCTGCGCGCCGAGGACACCGGGGAGGGCGATTGGTCGCTGTGGGTGCCCGAAGTAGGGGCCGTGGACGCCCGCGCCTGCCTGCGGGCGGTGGATGCGCTGTCCGATGAGGCGCTGGTGGCCGCGCGGTCACGGCTGAATCCGGCGGCGGGGGCGATGTTCACTGCGCTGTGGGTGCCAGACACGGGCCAGTTGGCTTTGATGATTCACCACCTGTCCGTGGATGTGCCGTCGTGGCGAATCCTGTTCGAAGACCTGAACATTGCTTGGGCGCAACATCATCACGGGCAGCCGGTGGAATTGCCCACGGGCGGAACGTCGTTTGCCCGGTGGGGGTCGGTACTGAGTGAGCACGCACGAAGCGCGGCGGTCGTGGAACTGGCCGACACGTGGCGGCAATTGCTGGAGACCCCCGCCGTATTGCCCGCGGTGCAACCGGCGGTCGACACCTATGCCGGCGCGGGTCACCTGTTGGCAGCGTTGGATATCGAGACCACTCACCAGTTGTTGGGCGAGGTGTCGGCCGCGTTTCACGCTGGGGTGCAAGACATTCTGTTGATCGCATTCGGATTGGCGTGGAATGAATTCCTCGGCGCGGATGGCGCCCCGATCGGCATCAACGTCAAAGGTCACGGCCGCGCCGAAGAACTGCGGCGCGACGTGGATCTGTCGCGCACCGTGGGGTGGTTCACCAGCAAGTACCCGGTGGCGTTGACGGTGGGCGACCTGCCGTGGACGCTCGTGGCCGCCGGCGGCGCCGCGCTGGGGCCGTTGATAACGGCCGCTTTGGAACGGCTTCGCGCCATGCCTGACGGCCTGACCTACGGTCTGCTGCGCTATCTGAATCCCGAAGTGGGACTGGACGGTTCGGAGCCGGCCATCGAATTCAACTACCTCGGGCGGTTTGACGCCGATGCCGCCGGTCTCTCCGAAAATCTGTGGCGGGTCGACGAGGATGCCATGGCGGCCATCCCGGCGGCCTCGGCGATACCCACGCCGCTCGGCCACACCGTGGAATTCAACGCCGCCCTCCTGGACACCGGCACCGGCCAGCGCCTGCACGCGACGTGGACGTGGGCACCTTCGGCGCTGGACGACGAACAGATCCAGCGGCTGAACCGGCTGTTGTTCGAGGCGCTGACCGGCATCTGCGCGCAGGTGCGGCAGGGTACGGGTGCTCAGCCGACATCGTCGAGCTGACTGTCGACGATAATGACGTAACGACCCCTTTGAGCTCACTCGGGAGATTGTGCACGCGCATGGCGATCGATGACCTGGTGATGGAAACCAGCTACGGCCCGGTCCGCGGTGTCGACGAGGGCCGCGTCACGGCGTGGAAGGGCATTCGCTACGCGGCGGCGCCGGTGGGCGACTTACGTTTTCGGGCGCCGCAACCGCCCGAGCGCTGGACCGAGATCGCCGACGCCACCGTGTTCGGGCCGGCCTGCCCGCAACCGATCTTTCCCAACATGCCGCTGGATCTGGGCGCACCGCAGGGCGAAGACTGCCTGCGGCTCAACGTCTGGGCATCCTCTGAGACCCGGCCCGGCGACGCCAAACCGGTGCTGGTGTGGCTGCACGGCGGCGCCTACGTCCTGGGATCGAGCAGCCAGACGCTCTATGACGGCAGCAGGCTGGTCAGCCACGGCGACGTCGTCGTGGTGACCGTCAACTATCGGCTCGGGGTGCTCGGCTTTCTCGACCTGGCGTCATTCGACACGGCAGGGCGACGGTTCGACTCGAACGTGGGGCTGCGCGACGCGATCGCGGCGTTGGAGTGGGTGCGCGACAACATCGCCGCCTTCGGCGGCGACCCGCGACGGGTCACCCTGTTCGGTGAGTCCGCCGGGGCGGGCATCGTCACGACGCTGTTGGCCAGCCCGGCGGCCGAGGGCCTGTTCGCCGGCGCGATCGCGCAGAGTTCGCCGGCCACCTCGGTGTATGACCGCGACCGTGCGCATCGGGTCACCCAAGCGTTCCTCGACAAACTGGGAATCGCGCCGTCGGAGTCGCAGCGGCTGGTCGACATGCCGATGGCGGCGATCCTGGCCGCGTCGCAACAGGTCTTCGACGAAGTGCCGGCGCGCAACCCGGGAACTCTGGCGTTCGTGCCGATCGTCGACGGTGACCTGCTGGGCGACTACCCGGTCAAGCTTGCGCAAGAGGGCCGCACCCATCCGGTGCCGTTGATCATCGGCACCAACAAACACGAGGCGGCCCTCTTCCGGCTGATGCGCTCGCCATTGATGCCGATCACCCCGAGCGCGATCACCTCGATGTTCAACCAGATCGCGGCGGAACAACCCGATTTGCAGTTGCCCACCGAGGAAGTGATCGGCTCGGCGTATTCGCGATTGCGGCGCAAGGCACGGAGTCTGCGCATCGCGACCGACGTCGGCTTCCGGATGCCCTCGGTGTGGCTGGCCGAGGGGCACGCCCGGGTGGCGAAGGTGTATCTGTACCGGTTCGATTACGCCAGCCCGTTGTTGAAGCTGCTGACGGTCGGGGCCGCGCACGCCACCGAATTGCCTTACGTCTGGGGAACTCTCGGTGCGCCCAAGGATCCCACGCTGAAACTCGGTGGCACCAGAACCGCCAAGGCGGTCTCCAAACGGGTGCGTGCCCGATGGATCAACTTCGCCGCGCACGCCAACCCCGCGGGCCCCGCGGGCGAGCCGGAATGGCCGCCGTACCGGACGAGCGATCGTGCCTGCCTGCTCATCGGCAAGAAGGACGCCCTCGCGCATGACGTCGACGCGAACATCCGCGCCGCGTGGGGCAGCGAGATGGTGAGCTTTCGCTAGACGGACGCCTTGCCCGCCAACGCTTCTCGCTTCATCTGGTCGAACATCCCCACGTAGTAGGGCAGACATTCCGACAGCGCCTGCTCCGTGGTGAACAGGGGCTGATAGCCGAGGTCGCGAGACGCCTTGGCGATCGAGAAGAAGTTGTCCAGATACAACCGCTCGACGGCCAGCGGCTCGAGCAGCGGCGCGGGTATCCCAAACCGGAAATGCAGCCGCTGCCAACCCGTCATCGCCGCGCGCACGACGGGACCGTTCACCCGGACCCGGGGCCAATTCTCGCCGCAGGCCTCGATCACCGGCCGGGCGAACTCGAACATGTTGATCGGCTCGGCGTCGTTGATGAAGTACGCCTGGCCGGGCGCGGTGCCGCCGGGAACCAGATGCTGGGCCGCCAGGATGAAACCGTGAATCAGGTTGTGCACGTAGGAGTTGTCCAACCGCGCCGACTTGCGACCGATCAGCACCTTGACGTGACCGGCGATCACGCTTTCGAACAGCTTGCGGAACATCGTCTGGTCACCGCGGCCCCAGATGCCGCTGGGCCGAATCGCACATGTGAGCAGGCCGGCCCCACCATTCGGGGAGCCGTTCTGGCCCAATACAAATCGCTCGGCGATCACTTTGGTCTCGGTGTAAAGATCGTTGAACCGGCCGGTGTAGGGCAAGGTCTCGTCGCCGCTGGCGATGTTCTGTCCGCCCATCACGACGCTGTTCGACGAGGTGTAGACGAAGCGCTGCACCCCGGCCGCCTGCCCGGCGCGGATCAGGTTCTCGGTACCCCCGACGTTGACCCCGAAGCTGCGCTGCCGGTACTCCTCGGTCACCGACGCGCCACCCATCAGGTCGATGATCGCCGCGGTGTGAAACACCGTGTCGATGCCATCGACCGCTTCGGCGCACACGGCCGTGTCGGTGATGTCTCCTTGCAGCACCTCGAGCGCAGGATGCTCCGGCAGCGGCGAGGGGGCGCGGTCAAACGAGCGGACCTGATGCCCGCGGTCGAGCAAGGTGGTCACCAGGTTGGCGCCGACGAATCCGGACCCCCCGGTGACCAGGACGCGGCCGAGTTCGGCCGTCAGCGATGCATCACCCATGGGGCAAATCATAACTGAAACGTGTTCCAGTTCGGAAAAAAACTTTCAACGCAGCCCTCCGATGTCGCGCGATTCAGGCGCCGTCGCCATCGCCGGACGCGAGTGCGTCCTCAATTCGCTTGCGGGCTCCAGCTAAATGCTCTTCACAGCGTTTGGCCAGCTGCTCGCCCCTTTCCCATAGCTGCAGCGACGCGTCTAGGTCCAGGCCACCCTGCTCTAGTTGGCGCACGACCTCGATCAGTTCGTCCCGGCACGCTTCATAGCCGAGGTTACTAATAGGTGTAATGGATTCGGTCTCCTCCGGGCCGGCGGGGCCGTCCCCGCCGTCGTTCTTACGCGCCATCGGCCGGTCCTTCGCTGACCGCGGCCACGGCGCCGTCGGCCACCCGCACCCGCAGCCGGGCACCCGCCGGCGCGTCGTCGACCGACCGCAACACCTGGCTCTCGGTGGGACCGACCGTCTGCACGACCGCATAGCCGCGCGCCAGGGTGGCCGCTGGCCCCAACGTCGCCAACCGCGCGCCGAGATGGCCGATCCGTTCGGTTTCGGTGGCGGCCAGCCGGGTGATGTCGCGGCGAATCGCCGACCGCGCGCGGTGAATCTCCTCCCCGCGCGCCGTCAGCGCCGCCAGCGGTTCGGCCAGCACCGGCCGGCTGCGGATCTGGGCCAGGGCCCGTTGTTCGCGAGATACCCAGTTGCGCAGCGCCTGTGCGCTGCGCCGGCGCAGGTCGTCGATCAGCCGCTGTTCGGCCGCGGTGTCGGGAACCACCTTCTTGGCCGCGTCGGTTGGGGTGGCCGCACGCAGATCGGCGACCAGATCGCACAGCGGATTGTCGGGTTCGTGACCGACCGCGCTGATCACCGGGGTGCGGCACGCGGCGATCGTGCGGCACAGCGTCTCGTCGGAGAACGGCAACAGGTCCTCGACGCTGCCGCCGCCGCGGGCGAGCACGATGACGTCGACGTCGGCGTCGCCGTCGAGCTCGCGCAGGGCGTCGACGATCTGCGCGACCGCGTTGGGCCCCTGGACCGCGGTGTTGCGGACGGCGAAACGCACCGCCGGCCAGCGCCCCGCCGCCACCGTTTTCACGTCGCGCTCGGCTGCGCTGGCGCGGCCGGTGATCAGGCCGATCAGGTTGGGCAGGAACGGGATTGGCCGCTTGAGCCGGGGATCGAAGAGCCCTTCGGCGTCCAACAGCCTGCGCAGCCGATCGATGCGTGCCAGCAGCTCGCCCACTCCCACCGCGCGAATCTCGCTGAGCCGCAATGAAAATGTGCCACGGCCGGTGTAAAACGACGGCTTTCCACGCACCACCACCTGGGTGCCCTCAGCCAGCTTCACCGGCGCGTTGAGCACCAGGTCGCGCGGGCACGTCACGGTCAGTGACATGTCGGCGGCGGGGTCACGCAGCACCATGAACACGGTCTTGGAATCGGGGCGCATCGAGACCTGGGCGAGCTGGCCCTCCACCCAGACGGTGCCCAGCTTGTCGATCCAGCCGGCCACCCGGATCGCCACCGCGCGCACCGGAAAAGGGTTCTCGGCGGAATTCGGTTCGGACGTCGCGGCCGGGGTCACTTCGCGTTCGCGCGGGTGATCCTGTTGGCGAGCAGCGTCTGGAACGGCGCGCGGCCCTTGGTCGCCTGCTCGTAGGCCAGCAGGGCTTCGAGTTCATCCACGCTCAGCGATTGCAGACGGGCCCGCAGCTGGGCCAGCGTCAGGGCCGCGTAGTCCAGTTCGGTGGCCACCGCGGGTTGCGACACCGCCGAGCTCGCGGGCGGCTTCTTCGCGGGGCGGGCGGGTTTGGTCAGGGCGCTGGCGTCTTCGTGCGCGTCGGCCACCGAGTACAGCGCGAACCGTCCCTCGGCCCTGCGCTCGCCCTCGCTGCCGTCGGTCACCGCGGCAAATGCCCCGTCGATCGCGTCGTCCACGTCTTCGTCGAACGTCGCCCATTCCGGCTTCTCGTCCTTGGGCGGGAAAATCGACTCGAGGGTGCTGTCCCCCTTGATCACCAGCTCGGCGAGGTTCTGTTGGAAACGCATCACGATGTGTGCCGCCTGACTGGCCAGTGTCATGGGGTACATCAGGATGGTTTTCGGCAGCCTGATGGTCTCCTCAACGGCGACCGTCGCCGCGCCGACCAGCAGCCGAACCCCATACGGTGCAGTAGCCATGGGTCCAAGATTGCCTTAAGCGGCGGCTAACTCCAAGCCCGCTGCCGCGAGCTGGCAACCCCGTGTCGGCAGAACGTACCCTGGGGGACATGCCCTCGACCGTCGACATGGGGATTCCCGGCGCAGCCAGCTCGGTAGCCGTCACCCCGACCCGCAAGCGCGTGCTCCTGGCCGAGCCGCGCGGTTACTGCGCGGGCGTGGACAGGGCCGTCGAGACCGTCGAGCGCGCGCTGGAGAAGCACGGCCCGCCGGTCTATGTGCGTCACGAGATCGTGCACAACCGGCACGTGGTCAGCACGCTGGAGAAGGCCGGTGCGGTGTTCGTCGAGGAGACCGACGAGGTGCCCGAAGGCGCCATCGTGGTGTTCTCCGCGCACGGCGTCGCGCCCTCGGTGCACTCGGCGGCCGCCGAGCGCAACCTACACACCATCGACGCCACCTGCCCTCTGGTCACCAAGGTGCACAACGAGGCCCGGCGCTTCGCCCGCAACGACTACGACATCCTGCTCATCGGCCACGAGGGCCACGAGGAGGTGGTCGGCACCGCCGGGGAGGCGCCCGACCATGTGCAGCTGGTCGACGGGGTGGCCGCCGTCGACAACGTGACGGTCCGCGACGAGGACAAGGTGGTTTGGCTCTCGCAGACCACGCTGTCGGTCGACGAGACCATGGAAATCGTCGAGCGGCTGCGGCAACGATTCCCGAAGCTGCAGGACCCGCCCAGCGACGACATCTGCTATGCGACGCAAAACCGGCAGGTCGCGGTCAAGGCGATGGCGCCGGAATGCGAGCTGGTGATCGTCGTCGGGTCGCGCAATTCGTCGAACTCGGTGCGGCTGGTGGAAGTGGCGCTGGGCGGCGGGGCCGCCGCCGCACACCTGGTCGACTGGGCCGACGACATCGACCCGGCATGGCTCGAGGGCGTCACCACGGTCGGCGTCACGTCCGGGGCGTCTGTCCCCGAGGTCTTGGTGCAAGGCGTGCTCGAGCGGCTCGCCGAGTGCGGCTTCGACCTGGTGCAACCGGTCACCACCGCGCAGGAAACCCTCGTGTTCGCCCTGCCGCGCGAGATCCGCTCAGCCCGCTGAGGGCCTCAGCCGTCGTATTCCCAGGATTCCGCCGGGGATCGTCCGTGTGCGCGGCCCGGCGTCCGTGAGCGACCCCGCCGCTCGGTGTGCGGCTCCCGCGGCTGGTCCTGGGTGCCGCCGCGGTAGCGGACCTGCGAGATGGGGTGATGCGTCCCGCCGCTCCCGGTCGACGGGGGGCGCCGTCGCCGCGGCTCGTAGGGCTCGCGGCTGTCGTCGTACCTGTCGCCGTAGGACTCAAAGCCATCGAAACGGCTACTGCGTGGCGCGGGGCGGTCGTAGGGACGCTCGTAGGGATTGCGGCGGGTGCGCGGCTCGCGTCGCGGCTCCGGGTCGCCCTCGGGGCGGGGGCGTCGGCGTGACCGACGCGGCGGTTCGGCGGCGTCGTAATCGCGGGCGGCCGCCGGGCTTCGACGGGCGCTGCGCCGTGGCCGCTCGGGCCGCTCGACCGACTCGTCGTCGAGGGGTGGCCGCGCGTGCCGGGAGCGGGCCCGCGCTGAACGCGTCGAGGAGCGACCGTCTCGGGCCGTCCGGCGGGTCCGGTCCGACGAGCCCGACGTGCGACCGCGGCGCGGCTCGGAGGCCTCGTCGGTGTCGTCGGCATCGGGCTGTAGCACCGACTGCAGTTTGGCGCCGATGGTGTTGAAGAAGGACTTGACGTCGACGCTGGTGGCGCCGGAGGACGTGCTCGCCGTGGTTGCGCCCTGGGCGTTTCCGAAATACCAGCGGGCCAGTCCGATCGCCAGCACGGCGCCGGCGGTGCCCAGCATGAGGGGGAAGCGCTCGATCAGCGGATAGCCGCAGTTGATCAGCAGGTCTTTGAGGCGGCCGATTTTGGCGTCGTGGAACAGCCAGTAGGCGCCGGGCACCGCGCAGAACAGGATCAGTGGCGGCTGGATGATCGTGGTGAAGATGCCGTCCTGGCGCACCGCGAGCACCGCCGCCACACAACCCGCTATATAGAAGCCCGCGAAAACATGGGTCAGTTCCTTGTGACCAGCGTCGATTCCGTACCCGATAGCGGTCGCCGTGACGGCGATGAGCAGGGCTGCGTACCAGGGGGCGCCTGGGATGTTGGGGTGGACCGAACGGTGGGCACTGTCCACCGTCGCACTAGCCCGCTGTGCTGACACATGTAGACCGTACCGGGAATGGACCGAAAGGCCCGTAAATACCTCGTAGCGATCCTGTGGCGTGCCCCGCTCTCGCGCACGATCGGCCGCGTGCCGGTCCCGATCGTCCGACGCCGCGATGACCCCTAGACTTGGCTCCCTGTGAGCCTGAGCCTGGGAATAGTCGGCCTGCCCAATGTCGGCAAGTCGACGTTGTTCAACGCGCTGACCCGGAACAACGTAGTGGCGGCCAACTATCCGTTCGCGACGATCGAACCCAACGAGGGCGTCGTTCCGCTGCCCGATCCGCGGCTGGACAAACTGGCGGAGCTGTTCGACTCCGAGAAGATCGTGCCGGCGCCGGTGACGTTCGTCGACATCGCCGGAATCGTGAAGGGCGCCTCCGAGGGTGCGGGGCTGGGCAACAAGTTCCTGGCCAACATCCGCGAGTGTGACGCGATCTGCCAGGTCGTGCGGGTGTTCGCCGACAACGACGTGGTGCACGTCGACGGCAAGGTCGATCCGGCCTCCGACATCGAGGTGATCGAGACCGAGTTGATCCTCGCCGACATGCAGACGCTGGAGAAGGCCGTCCCGCGGCTGGAGAAAGAGGCCCGCAACAACAAGGAGCGTAAGCCCGTGCACGAGGCGGCCGTCGCCGCGGAGGCGGTGCTGAACTCGGGCAAGACGCTCTTCGCGGCGGGTGTCGACACGTCCCTGCTGCGCGAGCTGAACCTGATGACCACCAAGCCGTTCCTGTACGTGTTCAACGCCGACGAGTCCGTGCTGACCGACGACGCGCGCAAGGCCGAGCTGTCCGCGATGGTCGCCCCCGCCGACGCGGTATTCCTGGACGCGAAGATCGAGGCCGAGCTGCAGGAGTTGGACGACGAGTCGGCCGCCGAACTGCTGGAGTCCATCGGCCAAACCGAGCGTGGGCTGGATGCGTTGGCGCGGGCCGGGTTTCACACCCTCAAACTGCAGACCTATCTCACAGCGGGGCCAAAAGAGGCGCGCGCGTGGGTGATTCACCAGGGGGATACCGCGCCCAAGGCCGCCGGGGTGATCCACACCGACTTCGAAAAGGGCTTCATCAAGGCCGAGATCGTCTCCTACGACGACCTGATCGCCGCGGGTTCGATGGCGGCGGCCAAGGCCGCCGGCAAGGTCCGCATGGAGGGCAAGGACTACGTCATGGCCGACGGTGATGTGGTGGAGTTCCGGTTCAACGTGTAGGCGAGTTCCAGTTCAACGCGAACAAGCATCGCGCAGAATCGAGATTCGGCGACACGGGTTTTCAGCAGCTGGTCTAATGATCGCCATGCCGCTGGTTGAACGTGCGCTTACCGCGCTGGCTCGCCAGCTCGGTGAACCAACCGGGTTCGCAGGCCGGGTTGTCGGACGGCTACTCAACCGTGGCAATCGGTCAATTGTCGTCGCTGCGGTCGCCGCCACGGGTTGCGGACCAGCGACCGAAGTCGCCGACATCGGATTTGGAGGAGGCGTCGGACTCGACATCTTGCTCGATTGCGACGGCACGGTTGTGCACGGCATCGAGATGTCGGAGACGATGCTCACTGAGGCAAAGCGCCGGTTCTCTGACCACATTGCTCGTGGGCGGTTACGTCTGTATTCCGGTCGGATGGAGAGCCTGCCTCTTGACGATTCCGCACTGGACGCGATCATCTCGACGAACACGATCTATTTCGTGCCGGACCTGGCCGCAGCACTGAGCGAGCTAGTTCGAGTGCTGCGACCGGGCGGGCGACTGGTACTCGGGGTTGGTGATCCGGATCAGATGTCCAAGATGCCCTTCACCCGCCATGGATTCCGGCTGCGCCCCATCGACGAACTTGTGCCGCTTATCCGCGAGGCGGGTTTCGGTCAGATTGAGGACAGGCGCGTCGGTCGGGGCCAACGCGCCTCCCATCTTCTGGTGTGCGAGTTGCCGGGCTGACGTGGCGACTCCCGAGTTCGCTGCAATGCCAACAAGGAGGAGGCACGATGCGCTGGCGGGGTGTGTGTCACGTCGAGTTCGCGGTGTTGGACTACGACGACTCGATCGCGTTCTACGACGCGCTGTTCGGCTGGCTCGGCTACAGCAGTTTCTCGTCGCTCAACATGGAATACCAGTCGACGTATTACATGACGCGTAATGTCAACCCGCACAGCTACATCGGCATCCAGCCCGCCCGCACCGGCGAAAAGTTGACGCATTCCGACCAGGCGGTCGGCATCAACCACATCGCGTTGTGGGCGCGCAGCAGGGCAGAGGTCGACCGCTTCCATCGTGAATTCTTGGTCGAACGCGCGATCCCCGTCACCGACGAGCCGAAGGACTACCCGCAGTACTGGCCCGGCTACTACGCGGTGTTCTTCGACGACCCGATCAATGGGATTCACTGGGAATTGGCCTGGCTGCCGAAAGTTCCCACGCCTCGCCAGCTTTGGGCGTTCTATCGCGCGATTCGTTCCTTCGCGAAGAGCCGGCCGGACCTGGCGAACACGGTTCCGGGCGTCACGTTGCAGGCCAGGAGAATCCTGCCGGCCCGATGACCGGGCGGCGGCGTCGAGTTCCGCGGTCGTTGTCGGAGGCGGCGGTTAGCATCCTTCGCGCACGACACCCACACCCACCATGGCCTGCAGGAGGATCGTATGAAGTTCGTATCGACCCGCATCATCACCGCCGACGTGAAGCGGCTGGTGGGTTTCTACGAGACGGTCACCCAGATTGCGGCCGTGTGGGGCAACGAGTTGTTCGCGGAGATTCCGACCCCGGCCGGCACGTTGGCCATCGGTAGCGACAAGACGGTGCCGCTGTTCGGGGCCGGATCCGCCGAGCCGGCAGCGAACCGGAGCGCCATTGTGGAATTCCTCGTCGAGGACGTGGACGCCGAATACGAGCGGCTCCGCCAGCATGTCACCGAGGTCGTGACGACGCCGACGACCATGCCGTGGGGCAACCGCGCGCTGCTGTTCCGGGATCCGGACGGAAACCTCGTCAACCTCTTCACTCCGGTCACCGATGAGGCGTGCGCCAAGTTCGGGCTCTGATCGCAGTCCACAAATCCGAACAACTACTTGCCCGGAGTCCGGTCCAGGGAAATCCTTGGGAGATGACGACTGTCAAGCGAACGGGAACGCGGCTGCGGCGGGCAACGAGCGCGCTGGTGGGCAGCGCGTGGGCGCTGTCGGTGCTGGGCCTGTCCGGCGGCCCGGGCGCGCAGGCGGCGCCGGCACCCACCGATCACTGGTGCCCGGGCGATCCATGGAATCCGGCCTGGGGCAACGTCTTGGACTGGGACTGGCATCGCTGCCACGACTGGCAACACCCGGGCGGCCCGACCGCCCCCTCGGGCTGGGGACCCTGGGGACCCCCGCCGGCGTGGGCACCGCCGCAGCCGCCTCAACCGGCGTGGGCGCCCGGGGCCCAACTGATGTGGAACCCGACCGACGCGGATTGGGGCCTATGGAACAACGGAATATGGACGCCCATCTGAGCGGGCACCGCGCCGAGCCCGTCCGAGGAGCTGGAACACCGGGTCGACGCGCTCGAGGAGCGCGAAAGAACCCTGGCCCAGCGGGAGTCTGAGCTCTAAAGCGCGAATTTCTGGCCGGCAGACGGGACCGGGTCGCCGATCAGCGCGACCAGATTGCCGACGAACGCGAGCGGGCGGCGGACGAACGAGAGCATCGCGCGGACGAACGCGAGGGAACGAGCGCAGAGCGCGAACGCACGCGATTGCAGCGCGCCCATGAAGGAGCGCAACGCGTAGAGGCGCGCGCGAAGCGGGAGCAGGCCGACGTGGACCGTGAGAGCGCCCAAAGCGAATGGGGCCGCGAGCCGGCCTGATGGGTGAGGCGACGAGCCAGTGGGTACTCCCGCGAAACGGGATCGCTTAAATGCGAGCAATTTGCCGCCAAAAATATACCCGTGTGTAATAAGTTTCCTCTAGCTGCGGCACAGGTCATTGTGGGTTTACCGAATGACGTGCGCCACAAATTTTGGTTTGCGATAAATGTTATTGCTAGCCTCGCTGCCCATGGTCGTTATTGCAACATTGATGTCGTTGATCAATCAGGTCTCCGGCACCCCGTATATTTCGGGCGGAGATTCTCCCGCCGGGACTGATTGTTCGGGACTCGCTTCGTGGATTGCGAATGCCGCAACCGATAGGCCAGTTTTTGGAGATCGATTTAATACCGGAAACGAAGAAGCCGCGCTGTTGGCGCGTGGGTTCCAATACGGGACGGCGCCCAACGCCTTGGTCATCGGCTGGAACGGTGGCCACACCGCGGTGACGCTGCCCGACGGAACGTCGGTGGCCAGCGGTGAGCGTGGCGGTGTGCACCTCGGCGGGCCAGGCGCCTACCAGGCGGGATTCACCCATCACATGTTTCTCCCGATGGAACTGGAGGACGGTGGTGCGCCGCCGCCCGACGCTTTGCCGCCTCCGCCGGAGGATCTGCCGCCCGCGCCGGAGGATTTGCCGCCTGCGCCGGACGCACCTCCGCCTGCGCCGGACGCGCCACCCCCGCCGCCGGAAGAGCCCGCCGTTTTAATCGATGCGCCGGCGCCGGCGATGGATGCACCACCGGAACTCTGATTGTTTTTATCCGGCGACGCGATAATTGCGGATTAATAACAAATGGGATGGGCGCCGCTAACCATTCTGTCGGTTCATTCGGACCGATTTGCGACACCCATCCCGCTGGGCCGCGGAAGAGTGAAATGACACCGGCGTCAGGCCGTTTGTGAGCTGCGACACTTTTCGCGGGAGTGGCGGATGTGCGTGCCGCGACGAAAGTTCACTAATGGTTTGTTTGTGACTCGTGAGGGCACTTTGCTGGGGCTCTCGCTGACCGGAAATCGCGCCCGGCGTCCCGCCGCGGCCTTGCCCGCCGCCGGATAAGCTGGCGCTGCCCGCGGTGCGGGCACATGGCAATCGGCGAACCGAGGTGGGGCCGCAATGATCTTCATCGTCGTCAAGTTCGAAACCAAGCCCGAGTGGACCGACCGGTGGCCCGAACTCGTCGCTGCGTTCACGGCAGCGACGCGTGCCGAGGAAGGCAACCTGTGGTTCGAGTGGTCGCGCAGTCTGGACAACCCGGCCGAGTACGTCCTGGTGGAGGCGTTCCGGGACGATGAGGCGGGCGGCGCCCACGTCAACAGCGATCACTTCAAGCGTGCCATGCAAGAACTTCCGCAGGCGCTGAAATCCACGCCCAAGATCATCAACCAGACTCTCGCGGCCACCGGCTGGTCCGAGATGGGCGAGATGGCGATCGGCTAACCGCCGGCCACCGCGATCTCGATCTCGTCGCCCAGCGCGTATCCCGGTGTGAGCGGCAGGCTGTCACCGCTCCAGAACGAACCGGGGTCGAACCAATTCGAGTACTTGTCCGTGGCCATCAAGCCCATTTCTTCGTAGGTGATGGCCACCGTTTCTGCGCAGTAGGCCGCCTCCAGACCGAGGCGCTGGCGCTCCTTGCGTCGCTGTGCCGACTCGCGAACCTTCTTGTCCACGAACGGGATTCCGCGTGCCCAGTCGTAGCGGTTTGGCAGGCGACCGCGCAGCCACCGGCCGGTCAGGCGCATGGTGGTCGGAAACGCGGTGCCGTCCATGCGGGCGATGACGCGCAGCAGCTTGCTCTCCTGCTCGCGGTTGGCCGGCGGAGTCAGCTGGCGCAGCCAGCACCGCTGGTGGTAGCGCTGAGTCCACTGCAAGACGGACTGCTGCAGATCGTTGAGCTGCACTCCACGGTGGTTCGTCCCCGTCCACAGATCGACGAGCTTGTCACCCAGTTCGGCGTGCCAGATCAGCGGCGGCAAATCGTCGATGGCCACCGTCATGCCGACGTGGTTCACCGGCGCGTTCGTCAGAGTCTGGATGGCACGGTCGGGTCCCGAGCCGCCGCGAAACAGCCAAAGATCGCCCGTGCGGGTTTCCTCGAGCGCTTGGTTCAAGGTGAGCATGTCCGTGTAAGCCCGTTCGCCGCTGCGGCTTTCGCCGATCTCGTCGTCATCTTGTTCCCGCCTGCGCGTCGCGGTGCCGTGCGTCGCGGGCACACCAGTCAATCACAACCAGCGCGCGACGACGGGGACTACGCATAGCCTGGTGTCATGCGCAATGTGTGGAAGTGGCTGGGACTGGCCGGTGCCGCCGGTGTGGTCGCCGGGGGCGTGCTGGTGGCTCGCGATCAGCGCAAGCGGCGGGCCTACACCGCCGACGAGGTCCGGGATCGGCTCCATCAGCGGTTGGCCGAATACGAAAGGGGAGGCCGTCAGTCCGGTCCGGGATCGGCCGAAGGCGCAGCGGCGAACAACCGATAACTGCCCGAAAAGCCCTTCAGCTCCACGTCGCGGCCGCCGTCGAACCGGATGCCGTCGGAGTCCGAAAGCGCGTCCCGCACCGGCTGACTCACCAGAATCTCACCACCGGCGGCTTGGGCCGCGACCCGCGCCGCCATAGCGACGTTGCGACCGAACAAATCATCCCCGCGGCGCACCGACCGGCCCATATGGATACCGATTCGCACGCGAATCTCCTCGTGCCGCTTGCGGTTTGCGTCTCTGCGCAACGCACTCTGCAGGTCGATGCCGCATCGCACCGCCTGTTCGGCTCGCGCGAAGGCGATCATGAATCCGTCGCCCTGACTCTTCACCACATGCCCGGACCGCCGCTGCACGAGATCCGAGACCAGCTTGTCGTGCGAACTGATCAGTTTGACCCAGGCTCGGTCACCGATCCGCTCGTTCAGCGCGGTGGATTCCTCGATGTCGGAGAACAGGATCACCACTCGGCCGTCCGGCGTGACCCGCGCAAGGTCGGGCCGTTCGACTTCGGCCCAATCCGCGAGGTCCTCGATCGAGCTGCGCACCGCCGCACCGAAGCCCTCCTTGCGCACCAGGTTGGCGGTGTTCCACACCGTCTTCACGGCCTCGCGGCCGCCCGACAGCAACCAACTGCGGGCGTCGTTTCGCTGGCGCAGATCGTCGAGCTCGCGCTGACTGCGCGCCAGCAGCTGCCACAGGACTACCAACCCGATCGCCTCGAGGGCAGCAAACCCGGCCAGAATGTAGACCGAGACATGTAGCGCGTCACCCATGCCGGTCATCCTTGCAAGGCTGCGGTTCGCCGAGGTTGTCGGCCCTGTGCGCAGTGTCTAGGGTTGAGTCCGCCGGCCGCGGGTAGAGATCTCAGGGGCGTCCCCTCAGGTGACTTTCGGGAGGAGCGGTTTTGGCCGACGGCGACGGTAATCCATCTGACCTGTTGGTGATCTTCGGGATCACCGGTGACTTGGCACGCAAGATGACGTTTCGAGCCCTGTACCGCCTCGAGCGCCGCGACGAGCTGCATCACCCGATCATCGGTGTGGCCAGCGATGACATCACCACCGAGGAATTGCTGGACCGGGCGCGCGACGCCGTCAAGAAATCGGGCGAGAAGTTCGACGACGCGGTGTTCGACCGGCTGGCCGGCCGGCTGTCCTATTTGCACGGCGACGTCACCGATGCCGATCTCTACAAGCAGCTCGCCAAGAAGATCGATTCGGACGCTCATCCGCTCTATTACCTCGAGATGCCGCCGGCGTTGTTCGCGCCCATCGTCGAGAACCTGGCGAAGGCCGACCTGCTGGAGCGGGCGCGGGTGGCGATCGAAAAGCCGTTCGGCCACGACCTGGAGTCGGCGCGCGACCTCAATGCCCGGCTGCGCGCGGTGCTCGACGAAGACCAAATCCTGCGCGTGGACCACTTTTTGGGCAAACAACCCGTCGAGGAACTGCAGTACCTGCGCTTCGCCAACAACGGCCTGGCGAAGCTGTGGGACCGTGAGAGCATCTCCGAGATCCACATCACCATGGCCGAGGACTTCGGGATCGAGGACCGCGGCAAGTTCTACGACGCGGTGGGAGCGCTTCGCGACGTCGTGCAAAACCATCTGCTCCAGGTGCTAGCGCTGGTCGCCATGGAGCCCCCGGTCGGCGCCGGCGACGATGATCTCAACGACAAGAAGGCCGAGGTTTTCCGGGCCATGCCCGCGTTGGACCCGGAGCGCTGCGTCCGCGGCCAGTACCGCGGTTACACCGAAGTTGCCGGAGTGGCAAAGGATTCCACCACCGAGACCTACATCGCGCTGCGCACCGAGATCGACAACTGGCGCTGGGCCGGAGTGCCGATCTTCCTGCGCGCCGGCAAGGCGCTGCCCGAAAAGGTCACCGAGGTCCGGATGTTCCTGCATCACGTTCCCGGGTTTTCGTTCCTGCCCAACCGCCGGCCGCCCGATCCCAACCAGATCGTGTTGCGCATCGACCCCGACCCCGGGATGCGGTTGCAGCTGTCCGCGCAAGTCGGCGATTCGTGGCACGACGTTCACCTGGACTCGTCGTTCGCCGAAGATCTCGGCGAACCGGTGCGCCCCTACGAACGACTGCTTTACGCCGCGTTCAACGGGGATCGCCAGCTGTTCGCCCGCGAGGACGCCATCGAAGAGACGTGGCGAATCGTGCAGCCGGTGCTGGACAAGCCGCGGCGAATCCACCCCTACGACCAAGGCTCCTGGGGGCCGGAGGCGGCCGAAGCACTGGTGCGCGGCCACCACAACTGGCAGGAGCCGTGGCTGCCGCACAGCGCGGCCACGAAACAGTAAAGGAGACATGAGACACGATGCAGCTTGGGATGATCGGCCTCGGCCGGATGGGCGCCAACATCGTCCGGCGCGTGGTCACCGGCGGACATGACTGCGTGGTCTACGACCACAACCCCGACGCCGTGGAGTCGATGGCGGGGGAGGACAACACCACCGGGGTGTCCTCGCTGCAAGAGCTCGCCGAGAAGATGACGGCGCCCCGCGTCGTGTGGGTGATGGTGCCGGCCGGAACGATCACCACCGGAGTGATCGACGAGCTGGCCAAAACGCTCGAGCCCGGCGACATCGTCATCGACGGCGGCAACTCCTACTACCGCGACGACATCACCCACGCAAAGACGCTGTCGGAGAAGGGAATCCACTTCCTGGATTGCGGCACCAGTGGCGGGGTGTGGGGCCGCGAGCGTGGGTACTGCCTCATGATCGGCGGCGACGACGAGGCATTCGCGCAGGCCGAGCCGATCTTCGCCACCGTCGCCCCGGGCGTCGACGCGGCCGCCCGCACACCGGGCCGTGAGGGTGAGGTCGCGACGTCGGAGCAGGGGTACCTGCATTGTGGGCCGGCCGGCGCCGGACACTTCGTGAAGATGGTCCACAACGGCATCGAGTACGGCATGATGGCCTCGCTCGCCGAGGGGCTGAACATCTTGCGCAACGCCGACATCGGCAAGCACGTCCAGGAGGGTGACGCGGAAACCGCGCCGCTGTCGAACCCGGAGTTCTACCAGTACGACTTCGACATCCCCGAGGTCGCCGAGGTGTGGCGGCGCGGCAGCGTCATCGGCTCCTGGCTCCTGGACCTGACCGCGATCGCGCTGCACGAATCGCCGGAGCTGAAGGAATTCTCCGGGCGCGTCTCGGACTCCGGCGAGGGCCGCTGGACCTCCATCGCCGCGATCGACGAGGGAGTCCCGTCCCCGGTGCTGACCACCGCGTTGCAGTCGCGATTCGCCTCGCGTTCGCTCGACGACTTCGCCAACAAGGCGCTCTCGGCGATGCGTAAGCAATTCGGCGGGCACGCGGAGAAGCCCGCGAACTAGCCCGGCCGGCTTGACCGACCGGTCAGTGGCGTTTGACGAATTTCACCACAGCGTCGCTGAACGCGTCGTTGTCGTCGCCGGCCGCGGTGTGCCCGGCGTTGGACAGCTCGACGAACTCCGCGCGCGGCACGGTGGCCAGGAAGTGCCGCACGCCCTCGGGGCTCACCACGTCGGACAGCTTGCCGCGGATCAGCAGGACGGGAATCCTCAGGTTCTTGGCGGCCTGCTCGAAGCTCTCGGTGCGCAGTTCGGGATCGTCACCGGGCTTGGTCATGAACGCCGGGTCCCAGTGCCAGTACCAGCGGCCGTCGCGCAGGCGCAGGTTCTTCTTCAGCCCCTCGGGGCTGCGGGGCTTGCTGCGGTAGGGCAGGTAGGCGGCGACGGCGTCGGCCGCTTCCTCCAGCGACTCGAAGCCCTCGAGGCCGCTGAACATGAAATCGCGGATGCGGGCGCTGCCGCCCTTCTCGAAGCGGGGCACCACGTCGACGAGGACCAAGCGGGTCACCTTCGCCGGGCCCGCCCGGTGCGCGGCGAGGATGCCGGTCAGCCCGCCCATGCTCGCCCCGATGATCGTCACCGGCCGCCCGATCGTGTCCAGCACCTTCAGGACGTCGGTCGTCAACGTCTCGATTTCGTAGTCGGCGTTGGGTGAGCGATCGCTGTCACCGTGCCCGCGGGAGTCCAGGGCCACCACGTGCAGCCCCTCATCGGCCAGCGTCTGGCCGGTGTTCTTCCAGGAAAACCGGTTTTGGCCGCCCCCGTGCAGCATCAGGATGCTCGGCCGGCCGGCGCCGTCGGTGCCCCGATTCCATTCGTCGGCGATCAGGGTGATGCCCTTGGCGCCGGCAAACTCAACCGTCCGGGGGCTGCTGCTGACGGTACTCATGCGTCCTGACGTTACATAGGTCGCATAAGCACTCTTGCGCGGGTCGACGACGCGATGACTTTCCGTCTTCGTGGGGGTCTGTCTGACAAACCCGCACGAGCGACCCAGGAGGCCACGCACATGCCATCGATCACCCCGTCGTTGTGGTTCGACGACAACCTGGAGGAAGCCGCCGGCTTCTACACCTCGGTCTTTCCGAACTCCCACATCGAGGGCTTCAACCGGACCACCGACGCGGGCCCGGGGGAGCCGGGCACCGTCCTGTCGGGCAGCTTCGTGCTCGACGGCGCCCGGTTCATCGGCATCAACGGCGGACCCCACTTCCAGTTCAGCGAGGCGGTGTCGTTCACGGTCCACTGCAAGGACCAGGACGAGGTCGACTACTACTGGGACCGGTTGACCGACGGCGGCGAGGAATCCCAGTGCGGGTGGCTCAAGGATCGCTTCGGCCTGAGCTGGCAAATCGTCCCCGATCGGCTCTACGAATTGATCAGCGATCCCGATCGCGCGCGGGCGGCGGCGGCCACCCGGGCAATGTATGGCATGCGCAAGATCGTCATCGCCGAGCTGGAACGGGCCGCCGATCCGGTCCGCTGACGGCTCGTGCCGCCTCCGAAAACCTTTGGTGGGGGCGGCATTCGAGAGATTCCCCGCTCCGGTCGGTGCGCGTGGAAGTCCCACGGGTTAGGTTTGTCCGTGCGGACGCGCCGAACAGGAGTGGATATGGCGGACAACGCGAGATGACTGAGCCGCGGTGGATCGACGTGCCCGGCCCGCCCGGGGATCTCAAGGCGCTGACGTGGGGACCCGCCGACGGCCCGATCGCCATCTGCCTGCACGGCTTTCCGGACACGGCCTACGGCTGGCGCAAGATGGCCCCGCTCCTTGCGGCGGCGGGTTGGCGGGTCATCGCGCCGTTCATGCGCGGATACGCGCCCTCGTCCATTCCCGACGACGGCAGCTATCACGTCGGGGCGATCATGGACGACGCCCTGCGGGTGCGGGCGGCCGCGGGAGGAACCGACCGCGACGTGGTGATCGGTCATGACTGGGGTGCGCTGGCGGCCACCGGCCTGGCGGCGATGCCCAACAGCCCGTTCACCAAAGCCGTGATCATGTCGGTGCCGGTCTCGGCCGCATTCCGGGGCCAGGTCAGCGAGCGGGGCCGGTTGGCCCGTCAGTTGCCGCGCCAGCTGCTGCGCAGCTGGTACATGTTCTACTTCCAATTGCCTTTGCTGCCAGAGCGTTCCGCGCGCTGGATCCTGCCGCTGTTGTGGCGGCGATGGTCACCGGGCTATCGCGGCGCCGACGAGGATTTGCGGCACGTCGACGCCGCGATCGGCACACCGGAAAGTTGGCGCGCGGCGCTGGGCACCTACCGGGCCACGCTGCGCAACACCAAGCCCCCGCAGCGGTACGCCGAGTTGAACGAGCGCTGGACCGAGGCGCCGATCCTGCCGAGCCTGTATCTGCACGGCCGCGACGACGGCTGCATGACCCCGGCGTTCGCGCACTGGACGGAGAAGGTTCTGCCCGCCGGCAGCGACGTGGCCATCATCGACCACGCCGGGCATTTCCTGCAGCTCGAACAGCCAGAGAAGGTCGCCGAGCGGGTGCTTGCGTTCGTCGGCTCACCCGGCTGACGCCATGAGCGCGCGCCGAATGGCCGCCGTCGATGCACAGTTCTACTGGATGTCGGCGCGGATCCCCAGCGACGAGTTCCTGCTCTACGCCTTCGCCGGCGAGCCCGCCGACCTCGGCCGTGCCGTCGAACAGGTCCGCGGCCGGGCCGAGAAATGCCCCGGCCTGTCGGTGCGGGTCCACGACCGGTCCGTCCTGAGGTATCCGCAGTGGGTTCCCGCGCGGGTGGTGCCGGAGCAGATCGTGCGCCACGAGCTCGCCGAGCACAGCTGGGAGGGCTGCCTGGCAGCGGTGGCCGCCCTCGCCGACAGCCAGCTGGACGTCCGCCGCATGCCCTGGCGGCTGCACGTGTTCACGCCGGTCCTCGGCATCCCGGGCGTCGACGGCCCGGGGGCCGTCGCAGTCGTGCAGATCGCGCATGCGCTGGCCGACGGGGGTCGCGGTGCGGCGATGGCGGCCTGGCTGTTCGGCCGGGACGTCCCGGTGCCCGAGGTGCGACGGCTATCGGTGGGGTTCCTGCCGTGGCGGGCCGCGCGGGCGGCCCGCGCCCACCGCCGCCAGGTCCGCGATATCGGCGCGGGCCTGCTGACACCCGCGGCCGGGCCCCGGCCGGTGCTGGCGACGAATGCCCGCCCGGAGGGCGCGCGCTCGGTGCGCACGCTGGTGCGTCCCCGCGCGCGGCTGCGTGGGCCCACCGTCACCGTCGGGGCGCTGGCCGCCGTGTCCACCGCGCTGTCTCGTCTGCTCGGACCCGGATCCGAGACGCTGGGCGCGGAAGTTCCGATGGCCAAACCCGGTGCGTCCCATGCCAATAACCATTTTGGGAACGTGGTCGTCGGGCTGTACCCCCAGCTCGATCTGGATGCGCGCCTGGACCGGATCGCGGCCGACCTGGCCAACGGCCGGCGCCGCTTCGAGCATCCGGCCACCCGCGCGGCCGACCGGGCCTTCGCCGCGGTGCCCGCACCGCTGTTGCGTTGGGGCATCAACCAATTCGACCTCGACCAGCGTCCTATGCAAGTGGCCGGCAATACCGTGGTGTCCAGCGTGTACCGCGGGGCGGCCGACCTGCGCTTCGGGGGCGCCCCGGTGGCGCTGACGGCCGGGTATCCGGCGCTGTCGCCGATGATGGGTCTGACGCACGGCGTGCACGGCATCGGCGACACCATCGCGATCAGCGTGCACGCGGCGGCCTCGGCTGTTGCCGACATCGACGCGTACCTGGCGCTGCTCGACGCGGCCCTCTAACTAGTGGGCGTCCCCGGATCTGGCCGCTTCCTCGCGGGTCAGGCCGACAGCGACGATGAGTTCTTCGTGCAGCTCGAACCACACCGTGTGGTAGGAATCGATCAGCGGCCTGGTCAGCCAGGCCGTCTCCCCGATCTTGATCTTGTCCAGTGCCGCAGCCAGTTTCGTCGCGTAGGCGTGCAGCCGGGGCAGTTGAGCCGCGGCGGCCTCGACGATCGGCACGGCGCGGGCGTGTACGTCGTCGAGGCGGGAAAGCACCGCGGCGTCATACTCGGCGTCGTCGTGGGAGTTGGGGACGCCGCCCGGGCCGCCCCTGAGTTGCCAATCCGTCACGAGGCGTTTGAAGTCGGCGTTGACGGCGCGAAAATCGCCGTACACAGCGGCCATCGCGCCCGCATCGATGCCCTCGCGCTCCTCGGCCAGCAGCGTCGCCAACCTCTCGCTGCCGCTGCGGGTGATCTGCACGCTCGCGCCCTCGGCCAGCAGACCCGCCGCGGCGAGCTTTTCGACGACGGGGCCGATGTCGCCGGGATTCACTCCCATTGTCGCGGCCAGATCGGTTCTGCTCACCCGGCCCTTGAGCCGGACCGCTTGCAGCACATCCAGTTCGGTCATGACGCCGCCCCGGCGGCCAGCCGCACCGCGGTCAGCATGACGATCAACGGGGTCGCCGAGACCACGTCGGTGTGTCCGCTGTCGAGGGCGACGCGCACCGTGGCCTCGGCGTTGTCGTCCAGCCGCGGATGGTCGCCGGTGACGTGGGCGCGCAGCGGGCTGACCCGTCGCGCGATGTCGGCCAGCTCGCGCAGCTCCGGCGAATCGTCTTCCGACCACGCGGACAAGCGCAAAAGGCCCTCGCGCACTTCGCCTTCGGCGCCATCGACGGTGATCTGCCTGCCGGCCAGCGCTGCCGCCACGCCCTGGCCGCAGCCCACCACCGCCACCCGGCCCAATTCGCGGCTGACCACCGCCGCATGGCTGGCGGCACCGCCGACCTCGGTGACGATGCCCTGCGCGGCCAGCATGCCCGACACGTCTTCGGGCCGGGTGTGATCGCGCACCAGGATCACCCGTTCGCCCCGGTCGGCGGCGCGCAGCGCCTCGTCGACGTCGGTGTACGCCGTGCCCGAAGCCACGCCCGGACAGGCCGGCAGTCCCTTAGCCAAAAGCGGTGCCGCCAAGCGTATTTCGGGCTGAAGTGCGGGAAGCAGCAGAGTCTGCACGTGCGCGGGGGTCACGCGCCGCAGTGTTTCCAGGTCGTCGATGAGTCCCTCGTGCCGCAGCTGTAGCGCCGTGCGCACCGCCGCCTGCGCCGACCGTTCCGCTGACCGGGTCTGCAGCAGCCACAGTTTGCCGTTTTCGACGGTGAATTCGATTTCTTGAACGTCGGAATCCAGCCGCTCCAGGGTGCCGGCCGCAGCGAGAAGTTCGTCGTAGACGGCCGGCTGCTCGTCGCGCAGCGCGGTGATCGGTTCCACGTCAACCGATCCCGATACCACGTCGTCGCCCTGGCCCCCGGGCAGCCACTCGCCGAACGGCTCGTTGTCGCCGGTGATCGGGTTGCGTGAAATGAATGCCCCGGCACCGGAATTGGGGCCGCGGTTGCCGAACACCATGGCCTGCACGACCACGGCCGTGCCGTGCTGATCGCCGAAACCGTAGTGGTTGCGGTAGGCGACCGCCCGCGGCGAATTCCACGACGCGAACACCGCCTCGATGCCGGCACGCAACTGCGCGTGCGGGTCCGACGGCACCTCTCGTTCGCCGCTACTCACGATGCGCCGGTACATGTCGCGGAACCGGCGGCGGGTGTCGCGGGCGAACGCCGGGTTGCCGGCCGCCGCCAGCGCCTGCTCGACGTCGTCGTTGATGCCCAGGTCCAAGATGGTGTCCATCATGCCCGGCATGGACTGGGTGGCTCCCGAGCGCACGCTGACCAGCAGCGGCCGCGGGCCCCGGCCGAATGTGCGCGAGGTCTGCGTCTGTAGCCAGCCCATCCGGTCGAGCACGCCGTCCCAGATGGCGTCCATCGTCGCCGCGGGGTCGGCGAGATAGCGCAACCCCACCGCGGTGGTGATGCAGAACGCGGGGGGAACCGGCAGATGGTGGCGGCGCATCGTCTGGATGCCGTGGCCCTTGTTGCCCAGCAACTCGCGCGGGTGGCTCGATGTGCCGTCCAGCAACACCACGGAATGCTCGGCAGGCGTGTCCCCGCGGGCGCTTGGCGCATCGCGATGGGCGCCGCTACCTGGTGCGGTGCGAGCCGTGGTGCACCCCCTTGGTGGTGTCGCTACCGATCGGGCCGACGTCGGAACGCCAGCAATGCTCCCACACGAACCAGCGGATCGAGCGACGTAGCTGCCCGGCGGCTCTTGTCGTGCGACCCCACCCATGATCTAGGTTTACAGATATGACTTCTTATGACACGTTCCATGACGTCGGATTACTGATCCTTCGGCTGGTGTTGGGCGTGACGTTGGCCGCACATGGCTACAACAAGTTCTTCGGCGGTGGCCGCATCCCCGGCACCGCGCGGTGGTTCGAGAGCATTGGCATGAAACCCGGAAAGTTCCACGCCACCGTCGCGGCGACCACGGAGATGGCCGCCGGCCTGGGCCTGGCGGTCGGATTACTCACCCCCATCCCGGCGGCGGGCTTCGTCTCGCTGATGCTGGTCGCGGCCTGGACCGTGCACCGCGCCAACGGCTTCTTCATCGTCAAGGAGGGCTGGGAGTACAACCTGGTGCTGGCGGTCAGCGCGATCGTCGTGGCCACGCTGGGCGCCGGCAAGTACAGCCTGGACTACCTGGTTTTCGGGAAGAACTGGATGGACGGCTGGCACGGCCTGCTGATCTCGGCGGTGCTCGGCCTGGCCGGGGCCATCGGCCAGCTGGTCATCTTCTACCGGCCGCCGGCCAAGCAAGCCGGCTAGCTCGGGGGCCCCTTCGCCCAACCTCGAATGGGGCGAACACGCGGGCGAGGCACCCCTAGTCGAGGCTCGAGGCCGCCACGGCGGCCGTTTCCGCGGCGGTCACCTCGGCCGCGGCGCGCTCGCCGGAGCGAATCGCGCCGTCGACCCACCCGCACATGACGGCCGAGCTCTCGGTGCCGGCCCAGTGGATGCGGCCGCAGGGTTCGCGCAGGGTGTAACCGAATTCGGTCAGCACGCCGGTGGGCGCGTGGCTGATCATGCCGCCGCCGGAGTAGCGCTCCACCGTCCAGTTCTGCTCGTGGAATTCGCGATACTCGTTCGCCTTGCTCCCGAAGCGATCGACGAGCTCACCGATGATGACCGCTTGGCGTTCGGCCTCGCCGAGCCTGCCGAGCCGTCGCGCGGCCGGTCCCTCACTGATGACGCACATGACGCCCGGGTTTCCGGTGTCCGTGCAGGCGTCGATGGTCAGGGTCGCCGGGCATCCCGGCGCGGCCGACTGGCCCGACAGCCCGTCGGCCCGCCAGAACGGCTCGTCGTAGACGACCGAGATCTTGACGACCGCGCCGCTCGGCATGCGCTGGTGCAGGAAGGCCCGATCCACCGGCAGCATCGGTTCGTAGGCGATCGACGTCGCGATCGCCAGCGGGATCGCGACGATCACCCGCCGCGCCCGCACCGTCATGCCCTCCGCGCTGACGGTGACGCCCTCGGCGTCCTGCGTGATTCGCCGGACCGGCTGCGACAGGTGCACCGCAGCACCGAGTTCGGCGGCTATCTGTCGGTAGATGGCGCCCATGCCGCCGACCGGGCGGGCGTCCTGGGAGCCGCCCTTGCCGGAAATGGCGAAGGTCGGGCCGCCGGCCGATCCCGTCTGCAGCAGCGCCCACAGCAACGACGTTTCCGACCCCGCCGAGGTGTACAGGCCGGACAAGGCCATGTCCAGCATCTCCCGGGCCGCCTTGGACATTGTGTGCTTCTCGATCCACGCGCCCAGGCTGATCCGGTCCCATGCGGCGGCTTCCGTTGCCTCCCAAGGGGCTTCGCGCGGGATCGCTTTGCACATTCTCTCGAACGACATCAGTCCGAGGCCCAGGTTGGCGACGGCCCACGGGCTCATCGTCCAAGGGACGGTGCCGCCGTAGCGGTGCTTCTTGCCGCCGACGATCATCATCGCGTCGCCGTCGTTGTGCTGTTTGTACTCTGGCACGCCGAACTCGTCCATCAGCGCGTAGATCCGGTCTTGGCCGGGCCCGATCCACGCGCCGCCGCGGTCGATCCACGTTCCGTCCGGGCGGGTCTCGGTGAAGGTGCGCCCACCGACCCTGTCGCGGGCCTCCAGCAAGGCCACCGAACGGCCCGCCCGCTGGAGCCGCAGCGCGGCCGTCAGGCCCGCGAATCCCGCTCCGACCACGCAACAATCGACGTCGGACATGGTCGGCTCCTCAACGTAGTCCCGCCCCAGCAGCAAACTACACCGACCGCGGCGTCCGCGATAGTGAGTTCACCGGGATTTCTCAGACGATGTCGTCCTCTGCGGCTCACGGAGCCACGGGCACATGACCGTCGACGGGACCGTTGTTGCCGTACTCGCCTGGCGGCGCCGGCACCGGGGGCGGTGGTACTACCCGTGGCGACCGCTGCCGTCCGCACTTGCCCTGACGAGGGAAGCAACCACAGTTGAGCCCGATGATGCAGCCATTGAATTCCGCACCGGCAGTGCGGCTTTCGGGGGCGACAGGAAGCGGCTGCGCCGGCCTCACGCCGGACCAAGCGGTCGTCGTGGCGACTGTCGGGCTTGCCGACGTCGCGACGACGCCGTCGTCGCATCCGACCGTCGAGACAAGCAGTGCGGCGCCACCGCACAGTGTGAGGATCTTCTTCGTAGCTCCAAATATCATCAGGTTCCTCCGTCCCCCTCGCGGTGCTGGGCACGGGTGATGTCGATCAGCAACATGAACAAACTTCTCCTTGGAAACGCGCGGACCTGCGCGTGGAATGGAATAGGCTGCCGTTCTCGCGAGCGTGAGTCGGCACCAGCGGCCGTCGCGCGTTGCGCAACGGCCGGTTCCGGCCGATCAGCGTCTGGAGACGCAGAGCTGAGTCAAAAGATCCTGGGCGCCAAGGGAAGTGGCGGGTGCGCGCGAGTCGACGCCGTCGGCTCGCCAGGTCGACATGGATGATGTCGGCGACGGTGACCCCTGTGGCGTCGGCGTCCAGCGCGGCGAATTCGATTGCCGGACATGAGGTCCGGTTACGGTCGCCGGAGCCTTGTGGTACTTGGCTGACAAACCCGAATCAGGAGTCGGGTGGTCGTTGCCGGCAGCGGTAACCACCGCATGCGGTGCCTCAGACGCGACTGACCCAGTCCCCGCTGACTCCGAGCGCGACGGACTGGACCCGACGACCGCGGCGTACAACCACACCATGGCGGCGATCGCAATGACCGAGCGCGACCGTCGCGGTTTGGTTCCGTCGCTGAACCACACAATGATTCAATTTTAGCGACGGCACGCTGGGCGCTGCCGAACTCTGGCCGATCTCATATGTGCCGACCATGGCCATACCAGCGCGGACGATCAGTCCGGTTCGCCGTACTCGTCGAACCAGTGCGCCAGTTTGCCGCGGCGACTCACCGCGCGGAGCCTGCGTTCGGCGGAGGCCCGTGTCTTGGGTGTGGTGACGATGAGCAGTTCGTCGCCGGCCTGGATGCGGGTGTGGGGCTGGGGGACGAACGTGCGGCCCTTGCGGATGATCAGGGTGATGACGGCGGGGTCCGGTAGCCGCAACTCGAGCACCGAGACGTTGTGCAGCCGCGACGGTGGTGACACGGTCATCGTCAACAGTTCGGCCTCCAGCACGTCCAGTGGCGCCGCTTCCACCTGGATCTCGCGAGTGGCTTCACCGGAGATCAGCCCGATCTTGTGGGCCAGCAGGCTCAATCCGGGGCCCTGGATCAGGGTGAAGACCACGACCAGGATGAACACGATGTTGAGCAGCCGGTAGCTGCCCGCGACGCCTTCGACGATGGGAAACGTCGCCAGCACAATGGGGACCGCGCCGCGCAGGCCCGCCCAGGATAAGAACACCTGCTCGCGCCACGGCACCCGAAAGGGGGCCAGGGAGATCAAGACCGAGAGCGGCCGGCCGAGCAACAGCAACACCGCGCCGATGACGATCGCCGGTATCAGTTCGCGGCCCAACTGGCTCGGGCTCACCAACAGGCCGAGGAGGACGAACAGCCCGATCTGGGCGAGCCAGCCGAGGCCCTCCGCGAACGACCGGGTGGCCGAGCGATGGGGCAACCCGGAGTTCGCCAATATCACCGCGGACAGATACGCGGCGATGAACCCGCTGGCGTGAGCGCTGGCCGCCGCGGCGAACGCCACCATGCCGAGCGCAAATGTTGCCAGCGGATAGAGGCCGGAGGCCGGTAGCGCCGCCCGGCGCATGGCGAAGGCGCCGAGCACCCCGCTGAACAAGCCGACCGCGACGCCGACGGCCAGCTCGTACACCACGCCGGTCGCGGCCGTCCCCGGCGCAAGCGTCAGCGGTGTGGTGCTGAACATGAGCACGAGAATGGCGGCGGGCGCGTCGTTGAATCCGGACTCGGCCTCGAGGAGCCCGGCGACGCGCCTGGGCAACGGTAGGACACGCAGGACCGAGAACACCGCGGCGGCGTCGGTGGGCGAAACGACGGCTCCGAGCAGCAGGGAGAGCTGCCAGTTGATGCCGAGCAACAGGTGCGCACCGGCGGCCGTGATCACCATGCTGATGCCCACCCCGACGGTGGCCAGCACACTCGCGGGCGCCAGCAGCTTGCGGATGTCGGAGAACCGCGTCGTCAGGCCGCCTTCGACCAGGATGACGGCCAGCGCCGTCGTGCCGAGGTCGCTGGCGAGCTGGACGTCGTTGAATTCCAGCCCCAGCCCGTCGTCGCCGAGGGCGACTCCGACCGCGAGGAACAGCAGCAGGCTGGGGAGCCCGACTTTGGCGGCGGCCCGGGTGGCGACGATGCTGGCCAGCAGCACGAGGCCCCCGACCAGCAGCGTCACATACAGCTGCTGCAAGGTCATGTTGTTCATCGCCGTTCGGTCGCGGCACAAGCCAGCGAAGTCGGGTTGTGTGCAAGTGAATCACTAGTAACACTAATGACTAGTCGGGTTACACGCTGACCAGCCGTCAGGAGAGTGGATAGTGCGCATCGGGATCGCCGGCGCGGGCGCGGTCGGTCGCTCGGTCGCACACGAACTACTCGAGGCCGGTCACCGGATCTTGTTGATCGAGCGCAACGTCGACCACTACGTGCCGCACACCGTGCCCGAGGCGGAGTGGTTACTCGCCGACGCGTGCGAGCTGGCGTCGCTCCAGGAGTCCGGGCTGCAGCTGTGCGATGTCGTCATCGCGGCAACCGGCGACGACAAGGTGAACCTCGCGGCGGCGTTGCTGGCCAAGGCCGAGTTCGGGGTGGCCAGAGTCGTGGCGCGCGTCAACGACTTGAGAAACGAGTGGCTGTTCAGCGAGGCATGGGGCATCGACGTGGCGGTCTCCACGCCTCGCGCCATGGTGGCCGGGGTGGAGGGGGCCATCGACGTCGGCCACCTCGTGCAGCTGATGGGTCTCGCGCGCGGTCAGGTCAGTCTGTCGAAACTGACACTGCCGGTGGACAACCCGCTTGTCGGACGCCGGATTTGTGACCTGCCGCTGCCGGAGAACTCCGCGCTGATCACCGTGCTGCGCGGCGGGGACGTCATCTTGCCGCAGCCCGACGACGTGCTCGAGGCCGGCGACGAAATGTTGTTCGTCGCAGGCAGTGCCGCCGAGAATCAGGTCCGCGCCCTGATCGTCCACGGAGCCCCGGAGCGGGCGGCGCACTGGCGGGAAATACCGGCTGGCCCAGTGAGAAACTTGCCGGCTTAGTTCGGGCCCAACGCGTGCCACCCACCTAGAACACGTTCTAGTCTGTGAAACCATGGGATTTCTGAAGCCCGAGCTACCGCAGCTCGACATGGCCGAATGGAACAAGGGCAGCCGCAGCGACAAGATCCGCCCCATGGCCAAGCACTGGGCCGAGGTCGGTTTCGGCACGCCGCTCGCACTGCACCTGTTCTATGTCGTCAAAATCCTGCTCTACATCCTCGGCGCGTGGCTGTTCGCCTCGGCCACCCGGGGCCTCGGCGGCTTCACGCAGGTCGCGTCGTGGTGGTCGGAGCCGATCGTGTTCGAGAAGGTCGTGCTCTACACGATGCTGTTCGAGGTGCTCGGCTTGGGCTGCGGCTTCGGGCCGTTGAACAACCGGTTCTTCCCGCCGATGGGCTCGGTCCTGTACTGGATGCGTTTCGGCACCATCCGGCTGCCACCCTGGCCGGACCGCGTGCCCCTGACCAAGGGCACCAAGCGCAAGCCGATCGACGTCGCCCTGTATGCGCTGTTCCTTCTGGTGACGCTCGCGGCGCTGTTCGCCGACGGCACCGGGCCGATCCCCGAGTTGGGCACGACCATCGGGCTGCTGCCCGTGTGGAAGGTCGTGCTGATCCTGCTGCTGCTCGCGGTGCTCGGCCTGCGCGACAAGGTGATCTTCCTGGCCGCGCGCGGTGAGGTCTACGCGACCATGGCGGTGACGTTCCTGTTCGCCGCGCCCGACATGATCGTCGGGTCCAAGGTGGTGTTCCTGGTGATCTGGATGGGCGCGGCGACCTCCAAACTCAACAAGCACTTTCCGTTCGTCATCTCCACGATGATGTCCAACAACCCGTTGGTGCGGCCCCGGGCGCTGAAACGGCGCTTCTTCGAGAAGTTCCCCGATGACCTGCGGCCGGGGTGGCTGTCGCGGTGGCTGGCGCACTTCAGCACCGCCATCGAGATGCTGGTGCCGCTACCGCTTTTCTTTTGTCACGGCGGGTGGCCGGTCACGGTGGCCGCCGTCGTCATGGTGTGCTTCCACCTCGGCATCCTCGTCTCGATCCCCATGGGCGTGCCGCTGGAGTGGAACGTCTTCATGATCTTCGGGGTGCTCTCGTTGTTCGTCGCGCACACCCACATCGGGCTTGCGGACCTCCAGCACCCGGTGGTGGTAGCCATCCTGTTCGTCGTGATCGCGGGAATCGTCTTGCTGGGCAACATGTTTCCGCGCAAGATCTCGTTCCTACCCGGGATGCGGTACTACGCCGGCAACTGGGACACCACCCTGTGGTGCATCAAGCCGTCCGCCAACGAGAAGATCGGCCGGGGCATCGTGGCGATCGCCAGCATGCCGCAGGCCCAGCTGGAACGGTTCTACGGCAGCCCGGAGGCGGCGCAGATCCCCCTCTACATGGGATATGCGTTCCGCGGCTTCAACACTCACGGCCGTGCGCTGTTCACGCTGGCGCACCGCGCCATGGCCGGCCAGAACGAGGACGACTACGTCCTCACCGACGGCGAGCGGATCTGCAGCACCGCGATCGGCTGGAACTTCGGCGACGGCCATATGCACAACGAGCAACTGATCACCGCGCTGCAGGAGCGCTGCCACTTCGAGCCGGGCGAGGTCCGCGTGGTTTTGCTTGACGCGCAACCGATTCACAAGCAGACGCAGGCATATCGGTTGGTCGACGCGGCGACCGGTGAGTTCGAGTGCGGCATCGTCCGGGTCGCCGACATGGTCACCCGGCAGCCCTGGGCCGACGACGTTCCCGTCGAGGTGGTGTCGGGCTAGCCCCCGGTGTAACGCCACGGCGACATTTCCGGCCGGAAATCGCCGTGGCGTTACACCCGCGGGCGAAACGCTAGGCCCCCGCGCGCACCTCCTGCGCGGCGGCGACCATGTTTTTCAGCGACGCGCTGACCTCGTCGGAGTTGCGAGTCTTCAGCCCACAATCGGGGTTGACCCAAAGCCGTTCGGCCGGAACGGCCCGCAGCGCCGCGCGCAGCGACTCGGCCATCTCCTCGGTGCTCGGCACGCGCGGCGAGTGGATGTCGTAGACGCCCGGTCCGACGCTGTTGGAGAAGCCGATCGCGTTGAGGTCGTCGAGCACCTCCATGTGGGAGCGCGCCGCCTCGATCGACGTCACGTCGGCATCCAGATCGGCGATCGCGCCGATCACATCACCGAATTCCGAGTAGCACAGGTGGGTGTGGATCTGCGTGGAGTCCGCGACACCGGACGTGGCCAACCGGAAAGCCCCTACCGCCCAACGCAAATAGTCGCCCTGGTCGGCACGCCGCAGCGGCAGCAGCTCACGCAGCGCCGGCTCGTCGACCTGGATGACCGCGATACCGGCGGACTGCAGGTCCACGGTCTCGTCGCGAATCGCGAGCGCCACCTGGTTGGCGGTGTCGGCCAGCGGCTGGTCGTCGCGCACGAACGACCACGCCAGAATTGTGACCGGACCCGTCAGCATGCCCTTCACCGGCTTGTCGGTCAGCGACTGCGCGTACTTGGCCCACTCCACCGTCATCGGGTGCTGGCGGATCACATCGCCGTAGAGGATCGGCGGGCGCACGCAGCGGCTGCCGTAGGACTGCACCCAGCCGTTCTTGGTGGCGAAAAAGCCCTCCAGCTGCTCGGCGAAGTACTGCACCATGTCGTTGCGCTCCGGCTCGCCGTGCACCAGCACGTCGATCCCGAGGTTCTCCTGCAGCTTGATGACGTCGGCGATCTCCTGCTTCATCCGCTTTTCGTACTCGGCCGCGTCGATCTCGCCGGCGACCAGTGCGGCGCGGGCCTTGCGGATCTGAACGGTCTGCGGAAACGACCCGATCGTGGTCGTCGGCAGCGGCGGCAGCTGCAGTCGCTCGTCCTGACTGGCCCGGCGCCCGGCCGCGTCACCGCGGTGTGCGCCGGAGGCCACGATCGAGTCGATGCGGGCACGAATGTCGTCGTTGTGCAGGCGCGGGTCGCTCGCGCGGGCAGCCACCGCGGCGTTGGACGCCGCGACCTCATCGGCGACGGCCTCACGTCCCTCGCGCAGCGCGCGAGCCAGCGCCACCACCTCGACGACCTTCTCCTGCCCGAAGGCCAGCCAGCTGCGCAGCGCCTCGTCCAGTCCGGTCTCCGGCTCCAACGAATACGGGACGTGCAGCGTCGAGCAGGACGTCGAAACGGCAACTGCGGCAGCCGAACCCAGCAGGCTCGCCAGCTTGCTCAGCGCGGCCTGCAAGTCGGTGCGCCAGATGTTGCGTCCGTCGACGACGCCGGCCACCAGAATCTTGTCCGCCAGCTCGGGCGCTCCAGCTATCGAGGCTGTCGCCTCGTGGGCACCGTAGACGAGGTCGACGCCGATCGCCTCGACGGGTGTGCGGGCCAGTCCCGCCAATGCCGCGCCGGGGTCGCCGAAGTAGGTGGCGACATAGATCGACGGCCGGTTGCTCAGCGCGCCCAACTTGTTGTAGACGGCCTCCGCCAACGCGGGCGCGTCGGGGGAGGCGTCGGTCACCAGCGCCGGCTCGTCGAGCTGCACCCACTGTGCGCCGTTGTCGGCGAGCAGCGACAGCAGCTCGGAATAGATGGGCACCAGTTCCTCGAGGCGTTCGATCGGTGCGCCCGCGCCGTCGACGCCCTTGCTGAGCAGCAGGAAGGTGACCGGCCCGATGACGACCGGTCGCGCGGGAATGCCCTGTGCCAGTGCCTCTTTCAGCTCCGAGAGCACCTTGTCCGGGTTCAGCGCGAACTTCGTGGTGGGTGCGATCTCGGGAACGATGTAGTGGTAGTTGGTGTCGAACCACTTGGTCATTTCCAGCGGGGCGACGTCGGAATTGCCACGCGCGGCGGCGAAGTAGCGGTCGAGGTCGTCGGAGACCTGCGTGGCCCGGGCCGGTAGCGCGTCGAGCATCACCGCGGTGTCCAGCATCTGGTCGTAGTAGGAGAAGGTGTTCACGGGCACGGAGTCGAGGCCCGCGGCCGCCAGGCTCGCCCAGGTGTCGCGACGCAGTGTCGCGGCAACGGATTCCAGTTCCGATCTGCTGGTGCGGCCGGCCCAATAGCCCTCGGTGGCGCGTTTGAGTTCGCGTTTCGGGCCGATGCGCGGCGAGCCGGTAACCGTGGCGGTAAATGGTTGAGTGGTCACGTTTTCGTCCTTTTATCAACGGTCTGGTCACCGCCGGCGGACGCGAGGCCGAACCGTCTGGCGGTGCCGTACCCGATTTCTTTCAGGCACTTACCACTAACGGTTACGGTCAAACGCCCATTCCACGAGGCGATGAGCCCGCCGGACGCGGCGCGTCCGGCACAGCTGGCAGGTCTTCGGACTCACAGGCGCGCACCGGGGTAGTGCTCCTAATGGCCGTCGCTTCCCAGTCTTTCGTAAGACCAGTGCTCGTGACGGCGGTCGTTCCTGCATACCGCTGCGGGACAGTCCCGGACTCCCACCGGGTTCCCTCTTGCGAAGCATGTCTAACATGTCTCGCTCGATGCCGACGCCGCGTTGTGCGGTGACGGCAAACCAGCTGCGTAGCGGAGCTTACTCCGCTGGTGACGGGGTCAGCGAGCCAGCGCCTCGGCGATCGGGACGTCGCCGTTGTTGAACTCGATGGTGCGGCCGATCGTGGCGTCGTCCGCCAGCGCGGCGGCGGCGACCTGCGCGACGTCGGCGCGGGAGACCGAGCCGCTCTCGGCGCCATGCGTCCTCCGGAGCGCGATGCGGCCCGTGGCCGGATCGAGGGTGAGCCGGCCCGGTCCCAGGATTGTCCAGTCCAAATCGCTGGCGCGCAGGTGGGTGTCCGCGGCCGCCTTGGCCTCCGCGTAGGCGAAGAACGGATCACTCTGCGGCACACCATGGTCCGGGCCGGCGCCGAAGTAGGACACCAGCACGAACCGCTTGACGCCCGCCCGGGCGGCCGCGTCGATCACCCGGATCGCGGCGTCGCGGTCGACGGCGTAGGTGCGCTCCGGATTGCCGCCACCGGCTCCGGCCGAGAAGACGACGGCGTCGTGGCCGGTCAGCAGCTCGGCCAGCGCGTCGACGTCGAGCTGTTCGATGTCGGCCACCACCGGATTGGCACCGGTGGCGGCGACATCGTCGGATTGGTCGGGATTGCGGAACACCGAGCTCACCTGGTCGCCGCGCTGGGTCAGGTTCTGAGCCAGCTGCAGTGCGACCTTGCCGTGTCCGCCGAAGACGATGATGCGTGCCATGTCTCCGACGGTACTTCCCCGCGAGGCTGCAATTACCAACGCAAACTCCGGGTGGAGCGGTCGGCAGTGACGGTCTCGCGGGAGAAAAGTTAGAGCTTCACCTTGCCCATGATGATGTCGATGATCGGCTTGCCCGGTGCGTAGGCGCCGGTCATCGAGGCCATGGTGTGACCCGAGTCCACCAGCAGGGTGATCCCGCTGACGCCGCAGGCCGCCTCGCTGTTGAGGAAGGCCATCACGTCGCCCATCTGCTCGGGCGTGTGCACCTTGGCGCCGGTCTCGTCGCGGTAGTCCTGGGCGAAGGACAGCCACAGGTCGGCGTTGGCCTGGGCCAGCGGGGTGTCGGTCGGGCCGGGGCAGATCGCGTTGATGCGAATGCCCTTCTTCGCCAACGGGTAGCCCTGGGTCGCCACGTAGGTGTTGATCACCTTCTTGCTGGTGCCGTAGTGGTTGATCCCCTCGGCCTCGTGCGCCTGGCACCACGCCTCGGCCGCCGCGAAGTCCGGGGTGGCCAGGAATTCCAGCATCAGGTCCAGGTCGTTCTCCCAGCCCATACCGGCGACCGAGGAGATGAAGCAGATGGCCGCGCCGTTGGGCAGTTGGTTCTTTTCCAGCAGACGGTCGATCAGGTGGCGGTGGCCGATGAAGTTGATCTTCATCAGGTCGATCGTTCCGTCGGCGACGCCGGCGGCGGAGAACACCGCGTGGATGGGGCCGTCGATCTGCTCGAGGGCGGCATCAATGGACGCGGGGTCGCGCAGGTCCACCTGGACGGACTGAGCGACCTTGTAGTCCACGGGCGCGTAGTCCATCACGATGACTTCGGCGCCGAGTTCGGCCGCTGACTTGGCCGCGGCGGCGCCCATGCCAGTCGCGCCACCGACAACAAGAGCGCGCTTGCCGTCGTAGCGCAACCGATCGACAATGGTCATGGAAATCCCCTTCTCGGATAATGCCAACGCGGTTCTAACTGCTCAACTGTATGGGTAACAGTTATTTGGTTCAATACCGGGGCGGGTTAAGTGAGATTTACTTGCCGCCCACGGCGACGCCGCGCAGCACGGTGTCCCGCGCGTGCACCAGCCCCGCACGCGTGCCCACGTCGCGGAGGATGTTCTCCGGGATCCACTGCAAGCCGACGACACAGCGTGACAACATCGCGGTGGACGGCGCGTCGACGCCGATATCCCCCGCCCGGATGCCCTCGGAGAGCAGCGTTTTCATCTGCCGCAGCCGCGTGGCGTACAGCCAACCCGGGTTGGGCGTGTCCGGGGGCGATTGACGCATCCAGGCGAGCTGGATCCTGAACTCGTCGGAAAACCGGTCCAACGCGTTGACGTTGACCCAGCTCAGCGCGTCCAGCTTTTCGATCGGGGTGGCATCCGAGCGCAGGACGTTGACCCAGCCCGCCTCCACCTTCTTGCCGAATGACTCCATGATCGAGGCGAGCAGCTCGTCCTTGGACCCGATCACCCGGTAGACGGTCCCGGTGCCCAGCCCGGCGGCCGACGCGATGTCCCTGATGGTGGTGACCTCATAGCCTTTGCGACCGAATTCCGCCCGCGCCACCGCGCGCACCACCGCCGCCTTGTCGCTGGGGTCGGCGTCGCTGTCGTCGGACCAGGTGGCGATGACGTCGTTGGCGGCGGCGAAGGCCTTCGAACGGTCCAGTGCGGCGTCGGTTGGCGGTCGAGTTGCCAACCCTTGCAGGATGATTCGGCAGAGCAGCCCGGCCACCTGGTCGCCGGGAGACTTGTGGCGCATGACGTCCAGGCCGACCTGCAGCATGGTTTGGCAGATGCGGTCGGCCAGCGTGGGCAGGTCGATGTCGGGTTTGATGTAGCCGCTCCACCGGCCGGCGCGCAGCGTCTGCAGCATCGCCTCCTGAATCGCCACGGGGCGCTGCTGCGTCAGCTTGATCAGCTCCGGATCCGTGCTCGGCCCCTCGTAGAAGGACATCTGCAAGGCGGCGCGGTGCTCGACGGCGCAATTGGCTATCGCCGCTCCGAGCTCGACGATCTGGTCGGCGACCGGGCGGGAGTCCGGTTCGTCCAACTTCGCCTGCGCGGAGCGCCCGATCCGTTCCAGATCGTCTTGGTAGCGGCGGATCAGCTCGACGAGGATGGCCTCTTTGGACTCGAAATGGTGATACAGGCTGCCGGGAAGAATGCCTGCGGCATCGGCGATTTCCTGTAGCGAGGTCCGCAACCCCGAGGAGGCGATCAGTGACGCCGCGGTCGCCAGGATCTCGGCGCGGCGCGTCGGGGAATCGGTTGTGCCGCTGGGCCGCAGTGACTCGGCTCTCGCCATGATCAGCGCTGTGCGAGCCCGGACGACTGCGGGGTGGCGAACATGCGCATTCGTCCTCTCGTGCCGAACCAAATCTTTGTTAGAGGCTATCAGACCGGGCCCGATGAATGCGCTGCACAAAGCAGTGAAAGCCCCATTCTAAAGCGCCGGCCCGTCCCAGCGGTCTCGCGCAACCACTTCCTCGACCGGTCGCCGGGGGGCCGGCCGAAAGGTGCGCCCCGCGCGAAGCCGGCCCACCGGCAGCAGGCAACCCTGCACGTAGGTTTGCGGAATTCCGAGTAACTTTCGGACTTCTTCCTCGTGGTGCAGGTGCAGCGTCGTGACGCAGGTCCCGTATCCGCGGGTGTGCAGCGCGAGCTGAAAATTCCATACCGGCGGGAAGATCGACCCGTACAGCGTTGCCAGGTGGAACGATTCGTCACCGTCGATGCGGGGCAAGTAGGGCTCGTAGCAAGGGATTACCAGCAGCGGCACGCGGGCCATGTTCTCGACCAGCCACTCCGTGGACGACATGACCCGGCTCTCGGGCGTCCCCGCCGGCATGAGGTCGGCAAGCAACTGTCCGCCGACCCGCCGTAGGTAGGCCTCGCGATACAGCTCGGCGATCTTGGCGCGCAGCACCGGTTCGGTGATCACCAGCCAGCGCCACGACTGGGCGTTGGATCCGTTCGCGGCCTGCAGGGCGATCCGCAGGCATTCGCGGATGTCGTCGAGATCGACGGCCGCGTCCAGGTCGAGTGACTTGCGTGCCGACGGCGTCGCGGTGAGCAGATACTCGATGTCCATTAGTGACGTCCTCTCTTCGCAAGGCGCGCACCGATTTCGGTGAGGTGCCTGTCGGGGCCGCCGAGAAACGCGCTCCAGCCCAGCAGGCGCTTGAGATAGAGGTGGGCGTCGTGTTCCCAGGTGTAGCCGATGCCGCCGAACACCTGGATGGCGGTGTCGGCCACGGCGGCCAGCCGCCCCGCGAACGCCTTGGCCCGCAGCGCTGCAAGATGCCGCTCGTCGCCGGGTTGCCCGTCGGTGCCAGCGACCGCGTCGCTGGCCCACAGGGCGTGGATCACCCCGCTGCGGGCCAGCTCGACGGTCTCATACATGTCGACGCACAGATGCTGGATCGCCTGGAACGACCCGATCGGCTGACCGAATTGCCTTCGCGTTTTCGCGTATTCGACGGCGAGGTCCATGACGGCGCGCGCGGCGCCGAGCGCGTCGGCGGCGCCCGCGATCAGCACGTCGTCGGTCACCGCGGCGATTTGTGGCGCAGACGCGGGGCCCAGGCGCCGGGCGGGGGCCGCGTCGAACGTGACGCGAAAGTGCTTGCGGGTCGGGTCGACGCCGCGCTCGGCCGTGACCGAAACCCCCGGCGATGGGTTCCGCACCGCGAGAAGCTGGCCGTCGGCGAGCGCGAGCAGGACGTCGGCGGCAGCGGCGTCCCGCACTCCGGCGGCCTCGCCCCGCAGTACCGCGCCGTCGTCGCGCCGGGCGGCGACCATCGGTGCAGTGGACGCGTTGTCGAGGTCCAGGAAGCACACGGCGGCGATGGTGGTGCCGTCCGCGATCCCGCGCAGCAGTTCGGTGGCGGTATCGTTGGCGCCCAACAGGTTCAGCGCCCGCGGGGCGGCCACCGCAGTCGACAACCATGGTCCCGGATGCAGCGCGGCGCCCAGCTCTTCGGCGACGATGCCGGCCTCGACCATTGTCATGCCGGAGCCGCCATGGTCCTCCGGCACCAGCAGTCCGGTGGTGCCGAGACCGGCAAGCCCGCGCCATACGGCGTCGTCGGTTCCGGTCGGATCGTCGAGCAGCGGGCGAACATGATCGGAGATCGATGCCTTTTCGGCGAGAAAACGCCGGGTGGTGTCGCGCAGCGCCACCTGCTCGTCGGTGAGTTCGAGGTTCATGTCCGCGGCAGCCCCAGTACCCGTTGAGCGGTGATGTTCTTGTTGATCTGGCTGGTGCCGCCCGCGATGGTCAGCGCGCGCGACGTCAGACGGTAGTCCGCCCACGGCGCGCGGCCGTCACCGTTGCCCAGGACGTCGAAGGCGAGGGCGGCAAGGTCCTGCCCGATCTCGCCCCAGACGGTCTTGGCGAGGCTGGCCGACCCGAATGCATCACCGCCGTGCATCGTGGCCGAGATGGATCGCTGGCACAGGACTTCGAGATACTTGATGCGGACGGCGATTTCGCCGAGGCGTCGCAGGGTGACGGGGTCATTTAGCGCGCCAGGTGCGGCCGTGGCGAAGTCGTCCACCAGCTCTTCGAGTCGGACCTGCATCTCGGCGTAGAGCCGGGCGGCCCCCGCGCGCTCGTGGCTGAGCGTGGTGGTGGCCACCTGCCAGCCCGCATTGAGTGGCCCCAGCAACGCATCGGCCGGCACCCGCACGTCGTGAAAGAACACCTCGGCGAAGTCGGCGTCGCCGTTGAGCGTGACCAGCGGGCGCGCCTCGATGCCGGGCAGCCTCATGTCGACGATCAGGCAGGAGATCCCCTTGTGCTTGGGGGCGTCGGGGTCGGTGCGCACGTAGAGCTGACACCAGTCGGCCCGGTGTCCCAGCGACGTCCAGATCTTTTGGCCGTTCACGACGAAGTGGTCTGCGTCCCGAACCGCGCGGGTGCGCAGCGCCGCGAGGTCCGAGCCCGCCTCGGGTTCCGACATTCCCTGGCACCAGATGTCGTCGGCGCGCATCATGCGGGGGAGAAGGGTGAGCTTCTGGGACTCGGTGCCGTACTGCATGATGGCCGGCGCGATGTTGTTCAGCCCAATGACGTTGAGCGGCACCGGGGCTCGGGCTCGGGTGGTTTCCTCGGTGTAGACCAGTTGTTCGAGCACCGTCGCGCCGCGGCCGCCGTACTCACGCGGCCACGACACCGCGGCCCATCCCGCGTCGGCCATGGTCGCGTTCCACACCCGCAGCTTCTCGAACGCGGCATCGTCGCGGCCCGTGGGCCGGCGGGCGGCCACCAGCTCGTCGGTCAGGTGCTCCGCCAGCCAGTCACGCAGTTCGATGCGGAACTGTTCCACTTCCGCGGGGTATGAAAAGTCCACGTCGCCTTTTTCTTTGGCCTGTTACACGTCCCTTGCGACCAAGCCGGACTCTACGTTCGCGCCGATGCTTGGTCAATGACGCCGGAAGGCGGGCGAAAGGCGGCGAGCGCGCGATCCTGCCAGTCGATTCCCCGGGCGCAGCGCTGCATGCAATCGTAGCGCTCGGATCGGTCGGTCAGGTGCCGGACCTGTTGGCGCAATTCGTCATCCACGATCAGCTCCCGTGGTGTTGGGGGGTAGGGAATTCGATGGCGGTACCGCCCGGCATCGGGCTGACACCGCGGCGCGCGCACACTTCGAGCACCTCGTCGACGACGTCGTCGGCCACGCGCGAGTCGGGCGCTTCACCCGGAAGGCCCCGCATGCCGCCGCCGAGGTCGTTGACCACCACCGCGGCGCCGCGCCGGGCCAGGTCCAGCGCATAGAGCCGGCCGAGCCCGCGACCGGCGCCGGTGACCACCGCCACCCGGCCGCTGAAGTCAATCATGATGTGCTCCCGACTAACTCGTGTCCCGCGTGCGCCCCGTTGCGACAGACCAGCCCGGGCGATTGACTGCGCTCACGGCGGACTTTACGGTGGAACAGATATTTGGTCAACGACGGGTTCGGAGGTCGGGCGTGGCCCACGACGCACGTGGCGACCGGGTGCAGGGACTCGGGATGCTGGCCTCGGCGCTGGCGGGCCGGGCGGTGGCCATCGCCGAACTGCAACCGGGTGAATCTACGTGGACCGACGGCCAGACGATCTACCTCGACCCGGCCGCGCGCGGCCGCGCCCGGCTCGAGTCGGTTGCGGTGCAGGCCTCGTTGATCGCGGCCGGCAGTCTGGATCCCGACGTGGTGCGTCCCCTGGTGCGCCACCCGCGGCTGGCCAGACGCTACCTGGCGATCGAGGGCCATCGCGCATTGGTGAGTAACGCCGACCTGCTGCCGGGCGTCGTGGCGTCGGCCGGTGATCGCGACATCGCCGGTCGCAGTGACTCGCCCGCCGCGTCGCTGGGCCTCGCCTCGTCCCGGGGAACCATCGCGGACCCGCCACCGGAATTCGGCGTGATCCGTGCGGCGAAGGTGGTGGCGGCGGCCTCCCGAGCGGCCGCGCTGCAGAATCAGGCCGAACCGCAACATGTTCCGCGAAAGTCGGGCAACCGGAAACCGGAACTCGAGGAGCTCGACGACGGTGAGGTCGACGATTCCGACGACCCGGACTTGTTCACCAGCCCGGTGGGCGGGGGCGGATTCCTCGGCAAATGGTTGAAAAAGATGCTGTCCTCGGCGCGCAAGACCGGCAGCGGCGGCGGTCCGCCGGGCGCGGACAACCCGACCCATCGCACCAACTCCACCAAGCGCGGTGCCTACGCCGTGACGTCGCTGGCGTCGGCCCCCGGCGATGGCGGGGACGCTGAGGGCCCCGCGGCGGACGGGGTGCGGTATCCGGAATGGGATGTCGCGCGCAAGAGCTACCGGCCCGCGTGGTGCACAGTGCGTGAGGTCGAGCCGACGATCAAAGCGTCCGCGACACAGGCCATCGACGATGCCATCGGTGTGCGACGGCCACTGTCGCGGCTCGGCATGGGGTTGCACCGCCGCCATCGCCAGTCGCAAGGCGACGACATCGACATCGACGCCGCCGTCGAGGCCCGAGTCGAAGTGCGGGCCGGCTCGGTGCCTGACGAGGCGGTGTACCTCGACAGCCTGCGGCGCCGGCGCGACCTGTCGGTGCTGCTGCTGCTCGACGTGTCGGGGTCGGCGGGCGAGCCGGGAACCGTCGGGCGGACTGTGCACGAACAGCAGCGCGCCGCGGTCGCCAACCTCACCGTGGCGCTGCATGACCTGGGCGACCGCGTCGCGCTCTACGCCTACTACTCACAGGGCCGGCGCGCGGTGAGCATGATGCCCGTCAAGCGGTTCGACGACCATCTCAACGCTCAGGTCATCCGGCGGCTCAACAGCCTGGAACCCGGCGCGTACTCGCGACTCGGCGCGGCGATCCGCCACGGCTCGGCCGTCCTGGAGGCGCGCGGCGGAACGTCGCGGCGGCTGCTGGTGGTGCTGTCCGACGGCCTCGCCTACGACCACGGATACGAGCGCGCCTACGGTGCGGCGGACGCGCGGCGCGCGCTGACCGAGGCTCGCAGGCGGGGGACCGGCTGCGTGTGCCTGACCATCGGCGCGGGAACCGATGTGCAATCGCTGCGCAAGGTGTTCGGCAGCGCCGCCCACGCGACGATCGCGCGGCCCGATCAGCTGGCCGGCGTCGTCGGACCGCTGTTCCGGTCCGCCCTGCGCTCGGCGGAAGTTCGCCGCAGGGCGTCGGTGATGTCAAGTCCCAGAACACAGTTGGCGCACCAACTCGCCGTACCCGCTCGCCAGGACACTTGAAAACAAATATCTGTTCCGGTTAGGCTCCATGCGTCGGACGATCTGAAGGGAAGCTATGGCCAACGAGTCCGGGCTTGCATACTTCAACGGCGGTTCGTCCGAGGGGGAGACGCTGCGGCCCTATTACCAGGCGGTGGGAGGCGAAGAGGCCGTCTTCAAGGCGGCGTACCGCCAAGGCCTGTCGCTGGTCCTCAAAGGGCCGACGGGCTGCGGTAAGACGCGGTTCGTCGAGGCGATGGCCTATGACCTGGGCCGGCCGCTGATCACCGTCGCCTGTCATGACGACCTGACGACCGCGGACCTGGTCGGCCGGTATCTGTTGCGCGGTGACGAGACCGTCTGGGTGGACGGCCCGCTGACCCGGGCCGTGCGCGAGGGCGCGATCTGCTACCTCGACGAAGTGGTGGAAGCCCGGCAGGACACCACGGTGGTCCTGCATCCGCTCGCCGACCACCGGCGACAGCTGCCCATCGAGCGACTCGGCGTCACGCTGGACGCGGCCCCCGGATTCGGTCTGGTGGTGTCGTACAACCCCGGGTATCAGAGCGTGCTCAAGGATCTCAAGGATTCGACACGTCAGCGCATGGTCGCGATCGAATTCGACTTCCCCGCAGCCGATGTCGAAGAGGGGATCGTTGCGCACGAGGCCGGTGTGGACGGCGCGACCGCAGCCGGGTTGGTCCGTTTCGGTCAGGCGATTCGCCGGCTGGAGACCGGCGGGCTGCGCGAAGTCGCGTCGACGCGCGTGCTGATCGCGGCGGGCAGGCTGGTCGCCGAGGGGCTGAGCATGAAGGAAGCGGCCCGGGCCGCCATCGCGGGGCCACTGACCGATGACGTCGCCGTGGGCAAGGCCCTGGGCGAAATGATCGAGATTTACCTCGGCGGGCCCGACCGGCCCGGCGGGCCCGATGATTGACGCTGCATACCGCCCCCGCTAGGGTCTGAACAAATATTAGGTTTTTGGTTTGGGGACGCGCGCGAGTTTGTTCCTGGAGGTCAGATGTCCTACGAAAGCAGTGCTGAGCCGATCAAGGTCGGCTACCTGATGGACTTCACGCTGCCGCCGGGGTTTCCCGAGGATCTCTTCGCGTCCTTCACCCAGACCTTCGACCTCATCTTCGAAGAGGCGGTCGGCCAGGGACTGATGGACCGCCCCGTGCGGATGATCTACCGCGAGGTGGAGGGCCTGCCCAAGGGTTCGGTCAAGGCGGTGATCGACGCGTATGGCGAACTGGTCGACGAAGGCTGCCTGGTGGTCTTCGGTCCCAACATCACCGATAACTGCGTGCCGTTGCGCGAGGCGATCGAGGAGCGGTTCAAGGTGCCCGCGATCAGCGTGACCGGCACCGACGACTGGCTGGGCGAGTGGACCTTCGCCTTCCCCCAGGGATCGATGACCGACGAACCCATCTTCCTGGCCGACCTGATCGCCAAACGGGGACTCGCCGAGATCGGTGTCCTGGTCGAACAGAGCCTCATTGGTGAGAGCTACCTGAAGAACCTGCGAAGTGCCTGCCGGCGCAAGGGCATTCGGATCGCAGCGGAAGTGGCGATCGCCCAGACGGCCCAGGACATCAACGCCGCGGTCCAGACGCTGCACGAGGCAAAGGCCGAGGCGATCGTGCACCTCGGATTCGGATTCGGGATCGTCTTCATCAACCCGGCGCTCGAGGCGATCGGCTGGGACCCACCCCGTTTCACCACCACCGCGTGGCAGAACGCCTGGGTGAACCCGATCATGTGGAACGCGTTCATGGGCTGGATCGGTATCGACCAGTACGACGAGGCGAACCGGATCGGCCAGGACTTCCTCGACAGTTACGCGATGAAGTACGACGGCAGTCGTCCCGAGTTCTGCGTGACGGTGGTGAATCGCGACGTCGCCGCGACACTGGTGCGCGCGTTCACCGACGCGCACCCGCTCAGCCCGCGCGGCGTCAAGGAGGCGCTGGAGCGGGTGAAGATGATGCCCGCCGCCTCGGGGGCGCCCGGAACCCGGATCTCCTTCGGCAAGTGGACGCGACGGGCCTGGATGGGCGCCGGGTATCTGGTGGCCCGGACGCTCGATGCCGACGGCATCAACTCGCATCTGGTTGATCGCTTCGGCGAGGAAGGCTGACGACGATGTCCACCGAACAGTCCACACCGCCTGCCGCGCAACAGGAACCGATCGCCCCACCGCGAACCAACAGGCGCCGCTGGGGCGGTTGGATCTCCGGCGCCGCGCTGGCCGCCTTCGCGTTGTTCTTCATCGCGAATTGCCGGGTGGCCCTTGACCCGCGTGTGGCGAACCCGAACGTGCAGGGGCGGCCGCGCCCGGTGAAGTTCATGTTCGGGCTGGACTACATCGGCTTCCTGGACTGGGCCACCGTGGTGGCGCTGCTCGTGCTGTTGATCGTCTTCATCAGGGGCTGGCGCCGCAACCCCGGCAGCCCGGCGATGCTGATGTTCTTGTGCACCACGCTGATCGTGTGGCAGGACCCGATCATGAACTGGTCGCCGTTCGCGGTCTACAACCCCGATCTCGTGCACTGGCCGGAATCCTGGCCGCTGGTGTCGTTGTCGCCGACGGTCGAGCCGTTCGTGGTCTTCGGTTACGTGATGTTCTACTTCGGCCCCTACTTCCCCGCCGTCTGGCTGCTCCGCAAGCTGCAGGCGAAATACGGGCCCACGAGCTATGTGTCGCGGCACCCCTTGGTGTGCCTGGGTCTGATCACCCTGGTGATCGGTTTCGTCTTCGACGCCTTCCTGGAGAACACCCTCGTCCACTGGGGCATGTACATCTACTCACAGGTCATCCCGTGGGGATCGCTGTTCACCGGCACCACCTTCCAGTTCCCGTTGATCTGGGAGTCGTTCTCGGTGTGCTTCGTGATGGTGCCGGCCGCGATTCTGTGTTACCGCGACGACACGGGTAAGTCGGTCGCCGAAAAGCTTGCCGCCAAAGCGAAGTTGTTCCCGAGCCGACCGGTGCTAGGCACGTTCCTGGTGATGTTCGTCATCATCAACGTGTCCTACTTCGCCTACGGCGGCTGGTTCTGGGTCATCAAGGTCAGCCATGCCGCCACCTCGGTGGCCTGCCCCTGGCCGTACCCGGAAGCCAAAGTGTATGACCCGCAAGGCTTCTACGAAAAGGCCGGCGCGCAGGGTCCGTTCTCGGTCGGCATCTGGTCGACGTGGGCGAGCGGGGAGCCCAACGGTCGGCCCCACGTCGAGCCCCCGCCACCGGGCGAAGGCGCGTGCGCGACCACTCCTGCCGTGAGCAACCATGGCTGACCCGCGCACGGTCGTCATCACCGGCGCGTCGCGGGGGCTGGGGTTCGCCTCGGCGGTGCGGCTGTATCGGGAAGGCTGGCGGGTGGTCGCGGCCATGCGCACACCCGATGAGGGAATGCCGCTGCTGCGTCAGGCGATTCAAGACCGGGGGCTGTCCCCTGACGATGACCGGTTGATCGGTGTGCAGCTCGACCTGACCGACACCGCGTCGATCACCGCGGCAGCCAAGGCGATCGAAGAGGCCGTGGGCGCACCGTATGCGCTGGTGCACAATGCGGGCATCTCCGCGGCCGGGATGGTAGAGGAGACCGACATGGGGCTGTGGCAGCGCATGTTCGCCACCAGCGTCCTGGGGCCCGTCGCGCTCACCCAGGCGCTGCTGCCCTCGATGCGCGCGGCGGGCGCGGGCCGAATTGTGTTGGTGTCCAGCGCCGCTGGGGTACGCGGTCAGCCCGCCACCGCGCCGTACTCGGCGGCCAAGGGGGCGCTGGAGCGGTGGGGGGAATCGATGGCGTGCGAAATCGCGCCCTTCGGTCTCGGGGTCACCGTGGTGGTCGCCGGCACGTACGACACCGAGATCATCACCGACGCCGGCACCACCGACGACCGCGATTTCGGCGGCCCGTACGCCCGACTGCACAACACCATGAACAGCCGCGGCCGCTTCGCGATGAAAATGGCCCGGCCGCCCGAGCGCTTCACCGACGGCCTGCTCAAGGCGCTCGAGGACCGGGTGCCATTCCGCCGCCGCGGTATCGGCCCGGACGCCTCGATGCTGCTGGCCGCCAGCAGGATCCTGCCCGTGTCGGGCATGCACCACGTGTCGCGGATTGTGCTGGGCATACCCAGGCAGGGGTCGATGCGCGGTGGCGCGTGGCCGTTGACCGTCAGCCAGAAGGCGATGGTGATGGCCGCAAAAATCATTCCGGCGCCGGTGCTGCAGCGCCTGGCATCGCTGGCAGCCAAGCGCCACAAAGGAAACGAGGGGAACTGATGGAACAGCTGTTCGACGACTTGGAGGATTTCGGCGCCTTCGACGACGCGATCTCCGGTGACGTGCGTGACCCGTACACCGAGCTGGCCCGGCTGCGCCGCGAGGACCCGGTGCAGCGACTCGAGACGTCGGGAGCGCTTCCGCACGAGGAATCTCTGCCGATGTTCATCGTGTATCGCCACGAGGACATCCAGCAGATGTTGCGCGACAACGAGACGTTTTCCTCCTCCGCCGTCATCGCCGCATTCGGTCCGGTGCTGGGTGAAGGCGTGATGCTCGGCATGGACGAGCCCATCCACGGCCGGCTGCGTTCGCTGGTATCGAAGGCGTTCTCGCAGAAGTCGTTGGCGCGCTGGCAGGACGAGTTGGTCGGGCGCGTGGCGAACAGCCTGATCGACAACTTCGCGTCCAACGGAAAGGCAGACCTGGTCAAAGAATTCACCTTCGACTACCCGAGCCAGATCATCGCGGGATTGCTGGGCTTGCCGGAAGCGGACTACCCGCAGTTCCAGCGGTGGTCGATTTCGCTGCTGAGTTGGTTGATGAACCCGGATCGTGGGCTCGCGGCCTCCGCCGCGCTGTGCGAGTACTTCGCGCCGATACTCGAGGCCCGCCGGGCAGAGCCGAAGGACGACTTGATCAGTGCGCTCGCCGCGGCCGAGATCGACGGCGAAAAGCTCGCGGACGAGGAGATCTTCTCGTTCCTGCGCTTGCTGCTGCCCGCCGGGGTGGAGACCACGTATCGCTCGCTGGGCAGCCTGCTGCTCGCGCTGCTGTCCGATCCCGAGCAGTTGGACGCCATCCGCGCGGATCGTTCACTGCTGCCGCAGGCCATCGAGGAGGGCGTGCGCTGGGAATCGCCGCTGTTGACCATCACGCGGGTGGCGACTCGCGACACCGAACTCGGCGGCGTGGCGATCCCCGCCGGCGCGACCGTGATGCCGATGCTCGGTTCGGCCAACCGGCAAGACGATCGCTATCCGAATCCGGACACGTTCGACATTCACCGGGAGGCCCGGGCACACCTGGGCTGGGGGCACGGCGTGCACGTCTGTCTCGGCATGCACCTGGCGCGGCTCGAGATGCGCACCGCCATCAACCTTCTGCTCGACCGGCTGCCGAACCTTCGGCTGGATCCCGACGGGGACGACCCCCACATCCGCGGGCAGGTCTTCCGGTCGCCGACGTCGGTGCCGGTGCTGTTCGACCCCCAATAAGCCGCCCCGCGGCCGGCTGCGCCTTGCCAATCGGCTAGTTTCCGGTAAGGCTCTCCGTAGCCCTTCAACGACCCAGAAGAGAGTGACAGATATGACTGAGGCTGTAAAGGTCCGCTTCGAGCCGAAGATGATGATCGACGGCAAGCTCGTCGACGGGCAGGCCGGCACCTTCACCAACATCAACCCGGCGACCGAGGAGTCGCTCGGCGAGGTGGCCGACGCCTCGATCCAGGACATGCACCGGGCCATCGACGCCGCCCGGCGCGCGTTCGACGAGACCGACTGGTCGACCAACCGCGAACTGCGCAAGCGCTGCCTGTTGCAGCTGCACGAGGCGATCGAATCGGAGAAGGAAGAACTGCGCGAGGAGCTCATCCTCGAGGTCGGCTCGCCCCGGGCCATCACGTTCGGCCCCCAGCTGGACGCCCCGCTGGAAGACGGGCTGAAGTACCCCGCCCGGTTGATCGACGAGTACGCGTGGGAAACCGACCTGGGCGACAAGGTCATCAGCCTCACCGGCACGCTGACCACCCGCAAGGTATGGCGGGAACCGGTGGGTGTGGTCGGCGCGATCGTGCCGTGGAACTTCCCATTCGAAGTCACCCTCAACAAGCTCGGCCAGGCGCTGGGCACCGGCAACACGGTGGTGCTCAAGCCGGCACCGAACACGCCGTTCAACGCCACCCGGCTCGGCCGGTTGATCGCCGAGAAGACCGACATCCCCGCCGGTGTGGTCAACGTCGTCACCGCGTCGGATCACTTCGTGGGCGAGGAGCTCACGCTGTCACCGAAGGTCGACCTGATCTCCTTCACCGGTTCGACGGTGGTCGGCAAGCGGATCATGGAAAAGGGTGCGGCCACCATGAAGCGGCTGTTCCTGGAGCTCGGCGGCAAATCGGCCACCATCGTGCTCGAGGACGCCGACTTCGGGACCGCCTGCATGGTCGGCATCGCGCCGTGCATGCACGCCGGTCAGGGTTGCGCCAACCCGACCCGGCTGCTGCTGCCGCGGTCCCGCTACGACGAGGGCGTGGAGATCCTCAAGAACATCTACGAGAACGTCACCTGTGGCGACCCGCAGGACCCCGCCACGCTGTGCGGTCCGGTGATCTCGCAGCGACAGTTCGAGCGGGTGACGGGCTACATCAAGAAGGGCGTGGAGGAAGGTGCCACGGCGCTGGTCGGCGGTCCCGACGCCCCGACCGGCTTCGACAAGGGATACTTCGTCCGGCCAACGCTTTTCACCAACGTCGACAACAAGATGACCATCGCGCAAGAGGAGATCTTCGGCCCGGTGCTCTCGGTCATTCCGTTCGACGACGAGGAGGACGCGATCCGGATCGCCAACGACAGCGTGTACGGGTTGGCCGGCAATGTGTTCGCGGGCTCCCTCGAGCGCGCGCTGTCGGTGACCCGCCGCATCAAGGCTGGCTTCATGGGTGTCAACGGCGGCGCCCCGTACGGCGCCGACACCCCGTTCGGTGGCTACAAGGAAAGCGGTGTGGGTCGCCAGAACGGTGTCGCCGGGTTCGACCAGTACACCGAGGTCAAGTCGGTCGCCTACCCCGCCGGCTGAGGCGGCGCGACCTGGTCGCGCCCCCAAAACGGCTGTGCCGGCGTCTTTTACGTGACGTCCGGGTGCGCCGGAACAGGCGATAGCGCGTGCGGCGAGGCAGTTGGTCACCGCGGCCCCACACCCCTGCGGCCGCGGTGACCGCTGGGACGCGGCCTCGCCGACCCCCGATTACCGGGCGAGAAGCACCCCGGGCTGCGCCCTCCCAACCCCTTGGTTGACAATCGTGGCAAGACTCACTCGTTTTCGAAGCCCACGTGTCAAAGGAGACAAGACCATGGCTGAAGCCGTCATCGTCGAGGCAGTGCGTTCACCGATCGGGAAGCGCAACGGCGGATTGTCCGGGCTGCACCCGGCGGACCTGTCCGCCCAGGTGCTCAACGGCCTGGTCGACAGGGCCGGCGTCGACCCGGGCATCGTCGACGACGTCATCTGGGGCTGCGTCATGCAGGCCGGCGAGCAGGCCCTCGACATCGGCCGCACCGCGCTGCTGACCGCCGGCTGGCCCGAGACCGTCCCCGGCGTGACCGTCGACCGCCAGTGCGGGTCGAGCCAGCAGTCCATCCACTTCGCGGCCGCCGGGGTGATCGCCGGGCACTACGACGTCGTCGTTGCCGGCGGGGTCGAGTCGATGTCGCGCACCCCGATGGGGGCGTCGCTGGCCAACGGCGGACGGCCGTACTCGCAGGCCTTCCTGGACCGCTACGAGGGCCAGATCCCCAACCAGGGCATCGGGGCGGAGATGATCGCCGAGAAGTGGGGTTTCGACCGCACGGCGCTCGACGAGTTCTCGTTGGCCTCGCACGAAAAGGCTGCGGCCGCACAGGATTCCGGCGCCTTCGATGACCAGATCGTGGGCATCAAGGACCAGGACGGAAACGTGGTGCTCAAAGACGAGGGCATCCGGCGCGGTACGCCGATGGAGAAGATGGCCTCGCTGAAGCCGGCGTTCAAGGAAGACGGCGTGATCCACGCCGGTAACTCGTCGCAGATCTCCGACGGTTCGGCGGCGCTGCTGTTCATGTCCGCCGAGAAGGCCAAGGAGCTGGGCCTCAAGCCGATCGCCAAGGTGCACACCGCGTCGCTCGCCGGTGCCGACCCGGTGATCATGCTGACCGCGCCCATCCCGGCGACGCAGAAGGTGCTCAAGAAATCCGGGCTGTCCATCGACGACATCGGCGCCTACGAGGTCAACGAGGCATTCGCGCCGGTTCCGCTGGCGTGGCTCAAGGACATCGGCGCCGACGAGAAGAAGCTCAACCCCAACGGCGGCGCGATCGCGCTGGGCCACCCGCTCGGCGGATCCGGCGCCCGGATCATGACCACTCTGCTTTATCACATGCGGGACAAGGGAATTCGCTACGGTCTGCAGACCATGTGTGAGGGTGGCGGCCAGGCCAACGCCACCATCGTGGAACTGTTGTGACCGAAGCGCCCGGCGCCCTGGCGGAACGCCGGGGCAACGTGATGGTGATAACCATCAACCGGCCGGAGGCCCGCAACGCGGTCAACGCCGCGGTCAGCATCGGCGTCGGGGATGCGCTCGAAGCGGCGCAAGACGATCCCGAGGTGCGGGCGGTGGTGCTCACCGGCGCGGGCGACAAGTCGTTCTGCGCCGGTGCCGACCTCAAGGCGATCGCTCGCCGCGAAAACCTGTACCACCCCGACCATCCCGAGTGGGGCTTCGCCGGCTACGTCCATCACTTCATCGACAAGCCCACGATCGCGGCGGTGAACGGGACCGCCCTGGGCGGTGGCACCGAGCTGGCGTTGGCCAGTGACCTGGTGGTGGCCGACGAGCGGGCCCAATTCGGGCTCCCCGAGGTCAAGCGTGGGCTGATCGCCGCCGCCGGTGGCGTTTTCCGCATCGCGCAGCAGCTGCCCCGCAAGGTCGCGATGCAACTGCTGCTGACCGGCGAGCCGCTCACCGCGGCCGCCGCCTGCGAGTGGGGGCTGATCAACGAGGTCGCCGCGGCGGGCTCGGTGCTGGACGCCGCGCTGGCGCTGGCCGCGCGGGTCACCGTCAACGCGCCGCTGTCGGTGCAGGCCAGCAAGCGCGTCGCCTACGGCGTCGACGACGGGGTCGTCGTCGACGACGAGCCGGGATGGGAGCGCACCGTGCGCGAGATGCGGGCCCTGCTCAAGTCCGAGGACGCCAAAGAGGGGCCGCTGGCGTTCGCCGAGAAGCGGGAGCCGGTCTGGAAGGCCCGCTAGAAGCACCGCGAGCAGTCGCAAAAGCACGCGAAAGCACCCAAAATCCGCCGTTTTGGGTGCTTTTGCGTCTGCTCGCGCTTCCTGCCGACTAGTGCGCCAGGACGTTGACCCCGCGGCGAAACACCGCCGGTAGCAGGGTGCACGCCGGCACGACGGCCCGGCGCACCACGGGCGGCGTGCTGGCCAGCACCAGCCCGCGGGTCAGCAGCCGGTAGTCGCGGGTGATCCGGTGCCACGCCTTCTCGTAGGACGCCGGCGTCTCGGCGGCGATGGCCTCGACGGCCGCGGCGGCCTGCTTGAGGGCGAGACTGATGCCCTCGCCGGTCAGGGCGTCCTCGTAACCCGCGGCGTCGCCGACCAGCAGGACGCGGCCCGCGACGCGCCGCGAAACCACCTGGCGCAGGGGACCGCACCCGCGCGGCTGCCCGCGGCTTGCGCCGTCCAGCTGCCGGGCCAGCCGCGGGAACCAGGCCAGATCGGGCCGGCCGCGCGACAGGATTGCCACGCCGACCAGATCGGGCTCGACCGGCGTCACGTAGGCCTCGCCCCAGCGCGACCAGTGCACCTCGACGAAGTCGGTCCACGCCGGCACCCGGTAATGCCAACGCACGCCGTAGCGTCGCGGCGTTCCCGCCGTCGTCGCGATGCCGACGTCCCGCCGGACCTGCGAATGCAGGCCGTCGGCCGCCACCAACCACCTCGCGCGCACCCCGGCGGCCGAGACGCCGTGCGCGTCCTGCCGGACGCTGGTCACCCGCGCGCGGATCCACTCGGTGTCTTGCTCTTTGGCGCGCGCGGCCAGCGCCGCGTGCAGCGTCGTGCGACGCACGCCTCGACCCGGCCCGCCGCGAAACGGCGCCTGGGCCCGCCGTCGTTCGCTCGCGTAGGCGATGCCGTGAAACGGCATGCCGGCGGGGTCGACGCCCAGCGCGGTCAGCTCGGCCAGGCCGCCGGGCATCAGCCCCTCACCGCAGGCCTTGTCGATGGGGCCCTCGCGCGGCTCGGCAACGATCACCGAAAGCCCAAGGCGTCGAGCGTGTAACGCCGTGGCCAGGCCGCCCGGGCCGCCGCCGACGATCAGCACGTCCGCGTCGTAATCGGTCATGTGTAACCCAGAGCCGCGTCTTCCACCTGCAGACGCACCCTCAGCAACGCGGCATTGGCGAGTGTGAAGATGGCCGCGGTCAGCCACGCGGTGTGCACCAGCGGCAACGCCAACCCCTCAGCCACCACTGCAACATAGTTCGGATGGTGCAGCCAGCGGTAGGGACCTCGTCGCACCAGCGGGGCCTGCGGCAGCACGATCACCCGGGTGTTCCACCGCCGGCCCAGCGTCGCGATGCACCACCAGCGCAGCGCCTGGCTGGCCGCCACCACCGCCAGCATCGGCCAGCCCAGCCATCCAATGAAGGGCCGGTGCAGCGCCCACGGTTCGACGAGGCAACCGACCAGCAGCGCGGTGTGGATGACCACCATCACCGGATAGTGCGATCGGCCAAACTCCTTGGCGCCCTGGGTAAACGACCATCGCGCGTTGCGGGTCGACACCACCAGCTCCGCGACGCGCTCGACCCCCACGGCCAGCACCAGCAGGTAATACATGGCTACAGTCTTTACCAGCCCTACCAGGCCAGCAGCACCAGCTCGGAGCAGAACGCCGGGCCCATTGCGATCATCAGGCCGATCGAACCCGGCGCCGGCGGCTCGGCCATGTTGGCCGCGAGCACGTCGAGCACCGACACCGACGACAGATTGCCGTTCTCGCGCAACGACTTTCGGGTGCGGTCGAGGGCGTCCGCGGGCAGGTCCAACCCGTTCTCGACGGCCTCGATCACCCGGGGCCCGCCCGGGTGACACACCCAGGTCGTCACGTCGTGGGGGTGCAGACCGTAGTCGGCGAGGAAGTCGCGGACGTCGTCGCCCAGGTATTTTTCGGCGATGGTGGCGATGTCGGCGGAGAGCACGATGCGGAATCCGTCGCCGCCGATCTTCCAGCCCATGACGTCTTCGGTGTCGGGATAGATCCGGCTCCGGGTGGCCAGCACCCGAGGCCCGGCGTGCTCGGGGCCGGCGCGGCGGGCGCCCTCGCTGATCACCACGGCCGCGCCGTCGCCGAAAAGGCTGGTGGCGACCAGGTTGGCGACCGACGCGTCGTCGCGCTGGATGGTCAGCGAGCACAGTTCGACCGCGAGCAGCGCGGCGGTGTGGTCGGGGAAGGCGCGCAGATAATCGTGCATGCGCGCCACTCCGGCCGCGCCCGCCACACAGCCCAGCCCGAACAGCGGGACGCGTTTGACGTCGGGCCGCAGCCCGACCCGCGTCGCCAAGCGCGCCTCCAGCGTCGGTACGGCGAGGCCGGTGACCGTCGTCGAAAACACGATGTCGAGCTCCGACGGTTTGACCTTGGCCTCGTCCAGGGCCGCCAGAAGTGCCTGCTCGCCGAGGTCGAGCGCGACGTCGAGGTAGGCGTCGTTGGCCTCGGTGAAGCCGCTCAGCTCGCGGTAGCGGGGCAGCCGCAAGGCCGTGTTGCGGAACTCGACGCCGCTGCTGCGGCCGAAACGGCGGAAATCGGGCCCGGCGATGTCGGTCAGCGCGCGGATGGCCTCGTGTTGCGTGTAGCGATTGGGCGGGAACTTCACCGCCACGCCGGTGATGGATGGATATTTCACCGCGACGTCCGCGGTGCCCCCAGTGAACTTCTTCATGCACCCGGACACGGTGCCGTGGCCGCACCGGTTCAAATCGGTCTTTGCGTCGCGCGGGTCATGACCCAGATGGTCGGGCTAGGGTCGGGGTATGCGGGTTCTGGTCACCGGTGCCACCGGCTATGTGGGATCACGACTGGTCACGGCGCTGCTGGAAAACCAGCACCAGGTGGTGGCCGCGACGCGAAACCCGTTGCGGCTCAAGCGCTTCGGCTGGTTCGACAACATCACCCCGGTGACCCTCGACGCCGCCGACCCGGCGTCGCTGCGAGTGGCCTTCGCCGGCTGCGACCCCATTGACGTGGTGTATTACCTGGTGCACGCCATCGGTCAGCCCGGATTCCGCGACGCGGACAAGTCCGCGGCCGCCAACCTCGCCACCGCGGCCCGCGACGCCGGGGTGCGCCGCATCGTGTACCTGGGCGGCTTCGTGCCCGCCGACGAGGCGTTATCCGAGCACCTGACCAGCCGGGCCGAGGTGGCCGAGGCGCTCACCGTCCCGGATGGCCCGGAGCTGGTGTGGCTCGGCGCGGCGATGATCATCGGCGCCGGCTCGACGTCGTTCGAGATGATGCGCTACGTGGGGGACCGCTTCCCGGTCATCCCGATACCGAGCTGGATGGACAACCCGATCGACCCGATCTCCATCCGTGACGTCCTGCACTATCTCGTCGCCGCGGCCGATCGCGACCAGGTGCCCGCGGGCGCCTACGACATCTCCGGGCCCGATACCACGTCGTATCGGCGGCTGCTCAAGACCTATGCCCGCATCTCGGGGCGCTGGCATACCGGCTTGTCGGTCGGCAGGGTCGACACCGGGCTGGCGTCGCTGATCACCGGCGTCGCCCTGCCGGTGCCCCCTGGACTGGCCGGGGACCTGGTCGAGTCGCTGGACCACCCGATGGTGGCGTCTGTCAGCGACCTGCGCGAGCGGGTACCCGATCCGCCCGGCGGCCTACTCGGCATCGACGACGCCATCGCGCTGGCGCTGCGCGGCCGGTCCCATCAGCGGCCGCGCCCGGTCAACGCCCTGGCCGACCCGCACGACCTCGCCAACACCGACGCCGCCTGGGCCGGTGGCGATGCGCGACGCATCCGCCAACTCGCCCAGCGCGTCACCCCCTCCATCGCGCGGCCGACCCTGGGGCTGGTGAACATGGTCCCCGGCCCGGTTGCCGGAGCGCTTCGCGCCGGCCTCGACATCCTGATCGCCCTGACCCCGAAGGTGCGCCCCGCATGAGCCAGTCAACGACCCCGTACCACAGCAGCGTCTACGCCGAGTTGCGCCGCGCGGTCACCAATGTTGCTGTGCCGCATCACGAACCGCCGTCCGTCGTGCGGCGGCGGCGCGTCGTCGTGGCGATCACACTGGTGGTCGGCGCGGTGGTGCTGGGTTACTCGTTGCGGCGCCATCCCGGGGAGACCAGCTTCTACTGGCTGACGCTGGCGCTCGCGGCGGTGTGGACCGCCGGTGCGCTGGTCTCCGGGCCGCTGCACCTGGGCGGCATCTGCTGGCGCGGCCGCAACCAGCGGCCGGTCATCACGGGAACCACCGTCGGCCTCCTGGTCGGGGGCGCGTTCGTCGTAGGCGGGCTGATCGCCCGGGAGATCCCGGCCGTCTCCGACCTGATCACCCGGGTGCTGCTCTTCGCGCATCAGGGCTCGTATCTGCTGGTCGTGCTGATTACGGTGATCAACGGCGTCGCCGAGGAGCTGTTCTTTCGCGGCGCGCTCTACACGGCGCTGGGCCGATACCACCCGGTGCTGATCTCCACGCTGCTGTACACCGCCGCGACCATGGCCAGCGGCAACCCCATGCTGGGATTCGCCGCGATCATCCTGGGCACGGTGTGCGCGCTGGAGCGCCGCGCCAGCGGCGGCGTGCTGGCGCCGGTGCTGACCCACGTCGGCTGGGGACTGATCATGGTGCTGGTCTTGCCGCCGATGTTTGGGGTCTGAGTCAGGCCGACGCGACGACCTCGCGCGCCAGGGTCCGCAGCGCCGCGACGCGCAGCGGCCATACCGTGAGCCGGTACACCCGGCCCGCGACGCCGCTCGGCACGAAGATCACCCGCTGCGTGTACCGGCTGCCGCCGCCGTCGAGCGGTCGGACCGTGATCTCCAGCCACGCCCGGCCCGCCGGGTGCGACGCCGAATGCAGCCGCAGCGTGACACCGGGATCGCTGTCCTCGACGGTCCAGCCGTTGAGCGGTAGGCGGCGCCGCCACCGCCGGGCGGCGGTCGCGGCGCGGGCCGCCGACCACACGTCGCCGGGCCCGGCGGCGGCGGTCGCGGTCCGCACGCGGGTGTAGACGATCTCGCCGGCCCAGGCGGGGTCGCTGGGCAACGGCTCGGCCGGCTCGGACCGCAGCGAGGACCAGCTGGCGTCGGGGAGACCGCGCGCGGCGCGCTGCAGCGCCAACTCGACCGCGCGGCGGTATCCGGTGAGCCCGCCCGGTGGCGGCGCGATGATGTCGTCGATATCGGAATCGCCCGTCACCGCATCGCATTCCAGCGACTCGACCAGCGGCCGCGCCAGGCCGGACGGGATCGGGGTCACCAGACCCACCCAGAGGCTGGCGATCGCCGGCGTCAGAAACGGCAGCACGTACAGATAGCGGGTGCCCAGACCCGCGACCTCGGCGTAGACCCGCATCATGTCGCCGTACTCCAACACGTCGGGACCACCGATGTCCCAGGTCCGTGACTTCGGGACCGGCGCGGTCGCCGCCGCCGCCAGGTAGTGCAGCACGTCGCGCACCGCGATCGGCTGGATCCGGTTGTGCACCCACTTCGGCGTGGTCATCACCGGCAACCGGTCGGTGAGGTGCCGGATCATTTCGAACGACGCGGATCCCGAGCCGATGACCACCCCGGCCTGCAAGACAACGGTCTCGATGCCCGAGTCGATGAGCGCCTCGCCGACGGCTCTGCGTGACGCGAGATGCGGTGAGAGATCGGTGTTTTCGGGATGCAGTCCACTCAGGTAGACCACCCGCCGCACCCCGGAACGCCGCGCGGCCGTCACGACATTGCCGGCGGCGCGGGTCTCCTCGGCGGCGAAATCCTTCGATGTTCCCATCGAGTGGACCAGGTAGTACACCACGTCGATTCCGTCGAACGCGGCGATCAGCGAATCGACGTCACCGAGGTCGCCGCGCGCCACCTCCACTTGTTGCCGCCACGGCACCCCCGCCAGCTTGTCGGGGTCGCGCGCCAACGCCCGAACGTGATGTCCCTCGTCCAGCAGGCGGGGGACCAGGCGCCCGCCGATGTAGCCGGTCGCACCGGTCACCAGGCACCGCACCTGTTCGGGCATCGCTCCTCCGTCGCTCATCAGCCGTTGTTCTCTGACGAGGAGGATTACCGCATCGGCGCGGACTCAAGCGTTGCGCCGCGTCGGCGCAACGATATTCAGCGATCGGTGAAGTTCGGCGTGCGGCGCTGCTGGAAGGCCGTGGCGCCCTCGACGAAGTCCGGGGACTTCAACAGCACCGACTGCCCGTCGAACTCCCGCTGCAGGGCCGGATCCAATGCGGTGAGCGTGGCCGCGTTGATCGCCAGCTTGGTCTTGGCGAACGCAACAGCCGGGCCGCCCAACAACCGTGCGATCACCTTGTCCACCTCGGCGTCGAAGTCGTCGGGCGGGTAGACCGCGGTGACCAGCCCCCAGGACAGCGCGTCGGCGGCGGTCAACCGTTCGGGAAGCAACGCCATCTGCATGGCCCGGATCCGGCCGATCGCGGCCGCGATCAACGCCGACGCGCCGCCGTCGGGCATCAATCCGATCTTGGTGAAGGCGAGCATGAAAAACGCGCTCTCCGAAGCCAATACGACGTCACAGGCCAAGGCGATGGAAACGCCGACCCCGGCCGCGGGCCCCTGGACGACCGCGACCACCGGGTGGGGCAGCGCGGCGATCGCGCGCACCAGCCGGTTGATCTCGAGGATGATCTCGTCCGGCGGGACACCACCGCCGTCGGAGACGTCGTCGGCGCTGATGCCCGCGCCCGAGCTGAAGCCGCGTCCGGCGCCGCCGAGCCGCACCACCTTGACCTCGGGGTCGGTCGCGGCGTACTCCATCGCGTCGGCGATTCCGGTGATCACCGGAATGGTCAGCGAATTCAGGCTGTCGGGCCGATTGATGGTCACCGAGAACACGCCGCCGGACAGCGTGACGTCGAGGCCTGCGACGGGGGCGAGGGTGGCGATCGCGGATGAAGGCATGGGCTCACCATAAGTGACCGGGCTGCGCGCGCCACGGGCACGGCTGCGAAGATGTCGAACGACCGGTTGTTTGAGCACGAACGGTCCAAGGCGTCAGAGCGGACGAAAGGTCGGTGGATCATGGCTGGACCGTTGAACGGGCTGCGTGTTGTCGAGTTGGCCGGCATCGGGCCGGGCCCCCACGCCGCGATGATCCTGGGGGATCTGGGTGCCGACGTGGTGCGCATCGACCGGCCCTCCTCTTCTGCCGCGGCCGGCGGCGGAGGTGCAGCCAAGGACGCGATGATGCGCAACCGCCGCGTGGTGACCGCCGATCTGAAATCCGACGACGGTCGCGACCTCGTCCTCAAACTGATCGCCAAGGCCGACGTGCTGATCGAGGGCTACCGCCCGGGTGTCACCGAGCGCCTCGGCCTCGGGCCCGAAGACTGCGCGAAGGTCAATGACCGGCTGGTCTACGCCCGGATGACCGGCTGGGGCCAGACCGGCCCGCGCAGCCAGCAGGCCGGCCACGACATCAACTACATCTCGCTCAACGGCATCCTGCATTCCATCGGCCGGGCGAACGAACGGCCCGTCCCACCGCTGAACCTCGTCGGGGACTTCGGCGGCGGCTCGATGTTTTTGCTGCTGGGCATCCTGTCCGCGCTGTGGGAGCGGCAGACCTCCGGCAAGGGGCAGGTCGTCGACGCGGCGATGGTGGACGGCTCGAGCGTGCTCGTCCAGATGATGTGGCAGATGCGTTCGTCGGGCATGTGGACCGACGCGCGTGGCACCAACCTGCTCGACGGCGGCGCCCCCTACTACGACACCTACGAATGCGCCGACGGCCGCTACGTCGCGGTCGGCGCCATCGAGCCGCAGTTCTACGCCGCCATGCTGACCGGGTTGGGCCTGGACGGCGCGGACCTGCCCGGGCAGAACGACGTCGGCCGCTGGCCCGAACTGCGCGCGGTGCTCACCGAGAAGTTCGCCAGCCAGGACCGCGACCACTGGGCCAAGGTGTTCGCCGACTCCGACGCGTGCGTGACGCCGATCCTGGCGTTCGGCGAGGTGCAGACCGAGCCGCACATCACCGAGCGCAACACCTTCTACGAGGTCGACGGAGGCCTGCAGCCGCTGCCGGCGCCGCGGTTCTCCCGCACTGCGCCGGAGATGCCGCGTCCCGCGGCGCCGGTGGCCGACGCCGAAGCCGTCCTCAAGGACTGGGTATAGTCCCAACCAACCAGTTGGCTGGATTCGAGGAGATCAGGGAAGGACTCGCATGGAGATCAAAGACGCCGTCGCCGTCGTCACCGGGGGCGCCTCAGGCCTGGGCCTGGCCACCACCAAGCGGCTGCTCGACCGCGGCGCCCAGGTGGTCGTGATCGACCTGCGCGGCGAGGAAGCCGTCCGCGAACTGGGCGACCGCGCCCGCTTCGTCGAGGCCGACGTCACCGACGAGGCCGCCGTCGGCAAGGCGCTGGACGCCGCGGAGTCCATGGGCACGCTGCGCATCAACGTCAACTGCGCCGGCATCGGCAACGCCATCAAGACGCTGTCGAAGGACGGCCCGTTCCCGCTGGACGGCTTCAAGAAGGTCATCGGCGTCAACCTGATCGGCACCTTCAACGTGCTGCGGTTAGCCGCCGAGCGTATCGCCAAGACCGAAGCCATCGGGGAGGAGCGAGGCGTCATCATCAACACCGCCTCGGTCGCCGCGTTCGAGGGCCAGATCGGCCAGGCCGCTTACTCGGCGTCCAAGGGCGGCGTCGTCGGCATGACGCTGCCGATCGCCCGCGACCTGTCGCGCGAACTGATCCGCGTGGTGACCATCGCGCCCGGGCTGTTCAAGACCCCGCTGCTGGGCTCGCTGCCCGAAGAGGCGCAGGCCTCGCTGGGCAAGCAGGTGCCGCACCCGGCCCGGCTGGGCGACCCCGACGAGTACGGCGCGCTGGCCGTCCACATCGTCGAGAACCCGATGCTCAACGGCGAGGTCATCCGCCTCGATGGCGCCATTCGGATGGCGCCCCGCTAGGGGCGTACCGTCGCTCGACAACACGAAAGCCCCCCGCGTCGGCGGGGGGCTTTCGTGATGACCACGATCGATGGTTACTTGCGGAACCACCGACTGACGGAGGGTTCGGCCATTAACAGCCGTGCGAGCATGCTCATGGTCTGGCTCAGCTCGCCGCTTGCAGTTCGTCGAACTGCTCCGAGGTCTCGCCTTCCACCAGCACGTCGCCGTGGTAGAGAGCCTCGAAGTCGACCTTGATGACATCGGCACTTGCGTCGTCGATCCACATGACACTGAGCGTATGGGCCACCTTTAAGGAAACTTTGAGTCACGATTCGGAAAATGGTGGCAATTTACCCGCGGGTAGGGTGGCCGCCATTTCCGCTGGAATTTGTCTCCTGAGCTGCTTAGTTGCGACACATTTTTCTGGCCGGACTCTTACCGTGTGCCGGGTTTAAAAACTCGGCATTGAACGGTGCGCCCGCCCTCCTGCGTGCTTAAGGACAACACTGTTCGACGCGTGGACATTAGCGTTTGTTACGTTGTCGCGGACTAGCCAGCGGCCAGCGCAACGGGGCACCGGCAGCGGAAGGGCTCACCATGCTGCAGAAAATCGCCCGAGTCGCGATCGCGGCGCCGCGCCGGATCATCGCGATAGGCGTGCTGGTTTTCATCGCCGCCGCCGTCTTCGGCATTCCCGTCGCCAAAAGCTTGTCTCCCGGCGGCTTCCAGGATCCGGACTCGGAGTCCGCCCGCGCCATCGACGTGTTGACCGACAAGTTCGGTCAGAGCGGTCAGCAGATGCTGATCCTGGTGACGGCCCCCGGCGGTACCAACAGCGAACAAGCCCGCGCGGTGGGCACCGACCTCGTTGGCCAACTGCAACGGTCCCCGCTGGTCTACAACGCGTCCTCGCCGTGGACCGGAACGGCGCCGCGCGACCTGGTGAGCCGCGACGGCAAGTCGGGACTCATCGTGGTCAACCTCAAGGGCGGCGAAAACTTCGTTCAAAACAACGCCCAGACCCTGGCGGACCAGTTCGTCCACGACCGGGACGGTGTCACCGTCCGCGCCGGCGGCGCGGCCATGCAGTACGCGCAGATCAACAAGCAGAACCAGGACGACCTGCTGGTCATGGAGATGATCGCGCTGCCGCTGAGCTTCCTGGTGCTGATCTGGGTGTTCGGCGGGTTGCTGGCCGCCGCGCTGCCGATGGCGCTGGGTGCGCTGGCCGTCGTCGGTTCGATGTCGGTGTTGCGGCTAGTCACCTTCACCACCGAGGTGTCGATCTTCGCCCTCAACCTCAGCACCGCCCTGGGCCTGGCGCTGGCCATCGACTACACGCTGCTCATCGTCAGCCGCTACCGCGACGAACTGGCCGACGGCCACGACCGCGACGAGGCGCTCATCCGGACGATGGCCACCTCCGGGCGCACGGTGCTGTTCTCCGCGGTCACCGTGGCGCTGTCGATGTCGGCGACGGTGGCCTTCCCGATGTACTTCCTCAAGTCGTTCGCCTACGCCGGGGTGGCCACCGTCGCCTTCGTCGCCACCGCCTCGATCGTGATCACCCCCGCGGCGATCGTGCTGCTGGGCGACCGGCTGGACGCGTTCAATGTGCGGCGGCTCTTGCGGCGAACGCTCCGGCGGCCCGAACCGGCGCGCAAGCCCGTCGAGCAACAGTTCTGGTATCGGTCGAGCAAGTTCGTGATGCGCCGCTGGGCGCCGATCGGGCTGGCCGTCGTGGGCCTGCTCCTGCTGCTCGGGCTGCCGTTCTTCTCGGTGAAGTGGGGGTTCCCGGACGACCGGGTGCTTCCGCGCTCGGCGTCGGCACATCAGGTCGGGGACCGGTTGCGCAGCGACTTCGCCGACGACTCCGCGACATCGGTGCCCGTCGTCATCCCCGATGCCTCCGGCCTGAACCCGGGGGACTTCGACACCTACGCCGCCGACCTCTCGCGGGTGCCCGACGTCGCGGCGGTCTCCGCGCCCGGGGGCACCTTCACGGCCGGAAACCGGGTGGGGCCGCCGTCCGGGGCGACAGGGCTGGCCCAGGGCAGCGCCTTCCTGACCGTCAGCAGTACGGCGCCGCTGTTCTCCGCGGCGAACGACGCCCAGCTCGCGCGGTTGCACGGCGTTCCCGGCCCGGCCGGCCGGGCCGTCGAGATGGGCGGGGTGGCGCAGGTCAACCGTGACAGCGTCGACGCGGTGACCGAACGGCTCCCGCTGGTCCTCGGGCTGATGGCCGCGATCACCTTCGTGCTGCTGTTCCTGCTGACCGGCAGCGTGCTGCTACCGGTGAAGGCGCTCGCGTGCAACTTCCTGTCGCTGACCGCGGCCTTCGGCGCGCTGGTGTGGATCTTCCAGGACGGCCATCTCGGTGCGCTCGGCACCACGCCGAGCGGGACGCTGGTGGCCAACATGCCGGTGTTGCTGTTCTGCATCGCCTTCGGGCTGTCGATGGACTACGAGGTGTTCCTGCTCTCCCGGATCCGGGAGTACTGGCTGGCGTCCGGCGCCGCCCGGCCCGCCACGCCGTCCCCGAAGCAGGCCCACGCCGCCAACGACGAGAGCGTGGCCCTCGGTGTCGCCCGCACCGGCCGGGTGATCACCGCGGCCGCGTTGGTGATGTCGATGTCGTTTGCCGCGCTGATCGCCGCCCACGTCTCGTTCATGCGGATGTTCGGGCTGGGCCTGGTGCTGGCCGTGTTCGCCGACGCCACCCTGGTGCGGATGGTGGTCGTCCCGGCCTTCATGCACGTGATGGGCCGCTGGAATTGGTGGGCGCCGAAGCCCCTGGCGTGGCTGCACGATCGGTTCGGCATCAGCGAAGGGGCGGAACCGGCGCGCCGCGAGCCGATCCCGGGGCCGGTTCCCGGGGCAGCGCTCGCCGAGCCGGTGCCCAATATCGGTTAACGGCCGATCCATCGTGTCGTCGAACCCTATTGTGGGCGTCATCCGAGTCGGAAGGTTCACGCACGTATGACAACGGTGGTCGACAATCCCTTCTTCGCGCGCGTCTGGCCCGTCGTCGCCAGCCATGAAGCCGAGTCGATCCGGGTGCTGCGACGGGAGAACTTGGCCGGCTTGTCCGGCCGGGTGCTGGAAGTCGGCGCGGGGATCGGGACGAACTTTCCGCACTACCCGGCGTCGGTGGACGAGGTGATCGCGGTGGAGCCCGAACCGCGGCTGGCGGCGCGGGCCCGCGCCGCGGCCGACGCCGCGCCCGCCCGCGTGATCGTTTCCGGCGAGACGGCCGAAAGCCTCAGCGGCTCCGAGCCGTTCGACGCGGTGGTGTGCTCGCTGGTGCTGTGCTCGGTGCGTGACCCCGGGGCCGTGCTGGGGCGCCTGTACTCGTTGCTGCGGCCGGGCGGGGAACTGCGCTACCTCGAGCACATCGCCAGTGCCGGTGCGCGGGGCCGCTTTCAGCGTTTCGTCGATGCGACGTTGTGGCCCCGGCTGTTTGGCAACTGCCACACCCATCGCGACACCGAACGCTCGATCATCGAGGCGGGATTCGAAGTCGACACCTCGCGGCGGGAGTGGACGCTGCCGGCCTGGGCGCCGATGCCGGTGTCCGAGCTGCTGCTGGGCCGCGCGCGCCGGCCCGCCTGAGTAGGGGCCGGCCCGCTTACTTCAGCAGAGCGGGCAGCCGCTGCAGCAGTCCGGGCAACGCCTGGCTGGCCGACTCGCGGATGCTGAGGGTGGCGTTGGCCGATAGCGGCGTGACTTCGGGATTGACCTCGATGACGGCGGCGCCGCGCACCAGCGCCAGCTCCGCGAGCCCGGCCGCCGGATAGACGATCGCCGACGTCCCGACCACCACCATCACGTCGGCAGACTCGGTCGCCTCGACCGCGCGCTGCCACGGCCCGTCGGGCAACTGTTCACCGAACCACACGATGTCGGGCCGGATCAGGCCGCCGCAATCACATTGCGGGGGCTCCACCTCGAGCGCCGGTTCGGGCATCTGCGGCAGCGCGCCGCTGTACGGCACAGCGCATCGCGCACAACGGAATTCGAACAAGCTCCCGTGCAGGTGGTGGACGGAGTCGCTGCCGGCGCGCTCGTGCAGGTCATCGACGTTCTGGGTGATGACGGTGACCTGTGCATCGTCTTGCCAGGCGGCGATGGCGCGATGACCCGCGTTGGGTTGCACCTCGGCCACGAGGTAATGCCGCCACAGATACCAGCCCCAGACGCGCTGAGGGTTGTCGCGCCACCCTTGCGTGCTGGACAGCTCGTAGGGATCGAAGCGGGCCCACAACCCGTTCTTGTCGTCGCGGAACGTCGGCACACCGCTTTCCGCGGAGATCCCCGCGCCGCTGAGCACCGCTACGCGCATCCCACCAAGATAGCCGGAGGTGGGGGATACTGAACGGGTGGAGTTGGGTGACTGGTTGCGGGTCGACGTGAAGGCGGGCAAGCCGCTGTTCGACCAGCTCAGGACGCAGGTGATCGACGGCGTCCGCGATGGCGCGCTGCCGCCGGGCACCCGCCTGCCCACCGTGCGGGACCTGGCCGGCCAACTCGGGGTCGCGGTCAACACCGTGGCTCGTGCCTACCGCGAGCTGGAGACCGCCGCCATCATCGAAACCCGGGGCCGCTTCGGCACATTCATCGCCCGCTACGACCCGACCGACGCCGCCATGGCGGCCGCGGCCCGCGAGTACGTCCGGGTGGCGCGCGGACTCGGGTTGGACAAGGCCGACGCCCTGCGCTACATCGAATCGGTGCCCGACGAGTAGGCGCTATCGTCGGGCTTCGAAAAGCGTTGGCGTGCAGTTCGTGTGGTAGTACCGTTCAGCGCAGCACCTTGTCGAGCGTGCGCAGGTTGCGCGTCGTAGTCGACGACTTGTAGCGCGCCTTGCCCATCGTCTTGCCGATCGTGCTGTCCAGGGTGCTGCCCTTGGGGACCTGCCAGTAGACCACGCCGTCGCCGCGGCTGATCCTCTCGCTCGGGCCGGCGTCCTTACCGAGCGCGGCGAGCTCGTCGAGCATCGCCTGATCGGCGACGAACGTGACGTAGGACTGGTACCCCTTGGCGTCGCGCTCGAACGGATAGGCGTCGACCACGTCGCGCACGGTGCCGAGGTCATAGGCGAGCACCCAGGCGTCGTAGCCGAACCGCTCGCGCAACGCGGCTTCGGCCTTTTTACGCACCGCCGCCACGCCGGCCGATGACTCCAGCACGACGTTGCCGCTGGCCAACACGGTTCGCACCGCGGTGAAGGCCGCATCGGTCAGCGCGGCCGCCACCTCGGCCATCTTGAGATTGACACCCCCCACGTTGACGCCACGCAGAAACGCCGCGTACTTGGTCATGTTCCGATTCCACCAGCCCGGCCGGGGAACGGCCATCCCGGGCCGCGCGGGCGGCGCGCGACGTAGGCTTTCGTCATGGGACGCCAAGTCTTCGACGACAAGCTGCTGGCCTTGATAAGCGGGCATTCCCTCGGGGTGCTGGCCACCATCAAGCGCGACGGGCGGCCGCAGCTGTCGAACGTGAGCTACCACTTCGACCCCCGCAGCATGGCGATCCAGGTGTCGATCACCGAGCCGCGCGCCAAAACTCGCAACCTGCGCCGGGACCCCCGGGCGTCGATCCTGGTCGACGCCGACGACGGGTGGTCGTACGCCGTCGCCGAGGGCACCGCCGAACTGACACCCCCGGCCGCCGCGCCCGGTGACAGCACCGTGGAGGCGTTGATTGCCTTGTACCGCAACATCGCCGGCGAACATCCGGATTGGGGCGAATACCGTCAGGCGATGGTCACCGATCGGCGGGTGCTGCTGACGTTGCCGATCTCCCACCTGTACGGCATGCCCCCCGGCATGCGCTAGCCGCGCCGCCTGCACTCCCGCCGGGGAAACCGGGACTAAGCTGCCCCTATGGCCGCATCGAATGCCCGGCAGGGTTCACCGTCGTCCAAGTCTTCGGGGGCTTTTGAATCGCCCGGGTCGGACGAGGACACCAAGCGCAGGTTCCGCGAAGCCCTCGACCGCAAGATGGCGAAATCCTCGAACGGATCCGACCACAAAGACGGCGCCGGCAAGCAGTCGCGGGCGCACGGCGCGGCGGGAAACCGCCGCGAATTCCGCCGCAAGAGCGGCTGATCCCCGAGAGCCGTTGGTAGACGGCCCGATTCGCCTAGCCGCTGGGCGGGGAGAACAGGGGTATCGAGGGGTCGTCCTGGCCCGGCTTGCCGCGCAGGCTGCCGCGGGTGCTGGGATGTTCGAAGTCCACTTGGGACGGGTCGTTCCGGTAGGCCCAGTCCGCCACGATGGTGCGTTTACCGAACTTCCAGCGGCCGTCGTGTTTGGTGTACTCGTCCAGGTACCGGCCGCCGATGATGACGTCGACGTCGTGCTCGGGACCGGCGAAGGTGTGAAACACCAGGCAGTAAATCTCGCCGCGGGCCCGCTGGCCCTCGATCACGAAATTCGTCCTGGTGATGTTGTGTTGGGAGACACGCACATACGGCTCCGCGGCCTGCAACTGCGCGATGAACTGTTCGACGCCGCCCGTCGAGAACGAGCCGTGCGAGTCCGTCGCGTCGGGGTGATACATCTCCCGCAGGCCTTCATAATCGGCGCGGTCGACGGCCCGGCAGTAGGACGTGACGAGCGCGTGCAGTTCGTCACGGGCCAGCATCAGCTCTAATCGGGCCTCATCCACCACCACGTCACGATAACTCGACGGTTAAGGTGCTGATCGTAGGCGCGGTTTCGGTGGTTGCTGTCGCGCGCAGCGGTCTCGGTCGTAGGGTGTTCAGCGGAAGGAAGGTCGTTGACGGTGAAACTGTGGCTGGCTCAAGATCCCGAGGCCGACGCGCTGCTGGACGAGAACCCCCTGGCGCTGCTCATCGGGATGGTTCTCGATCAGCAGGTGCCGTTCGAGACCGCCTTTTCGGGGCCGAAGAAGATCGCGGACCGCATGGGCGGCTTCGGCGCTCACGAAATCGCCGAGTACGACCCGGACAAGTTCGCCGCGCTGTGCTCGGAACGGCCTGCGATACACCGTTTTCCGGGGTCGATGGCCAAACGCATCCAGACGCTGGCCCAGATCATCGTGGACCGCTACGACGGTGACGCCGCGGGCTTGTGGACCGCGGGTGACCCCGACGGCGCGGAGTTGCTGCGGCGCATCAAGGGCCTGCCCGGTTTCGGCGACGTCAAGGCGCAGATCTTTCTGGCGCTGCTGGGCAAGCAATACGGCGTGACGCCGAAAGGCTGGCGAGCGGCGGCCGGGCAGTTCGGCAAGTCGGGCACGCACATCTCCGTCGCCGATATCGTCGACGCCCAGTCGATGGGCGCGGTGCGTGCCTATAAGAAGCAGATGAAGGCGGCAGCCAAAGCGGCGAAGTAGTCGGTGTACAGAAGGGAAGGGCAGCAACGTGAAGACACACATCACGTGTCCGTGCGGCGAGGCCATTGTCGGTAAGGACGAGGACGAACTGGTCGAACTGACCCAGGCTCATCTCGCCAGCGATCACCCCGGCCTCGAGTACGACCGCGACGCGATCCTGTTCATGGCGTACTAAGCGAACGCGCGTGACCCCGGTGCGGGGACACGCGCGTTCGCTGGTGGCGAGACGGTGACGACGCCGGTCTGTTACGGCACCACCGTCGAGCCGATCGTGGGCATGAACTGGCATTGCTTTTCCTTGGTCGTGACCTGCCCGAAGATCGTCGACATGATGCTGCCCGAGCCCGTGTCGGCGATCGCGCTCAACGTCGTCGGCCCGTCCGGGTTGATGTCCGAGCGCGGCTTGAGGGCGACGGTGCCGGACTTGCCGGTGGTCAGGTTCACCCAGGTGACGTTCAACGGCAGCTTCTGCACCTCGGCGGGCCCGGGCGTGCCGACCGCGGTGAACACATAGGCGGTCTGGCCGGGCCCCGGCCCGGGCAGCGGAATCGTGGCCGGCCCCGCGACCGACAGCGCGGTGGCGATAGCGCTGCTGCCATCCGCCAGGCAGTTGGTGCCGATGGAGGGATACATGAAGTCCTGGGTGGGTGGCGCGTCAGCGCCGAACCCCGGGGCCGCCGCCGTCGGGGCGGCGTCCGGCGCGGGTGCGGGCGCCGGAGCGGCCTCCGGTGCCGGTGGCGCCGGAATCGGTGCCGCGACGGGCACATTCGCGGGTTGGGCGGCGGGCTGGGCGGGTGCCGGCGCCGGAGCGGCGGCGGGCGCGGGTCCGGCCGCGTGCGCCGGGTCGACGCTCGCCGGCAGGTGCGCCTCGGGTGTGGCTTCGGGTGCGGGACCCGCCGCGTGCGCCGGGTCGATGCCGGTCGGCAGGTGCGACTGCAGACCGGGTTCCACGCCGGCCGCGGGAACGTGTTGCACCGGCGCGGCGGGCTCTTGGACGAACTGATTGACCGCCGCCGCCACGTTCTTGGACTCGCTGGGTGCGGTCGGGCTGTGGGCGAAGGCTTGCGCGGCGGCCATGAGCAGCTGTGTCGCCTGCTGCGGGTCGCCCGCCGCTTGCTGGATGAGCGGGCTGAGCTGCGACAGGGCAGGCAGACCCGGCAGCTGCCCAGCCGCGCTGGATTGTGGTGTCGGCTGCGGCGCCGCCGGGTCGGCTGCCGCGCCCGGGCAAAGCCCGAGCGCGGCAACCGATGCCGTGACGACAGCGGCCAAACCTTTGGACAGATTCCAAGTGGTTGCCACGGTGTCCTCCGGTTCTCAGTGGTGGGTTAGGGCGATGACGACGCTGCTCAAGGCAGGGCGGCAAGCAGCGGCGCTGCCGGACCGGCCGGGCTGGCAGCCGGCGCGGGTGCGGCCGGAGCCGCGGGTGCGGCTGGAGCCGCCGGGGTCTGGCCCGAAGCCAGCGCCGGCAGATCCTGCGGCAGCCGCACCTGCGAGGGCACGCTGACCGGAAGGCCCGCCGGCATCGCCGGCATGTTGACCTGCGCCTGCGGGATTTGCGGTGCGGGCGGCGTGGCCGGCGCGCTCGGCGCCGACAGCCCCGGGATCGCGGGCAGGCCCGGGATCGACGAGGAGGCCGGGGCGGCCGGGCTCGCGGCCGCCGGCTGTGCGCCGGTTAGGCCCTGGATCATCCCGGGAATACCGCTCGCCGCGGAGGGCGACGCCGGCGTGGCGGGCGTCGCCGACTGCGCCAGCCCCGGAATGGACGGGAGCGCCGCCGGAGATGACGCGGGAGCGGCGGGTGCCGCCGGCGTCAGGCCGGGAATCGACGGGATGCCCGCCGTGGCCGCCGACGCCGGGGAGGCGGCCGCCGGAACACCGGGGAAGCTGATGCCCGGCGTGGCGGGCGCCGCGGGCGGCGTGGCGCCGAGCGCGGTCGCGAGGTTCTGCAGGATTTGAGGTGCGTTGGCCGCCGAGCTGATCAGCTGCTGCGGAATGTTCGGCACGGCCGGAGCCGGCACGGGGTCGGCGTGGGCGATACCGCCCGTCAACAGTGCTGCGGACGAACCGACCACGACGGCGGCTGCACGCATGTAAGTCCAGATGGTTGGCATGACTCTCCCTGATTGATCGATTACAGGTCCCGGCGCCGAAGTTACTTTGATGCAGATGGGACTCAAGTGACACGTGTGGCATTTATTTATTCGTTACGGATACGAGTGAGAGCGGTGACCGAACGCGCGAAATACCGTTCCCTGAATAGAGGTCGGGGACCGACGGGGCCGCGCCCCATGCTCCGATCGCTAAAGTCGGGCGGATAGACACCATCTCGGCCGCCCCGGCGGCGCCCCTCACCCAGCGGTTGGCGAATCGCCTCGTCGCGGCCGCGCCGATCCTGCTCATCGTCAGCGTCGCGGCGCGGCTGGCCTGGACATACCTGGCTCCCAACGGCGCGAACTTCGTCGACCTGCACGTCTACCTCGGCGGAGCCGCCGCGCTCGATCATCCCGGCACGCTGTACAGCTACGTCTACGCCGACCAGACTCCGGATTTCCCGCTGCCGTTCACCTACCCGCCCTTCGCGGCCGTCGTCTTCTACCCGCTGCACCTGCTGCCGTTCGGGCTCGTCGCGTTTCTGTGGCAGCTCGCGACCATCGCCGCGCTGTACGGCGCGCTCCGGATCAGCCAGCGCCTGACGGGCGTGGCGGCCGGCCCGCGCGCCCGCCGACTCGCGATGGCGTGGACGGCGATCACCATCTGGATCGAGCCGCTGCGCAGCACATTCGACTACGGCCAGGTCAATGTGCTGCTCATGACCGCGGTGCTGTGGGCGGTCTACACCACGCGGTGGTGGCTGTCGGGGCTACTGGTCGGCGCGGCCGCCGGAATCAAGTTGACCCCCGCCATCTCCGGGGTCTACCTGGCCGGGGCCCGGCGGTGGGCCGCGGCGGTGTTCTCGGCGGTCGTTTTCGTTGCCACCATTGGGATTTCGGCCGTGGTCGTCGGCGATCAGGCCCGCTACTACTTCACCGACCTGCTCGGCGACGCCCACCGGGTGGGTCCCATCGCCACGTCGTTCAATCAGTCCTGGCGCGGCGCCATCTCGCGGATCCTGGGCCACGACGTCGGTTTCGGGCCGCCGCTGGTCCTCGCCCTCGTCGTCACCGCGGTGCTGGCCGTCCTGGCCTGGCGCGCGCTGGACGCCTCCGATCAGCTGGGCAGGCTGATCGTGGTCGAGTTGTTCGGGCTGCTGCTGTCGCCGATTTCCTGGACCCACCACTGGGTGTGGCTGGTGCCGCTGATGATCTGGGCGATCCACGGCACCGGGCGCACGCTGCGCGGCGCGCGGATCGCCGGCTGGGGGTGGTTGGCGCTCACCGTGATCGGCGTGCCGTGGTTGCTGAGCTTCGCTCAGCCGACCATCTGGGAGATCAGCCGCCCGTGGTATCTGGCCTGGGCCGGGCTGATCTACACCGTGGCGGCGGTGGCGACGCTGATCTGGATCGCGGTCACCGGCAGCCGCGCCAGCGGCGCCAGGCCCGGCGAACGGGCCGAGCCCTCCCGCTAGTTGTCGACGATCCCGTTGATGTCGCGGGCCATATCGACGTCGTTTTGGGTGATGCCGCCCTCGGAGTGGGTGACGAGAGCGAAAGTCACTGTCCGCCACCGAATATCGATGTCCGGGTGGTGATCCTTGCTTTCCGCGTGCTCGGCCACGCGGCGCACCGCGTCGATGCCGGCCAGGAAGCTTCCGAATTTGATCGAGCGGCGCAGGGCGCCGTCGGCACGTTCCCATCCGTCCAGATCGGGCAGTGCGGCGTCTACCTGTTCATCCGTTAACACAGCCATAACTCGTAACCATTCTTCTCTAAAAGCCTTGCTAGATGCCAGTTTACGATAGCGAAGCACGGGCAGCGTCCATGACGTCGCTCGTGAACGCCTTACTCGGAGTCAATCCCCGGATGCTCTAGGCAGCGGGCCTGGGTAAGGACCTAGGCTCCCCGCCACTGGTCGGGCTTCTTTTTGTCGCTGAGATGGCGGACGCGGGCAACGAGGGGTGAATGCCCCTGCTGTTTCGCCCAGTCCACAGCCTCCTGCTGGGTTTGGCTCTGGTGGAGCTCGCTGTCGGCGTGATCTTCAACGACGTAGTGCGTGATGGGGTCTCCGTCGCGGCCTTTGGGTCGCGGTTCGATGAAAACGTTGGCCATGGGTGCTTCTCCTCACTGAGTGACGGTCAGCCGACCTATGCATACCCAGACAGCGCCGGCCTTCACAGCGCGCTACGGATCAGCGGCCACATCGGTGTCCCACGTGCCGCATTTCCCCGGTGGGGCGCAGCCGTGGCCGCGTGATGACGCGGCCATGCTCCGACGGTATACCGTCACAGGCCATGCCGACCCAGATCGTCGTCGCCGGCGCCCTCATCTGCGACGCGCGCGTCCTGGTGGCACAGCGCGTCCACCCGCCGGAGCTCGCCGGTCGCTGGGAGCTGCCCGGCGGCAAGGTCGCACCCGGCGAGACCGAGCGCGACGCGCTGGCCCGCGAGCTGGCCGAGGAGTTGGGTTTGGTGACGGGCGACGTCGCGGTGGGCGACCGGCTCGGCGCGGACATCCCGGTGGACGGCGGCATCACGCTGCGCGCGTACCGGGTGCATTTGCTCAGCGGCCGTCCGGACGCGCGTGAGCACCGCGCCTTGCGCTGGATCACGGCGGCTGAGCTGCACGATCTCGACTGGGTCCCGGCCGATCGGGGCTGGTTGCCGGATCTGGCCGGCGTCCTGTGAACACCCTTGTAACAAGTCCACAGACTTCCCGCAGCTGATGTACAGGCACGTTGCAGGTCGCCACAGTGAACTGAATGCAACAAAATGACTTGTAGTAACGCCATACGAATCTGCCCTGGATGTGCGTGCCGATAGCTAGCCAGATGGTTGTCCAGACCTTGCCGTCCCGGCTCGGTGCCCGACCGGGACGCTTCGGCATGCGCGAAAACCGATGCTCATGACCCTGTTTTTCCTGGATCGGCCGCGCGCGGCGAAGGTGATTGCCCCGTGCACATCGACCTATGCTGGTGCAGTATCGCCGCCCAGCCCGCGGGCCCGAAATGCCAATGTTTGAGCCGATCCGAGCTGGTGCGGACGAGCGGATCACGGGGCCGATCGCCGACCACAACTCAACTGGGACCACACGCAGGGCCGGGCGACGAGGCGCGACGCTACCGATGAGGAGGAGTACTTCTTGACTGCCACACCGCACATTGGTGGAGTGCTCGAGGAGCTCTTGGAGCGCAGCGGGCGGTTCTTCACGCCGGGCGATATCTCGGCCGACCTGCGCACCGTGACGCGGCGGGGCGGCCGCGAGGCCGACGTGTTCTATCGCGACCGGTGGAGCCACGACAAGGTGGTTCGCTCCACGCACGGCGTGAACTGCACCGGGTCCTGCTCCTGGAAGATCTACGTCAAGGACGGGATCATCACCTGGGAAACCCAGCAGACCGACTACCCGTCGGTGGGTCCGGACCGTCCCGAGTACGAGCCGCGCGGTTGCCCCCGCGGTGCCTCTTTTTCCTGGTACAGCTACTCGCCCACCCGGGTGCGCTACCCGTACGCCCGCGGCGTGCTGGTCGAGATGTACCGGGAAGCCAAGGCGCGCCTGGGCGATCCGGTGCTGGCGTGGGCCGACATCCAGGCCGATCCCGAGCGCCGCCGGCGCTATCAGCAGGCCCGCGGGAAGGGCGGACTGATCCGCGTCACCTGGGCCGAGGCCACCGAACTGATCGCCGCCGCCCATGTGCACACCATCAAAACCTACGGTCCGGATCGGGTCGCCGGATTCTCCCCGATTCCGGCGATGTCGATGGTGTCCTATGCCGCAGGCTCGCGGTTCTTCGAACTGATCGGCGCCCCCATGACGTCGTTCTACGACTGGTACGCCGACCTTCCGGTGGCCTCACCCCAGGTGTTCGGCGACCAGACCGACGTTCCCGAATCCGGAGACTGGTGGGACGCAGCGTATTTGATGATGTGGGGCTCGAACGTGCCGATCACTCGGACCCCCGACGCGCACTGGATGGCCGAGGCGCGCTACCGCGGCACCAAGGTCGTCACCGTCAGCCCCGACTACGCCGACAACACCAAGTTCGCCGATGAGTGGATGCCGTGCGCGGCCGGCACCGACGGGGCGCTGGCCATGGCGATGGGTCACGTCATTCTCTCGGAATGCTATGTGCAAAAGCAGGTTCCGTTCTTCGCCGACTATTCGCGTCGCTACACCGATCTACCGTTCCTGATCAAGCTGGAAGAACGCGGCGACATGCTGGTGCCGGGGAAGAACCTGACGGCGGCGGACCTGGGGGAGGCGGTCGAGAACGCGGCACTCAAGCCCGCGGTGCTCGACGAAACCACCAATTCGGTTGTGGTGCCGCACGGTTCGCTGGGCTTCCGGTACGGCGAATCCGGGGTCGGCAAGTGGAACCTCGATCTCGGTGACCTGGTGCCGGCGCTCAGTGTGCGAGACGCGCACGGCACCAACGGCGACGGCAGCACCGCGCTGGTGCACATGCCCAGCTTCGACACCCTCGACGGCGAGGGCACGACCGCGGCCCGCGGCGTCCCGGTGCGCCGCATCGGCAAGCACCTGGTGTGCACAGTCTTCGACCTGATGCTCGCGCAATATGGCGTCGCGCGCGCGGGGTTGCCCGGCGAATGGCCCACCGGCTACGACGACGCGACGCAGCAGAACACCCCGGCTTGGCAGGAAGCGATCACCGGCGTGTCGGCCGCCCAAGCCATCCGCGTGGCACGGGAATTCGCGCACAGCGCCGAGGAATCCGGCGGCCGGTCCATGATCATCATGGGCGGCGGCATCTGCCACTGGTTCCACGCCGACGCGATCTACCGGGCGGTGCTGGCGCTGCTGATGCTGACCGGGTCGATGGGCCGCAACGGCGGCGGCTGGGCCCACTACGTCGGCCAGGAAAAGGTGCGTCCGCTCACCGGGTTTCACACGATGGCGATGGCCACCGACTGGGTGCGCCCGCCGCGCCAGGTGCCCGGCGCCTCGTACTGGTACGCACACACCGACCAATGGCGCTATGACGGCTACGGGGCGGACAAGTTGTCCAGCCCGGTGGGCCGGGGCCGCTTCGCGGGCAAGCACACGATGGATCTGCTGGCGTCGTCGGTGGCCATGGGGTGGAGCCCGTACTACCCCCAGTTCGACCGGTCGAGTCTGGACGTCGCCGACGAGGCGCGCGCCGCGGGTCGCGACGTCGCCGACTACGTCGCCGAGCAGCTCGGGCAGCGCAAACTCAAACTCGCGGTGACCGATCCGGACAACCCCGTCAACTGGCCCCGGGTGCTCACCGTGTGGCGCGCCAACCTGATCGGGTCGTCGGGCAAGGGCGGCGAGTACTTCCTGCGCCACCTGTTGGGAACCGACTCCAACGCGTCGGCGCTGCCGCCCGAGGACGGGGTGCGGCCCGTCGACGTGACGTGTGAGGGGGACATCCCCGAGGGCAAGCTCGACCTGATGATGTCGATCGACTTCCGGATGACCTCGACGACTTTGGTTTCCGATATCGTGCTGCCGGCGGCGACCTGGTACGAGAAGTCCGACATCTCCAGCACGGACATGCACCCCTACGTGCACGCGTTCAGCGCCGCGACCGATCCGCCGTGGGAAACACGTTCGGACTTCGACGCTTTCGGTGCGATCGCCCGCGCCTTCAGTGCCATGGCCAAAGAGCATCTGGGCACCCGCACCGACGTCGTGCTCAGCGCGCTGCAGCACGACACACCCGACGCGATGGCCTATCCCGATGGCACCGAACAGGATTGGCTGCACAGCGGGGCGACGCCGGTACCCGGCCGCACCATGGGCAAGCTCACCGTGGTGGACCGTGACTACGCCGCCATCTACGACAAGTGGCTGACGCTGGGTCCGCTGGTCGACAAGTTCGGACTGACCACCAAGGGCATCACCGTGCACCCCTTCCGGGAGGTCGAGGAGCTCGCCGCCAAGTTCGGGGTGCTCAAATCCGGTGTGGCGGCGGGTCGCCCGGCCATCACCACCGCCGCCCGGATGGCCGACGTGCTGCTGCTGCTGTCGGGGACGACCAACGGCCGGCTGGCGGTCGAGGGCTTCCACGAGCTGGAAAAGCGCACGGGTCAACGCCTGGTGCACCTGGCCGAGGGCAGCGAGGACAAGCGCATCAGCTACGCCGACACCCAGGCGCGGCCCGTACCCGTGGTCACCAGCCCGGAATGGTCGGGCAGCGAAACGGGCGGTCGCCGCTACGCGCCGTTCACCATCAACATCGAAAACCTCAAGCCGTTCCACACCCTGACCGGGCGGATGCATTTCTATCTGGCCCACGACTGGGTCGAGGAACTCGGCGAGCATCTGCCGGTCTTCCGGCCGCCGCTGGACATGGCGCGCTTGTTCGGCGCACCCACGCTCGGCCCGACCGAGGACGGAATCGGGCTCACCGTGCGGTACCTCACGCCGCACTCGAAGTGGTCCTTCCACTCCACCTACCAGGACAACCTCTACATGCTCTCGCTGTCCCGCGGCGGCCCGACGATGTGGATGAGCCCGGGTGACGCGGCGAAAATCCAAGTGCGCGACAACGATTGGGTTGAGGCGGTCAACGTCAACGGCATCTACGTGTGCCGGGCGATCGTCTCGCACCGGATGCCCGACGGGGTGGTGTACGTCTATCACGTGCAGGAGCGCACCGTCGACACCCCGCGCACCGAGACCAACAACAAGCGCGGCGGTAACCACAACGCGCTCACCCGGGTGCGGATCAAGCCCAGCCACCTGGCCGGCGGCTACGGTCAGCACGCGTTCGCGTTCAACTACCTGGGGCCGACCGGCAACCAGCGCGACGAGGTGACCGTCGTGCGTCGCCGCAGCCAGGAGGTGCAGTACTAACCATGAAGGTTATGGCGCAGTTGGCGATGGTGATGAACCTCGACAAGTGCATCGGTTGTCACACCTGCTCGGTGACCTGCAAGCAGGCGTGGACCAACCGATCCGGCACCGAATACGTGTGGTTCAACAACGTCGAAACCCGTCCCGGACAAGGCTATCCGCGCACCTACGAGGACCAGGAGAAGTGGCGGGGTGGCTGGATTCGCGACAAGAAGGGGCGGCTGCGGCTGCGCGACGGCGGCCGCATCCAGAAGCTGCTGCGCATCTTCGCCAATCCGAAGTTGCCCGTCATCGGCGACTACTACGAGCCGTGGACCTACGACTACGAGAACCTGACCACCGCACCCGCGGGTGACACGTTCCCGACAGCGGCGCCCCGAAGCGTGATCAGCGGTGAGCCGATGAAGGTGTCGTGGGGACCGAACTGGGACGACAACCTGGCCGGCTCGTCGGAGATCCTGGCCGAGGACCCGATCCTGAAGAAGGTCAACGACGAGATCAAGCTCAAGCTCGAAGAGACCTTCATGTTCTACCTGCCGCGAATCTGCGAGCACTGCCTCAACCCCTCGTGTGTGGCGTCGTGCCCGTCGGGCGCGATGTACAAGCGCAGCGAGGACGGCATCGTGCTGGTGGACCAGGACCGCTGCCGCGGCTGGCGGATGTGTGTGTCCGGATGCCCTTACAAGAAGGTCTATTTCAACCACAAGACGGGCAAAGCCGAGAAGTGCACGCTGTGCTATCCGCGCATGGAGGTCGGGCTGCCGACCATCTGCTCGGAGACCTGCGTGGGGCGGTTGCGCTACCTCGGGGTGGTTCTCTACGACGCCGACCGGGTGCTGGAAGCGGCGTCGGTGGAAAAGGACACCGATCTCTATCGGGCGCAGTGCGAGATCCTGCTGGACCCCAACGATCCGGACGTCATCGCCGGCGCGCGGGCCGAGGGCATCCCCGACGAGTGGATCGAGGCCGCGCAGCGTTCCCCGATCTACGCGCTGATCCACACCTACCAGGTGGCGCTGCCCCTGCATCCGGAATACCGCACCATGCCGATGGTTTGGTACATCCCGCCGCTGTCGCCCGTGGTCGACGCGGTCAGCCGCGACGGGCACGACGGGGAGGACGTCGGCAACCTGTTCGGCGCGCTGGACGCGTTGCGCATCCCGATGCAATATCTGGCCGAACTGTTCACTGCCGGCGATACCGCCGTCGTCGAAGGGGTGCTGCGGCGGCTGGCGGCGATGCGCTCCTACATGCGCGACATCAACCTCGGCCGCGACACCCAGCCGCACATCCCGCATTCGGTCGGCATGACCGAAGAGCAGATCTACGAGATGTATCGGCTGCTCGCGATCGCGAAATACGAAGAGCGCTACGTGATTCCGACGGCGTTCGCCCCTCAGGCCCGCGATCTCGAGGAGATGGGCTGTTCGTTGACGGGCGAGGGCGGCCCGGGCATGTACGAATCGGAGCCGATTCCGGTGTCCGTGGAAACCTTCCACGCGCTCAAGCGTGGGGGGGACGAGCCCGGCCAGGCGCGGCCGCGGGTGAACCTGCTCAACTGGGACGGCGGCCAGGTGCCGGCGGGGATGTTCCCCGAGGGGCAGAAGCGGTGAGGCTGCTCTCCGCGCTCCGCGAGCGTTCCGCCGGCCGGGCGATGCAGGATCGCCTGGTGTGGCAGGCGGCCTCGCTGCTGTTGGCGTACCCGGACGACGGCTTCACCGACCGCCTGGACGCCGTCGACGAAATGCTCGGCCACATCAGCGGTCCCGCCGCGACGCTCCTCGGGCAGGCGGCCGCGGCGCTGCGGGCCCGCGAGCCGATGGTCGCCGCGATGGACTATGTCGCGACGTTCGATATGCGCCGGCGCGCCACGATGTACCTGACGTACTGGACCGCGGGGGACACCCGCAACCGCGGCCGGGAGATGCTGGCGTTCGCCACCGCCTACCGGGAGGCGGGTGCGCAGCCGCCGAGCGGCGAGGCGCCCGATCATTTGACCGTGGTGCTCGAATTCGCCGCCACCGTCGACCCCGAGGCCGGACGGCGACTGCTGACCGAGCACCGCGTGCCGATCGACGTGCTGCGCGGCGCCCTGGCCGACGCCCGGTCACCGTACGAGCCCGCCGTGGCCGCGGTCTGCGAGACCCTGCCGGCGGCCACCGACCAGGAGGCGCGCCGCGCCGAGCGGCTGGCGCAGGCCGGCCCGCCCGCGGAAGCCGTTGGGCTGGAACCGTTTACCTTGACCGTGCCACCCCGCAAAGGAACGCCAGGTGTTTAGCAACGTCCTGTTCTGGGATATCGCCCCGTACGTCACGCTCTCGGTCCTGATCGTGGGGACGTGGTGGCGCTACCGCTACGACAAGTTCGGTTGGACCTCGCGGTCCTCGCAGATCTACGAGTCGCGACTGCTGAGCATCGCCAGCCCCATGTTCCATTTCGGCATCCTGGCGGTTTTCGCCGGACACGTGGTGGGGCTGTTCATTCCGCCGAAGGTGACGCAGCTGCTGAAGATGAGCGACCACTTCTACCACCTGCAGGCGGTCATCGCCGGGTCGATCGCCGGCGTCGCGACGCTCGTCGGAATCGGGCTGCTCGTCTACCGACGGTTCACCCGTCCCGCCGTGTCCTTGGCCACCACCCGGAGCGACAAGGTGATGTATGTGGTGCTGGTGCTGGCGATCGTGGTGGGCCTGTACTGCGACCTGATCGGCACCGGCCCGCACGGCGGCGAGTTCCACTACCGCTACACCGTCGGTTTGTGGTTCCGCCGGATCTGGATCTTTCAGCCGCACGGCGAGGTGATGATCAACGCCCCGCTGGACTATCAGCTGCACGCCCTGATCGGCATGGTGCTGTTCACGCTGTGGCCGTTCACCCGGCTGGTGCACGTGTTCAGCGCCCCGGTCGTCTACCTGTTCCGGCCCTACATCGTCTACCGCAGCCGCGAGGCGGCGGGTAAGGGCCAGCTGGTCGGCACGGCGCCGAAGCGCCGGGGCTGGTAGGCGGCATCGCACCGCCCACCCAACGCCGCCACCGCACACTCGACGCCGCCCGTCGGCGACCTGCCAGTTCGCTATCCGGGCCCCCCGCTGCCACAATCTCCGACGTGTCATTTCGCAACGTCGCCATCGTCGCCCACGTCGACCACGGCAAGACCACTCTGGTTGACGCGATGCTGCGGCAGTCGGGGGCGCTGCATCACCGGGGTGACGACGCGGTCGAGCGCCTCATGGACTCCGGCGACCTGGAGAAGGAAAAAGGCATCACGATCCTGGCCAAGAACACGGCCGTGCATCGCAAGAATGCGGACGGAACGACGACCGTCATCAATGTCATCGACACCCCGGGCCACGCCGACTTCGGCGGCGAGGTGGAGCGCGGCCTGTCGATGGTGGACGGGGTGCTGCTGCTGGTCGACGCCTCGGAGGGGCCGCTGCCGCAGACCCGGTTCGTGCTGCGCAAGGCCCTGGCCGCCCACCTTCCGGTGATCCTGGTCGTCAACAAGACGGACCGGCCGGACGCCCGGATCTCCGAGGTCGTCTCCGAAAGCCACGACCTGCTGCTCGACGTCGCCTCCGACCTGGACGAGGACGCGCAGAGGGCCGCCGAGGCCGCCCTGGACCTGCCGACGCTGTACGCCTCGGGACGGGCCGGCATCGCCAGCACGACGGAACCGGCGAATGGCGAGAACCCCGAGGGCGACAACCTCGATCCGCTGTTCGACGTGCTGCTCGAGCACATCCCGCCGCCGCAGGGCGATCCCGAGGCGCCGCTGCAGGCGCTGGTGACCAACCTGGACGCGTCGGCGTTCCTGGGCCGGCTCGCGCTGATCCGCATCTACAAGGGTCGTATCAAGAAGGGCCAGCAGGTGGCCTGGATGCGCGAGGTCGACGGCCATCCCGTCATCACGAACGCGAAGATCACCGAGCTGCTTGTCACCGAGGGCGTCGAGCGTTCCTCGACCGACGAGGCCGTCGCCGGGGACATCGTCGCCGTCGCGGGCATTCCGGAGATCATGATCGGCGACACGCTGGCCGATCCGGACCACGCGCACGCGCTGCCGCGCATCACCGTCGACGAGCCCGCGATCTCGGTGACCATCGGCACCAACACCTCGCCGCTGGCGGGCAAGGTGAAGGGACACAAGCTGACCGCTCGCATGGTGAAGTCGCGGCTGGACACCGAACTCGTGGGCAACGTCTCCATCAAGGTGGTCGACATCGACCGGCCCGACGCCTGGGAGGTGCAGGGCCGCGGCGAGCTCGCGCTGGCGGTGCTCGTGGAGCAGATGCGCCGCGAGGGTTTCGAGCTCACGGTGGGCAAGCCGCAGGTCGTCACGCAGACGATCGACGGCAAGCTGCATGAGCCCTTCGAGGCGATGACCATCGACTGTCCCGAGGAATTCGTCGGCGCCATCACCCAGCTGATGGCCGCCCGCAAGGGCCGGATGGAAGAGATGACCAACCACGCCGCCGGGTGGGTCCGGATGGACTTCATCGTGCCCAGCCGCGGCCTGATCGGCTTCCGCACCGACTTCCTCACGCTGACCCGCGGCACCGGGATCGCCAACGCGGTGTTCGACGGCTACCGGCCGTGGGCCGGGGAGATCCGCGCCCGCCACACCGGGTCACTGGTGTCCGACCGCGCGGGCACCATCACCCCGTTCGCCATGATTCAGCTCGCCGACCGGGGTCAGTTCTTCGTCGAGCCCGGCCAGGACACCTACGAGGGCATGGTCGTCGGAATCAACCCGCGCGCAGAGGATCTCGACATCAACGTCACCCGCGAGAAGAAGCTGACCAACATGCGGTCGTCGACCGCCGATGTCATCGAAACGTTGGCCAGGCCGCTCGAACTCGATCTCGAGCAGGCCATGGAATTCTGCGCGCAAGACGAATGCGTCGAGGTGACCCCCGAGATCGTGCGGGTGCGCAAGGTCGAGCTGGACGCCACCTCCCGGGCTCGCAGCCGGTCGCGCGCCAAGGCCCGGGGTTAACACCTGGTGGTCGGACGGGCCGCTGTGCGGCTGCTCGATACCCTGATCAGCGTGCCGAGACGCGTCCGCCGCTTGTTCATGGTGCTCGGCGGCCTCGTCTCGTTGGTCGGGCTGGTGCTCTCGGCGTGTACGGTCAACCCGCCGCCGGCGCCGCAAAGCACCGATACGCCGCACAATTCGGTGCCGCCGCCCCCGCGGGTCAGCGAGATCATCATGGGCATCGACTCGATCGGCGCGGGGTTCAATCCGCATCTGTTGTCGGACCTGTCCCCGGTGAACGCGGCGATCAGCGCGCTGGTGTTGCCCAGCGCCTTCCGGCCGGTCCCGGACCCCAACGTGCCGACCGGTTCACGCTGGGAGATGGACCCGACGCTGTTGGTGTCCGCCGATGTGACGAGCCAGAACCCGTTCACGGTGACCTACAAGATCCGGCCCGAGGCGCAGTGGACCGACAACGCCCCCATTGCCGCCGACGACTTCTGGTACCTGTGGCGGCAGATGGTCAGTCAGCCCGGTGTCGTCGACCCCGCCGGGTATGACCTCATCACCGGCGTGCAGTCGCTCGAGGGTGGCAAGCAGGCGGTGGTGACCTTCGCGCAGCCGTACCCGGCGTGGAAAGAGTTGTTCAGCAACATCCTTCCGGCGCACATCGTCAAGGACGTGCCGGGCGGATTCGCGGCCGGGCTGGCAAGGGCGCTTCCGGTCACGGGCGGGCAGTTCCGGGTGGAAAGCATCGACCCGCAGCGCGACGAGATCCTGGTCGCCCGCAACGACCGCTACTGGGGGCCGCCGGCCAAACCCGCGCTCATCCTCTTCCGCCGCGCCGGGGCGCCGGCCGCGCTGGCCGACTCCGTGCGCAACGGCGACACCCAGGTGGCGCAGGTCCACGGCGGCTCGGCGGCCTTCGCGCAGCTGTCGGCCATCCCCGACGTGCGGACCGCCCGCATCGTGACGCCGCGCGTCATGCAGCTCACGCTGCGCGCCGCCGAGCCCAAACTCTCTGACACCCAAGTCCGCAAGGCGATCCTGGGGTTGCTCGACGTCGACCTGCTCGCCGCCGTCGGCGCGGGCAGCGACAACACGGTCACCCTGGATCAGGCCCTGATCCGCGCGCCGAGCGATCCCGGCTACGAGCCGACCGCGCCGCCCGCGATGACGACGGCGGCCGCGCTGACCCTGCTGCAGGGCGCCGGATACCGGGTCGAACCCAATGCGTCGGGTTCGGGTACCTCTCCCGCGCCGCCCCCGGCGAACCCCGGGCCGCCCGAGGTCATCCGGGGCCGGATCAGCAAGGACGGCCAACAGCTGTCGTTGGCGATCGGGGTGGCGGCCAACGACCCGACCTCGGTCGCGGTGGCCAACACGGCCGCCGACCAGTTGCGCAACGTCGGCATCGCCGCGACCGTGCTGGCGCTGGACCCCGTCACCCTCTACCGCGACGCGCTCAACGACAGCCGGGTGGACGCGATCGTCGGCTGGCGTCAGGCCGGCGGCAACCTGGCGACCCGGCTCGCCTCCCGCTACGGCTGTCCCGCGCTGCAATCGACCGAGGTTCCCGCAACCGGCGAGGCGACGCCGGTGTCGTCCACTCCGGCCGGGCCCGCGCCGTCCACCGGGCCGGGCACCACGACCGCCCCCACCTCGGCACTGCCGACGTCGGCGCCCCCGCCGAGTCGCCCCGCGGATCCCAACGCCCTGGTGCAGGCGCCGTCGAACCTCACCGGCATCTGCGATCGCAGCATCCAGTCGAACATCGATGCCGCCCTCAACGGCACCAAGAGCATCAACGACGTCATCACCGCGGTCGAACCGCGACTGTGGAACATGTCGACGGTCTTGCCGATCCTGCAGGACACCACGATCGTCGCGGCCGGACCGAGCGTGCAGAACGTCAGCCTGTCCGGCGCGGTTCCGGTCGGCATCGTCGGCGACGCCGGTCAGTGGATCAAAACCGGGCCCTAACGGCGATCGTCAATCGGTGGGCGGGCGCGACGGCCGCGGCGGGATCACGGTGTCGACGATGAGCGCCAGCTCCCGCCGGTTCGGCGGCGAGCCGTTCAGCAGGAAGTGCTGATTGATCAACGCCGACCCGATGCGGGCGGTCAGCGGCGTGACCGCCGTTGGATCGAGGTCACCGTCGTCCACGGCGGCTTGCAGGATCGATTCCATGATTTTCAGCCGCGGCAGTACCACGGCGTCGGCGAAGATGGCCCGCATCTCAGGTTCGTGCAACAGCTGATGGATGACGTCGAGACCGGGAAAGCCGGTCTTTCCGGCCAGCAGGTCACGTTGGGCCGTGAACATCGCTAGCAGGTTCTCCCGGGCCGAACGGCCGGAACGCAGCTCGGGCAGCGGCGGCAGCGCGAAAACCAAAGCGGCGTGCACCAGCTCGCACTTGGTGTCCCAGCGCCGGTAGAGCGCGGCCTTGCCGGTCTGAGCCCGCGCCGCGATGCCCTCCATGGTCAGGCTCCCGTACCCGACTTCGGTCAGCTCGGCCAGGGTGGCCTCGTAGAGGGCGCGTTCGAGGACCTCACCGCGCCGGCGGCTTCGGCTGCCGGTCTGGTCTGCGTCCGTGAGCTGAGGCACCCTCTGATAGTAGCCGTCCGCGTTCCTATCTCGCTGAGAAGATTCCCTAACTCCGTTACGGATGACGGCGCCCGGCCGTCCGGCGTCGCTGATTCTGACCGGCCTGACCCTGACGCCGGCTACTGCGGGGCAAATAGCGCAGCAACGACCGCTTAACCCTGGCTGCACCGATGCAGCGGAATAATTGTGAGTGCTGCTTGTGTCGACGTACCGATCTTGTCGCTGCTCGCATGGAGACGCATATCTGCATGACGAGTTCTGCTGATACGTCATGGCGTGGCCGCCGAACCATCAACCGCCAAGGAGACGTCAATGTTCTACCTGATCGGCCAGTACGAACAACTCGGTTGGACGGCGCTGAAAACCGTCTTGCTATTCATCGTCGCAGTTATCGGTCTTCGTGTGTCACGACGGCGAATGTTGGCCGAGCTCAATGTATTTGACTTTGTGGTGGCGGTGGCGATCGGCGCCATCATAGGCCGTACGGCGACATCGGTGACAACCTCCTTCGCCACCGGCGCAGTCGCGCTGATCACGCTGTTCACGGCGCATCGGATTGTCGCCGAGCTGCATCGGCGTGGCTGGTTAGGTGAGTTGTTGATCCGTAAACCGCTGATCCTGCTGGCGAACGGGCGCTTGCAGCCGAAGGCTCTGCGAACGGCCGGCTTGGCCGATCACGATGTGTACCGACTCCTGCGCCAAGCAGGTGAAAGCGACGTCGAGGATCTGCAGTATGTCCTGTTCGAGGAGCGTGGCGAGGTCACGATCGTGCGAGCCGGCGCGCCATACGGAGAGGCGATGCGAGTTGGTCTCGCCCACGCCGGAGTCGATGACCGTCAATGACGATCGATCGCCGGCAGGAGGCGTTGGTGACTTCCCGGCAACGTGACGCAACTCCTGGACGCCGGCGATTAAGAAACGGCGCCGGTCACTAACCTGAGCGCCATGACCATCGCCGCTGCCGGTAGGGTGCCGTCCATGCCTGAGACGCCGCGGCTGTTGTTCGTCCACGCACATCCCGACGACGAAAGCCTCGGCACCGGCGCCACCATCGCCCACTACGCCGCCCGCGGCGCGGACGTCCGCGTCGTCACGTGCACGCTCGGCGAGGAGGGCGAGGTGATCGGCGATCGGTGGGCCGAACTCGCCGTCGATCGCGCCGACCAGCTCGGCGGCTACCGGATCGGCGAATTGACCGCCGCGCTGCGGGCGCTGGGGGTCGGTGGACCCCGCTATCTCGGGGGCGCGGGCCGGTGGCGGGATTCGGGCATGCGCGGCACCCCCACGCGGCACCGGCAACGATTCATCGACGCCGACGAGCGCGAGACCGTCGGCGCGCTGGTGGCCCTGATCCGCGAGCAGCGCCCCCACGTCGTCGTCACCTACGACCCGGCCGGCGGTTACGGCCATCCCGACCACGTGCACGCGCACACGGTGACCACGGCCGCCGTCGCGGCCGCCGGTTCGTCGGGCGGCGCCTCCGGCTTTCCGGGCGAGCCGTGGGCGGTGCCGAAGTTCTACTGGTCGGTCTTTTCCACCCAGGCATTCGAGGCCGGCCTGGCCGCGCTGACCCCCGAGGATCTGCGGCCGGAATGGTCGCTCCCGTCCGAGGAGGAGTTCACGTTCGGATACGACGACGGCGACATCGACGCGGTCGTCGAGACCGGCGCGGACGCCGTGGCCGCCAAGCGCGCGGCGCTCGCCGCGCACGCCACCCAGGTGGTGGTCGGGCCCACCGGGCGCGCGTGCGCCCTGTCCAACAACGTGGCCCTGCCGATCGTGGGGGACGAGCACTACGTCCTGGCCGCGGGCGACGCGGGGGAGCGCGACGGGCGTGGCTGGGAGACGGACCTGCTCGCAGGCGTCGATCTCGCCGCCACCCGTACGCGGTAGGCTGCCAAACAGGCAGCCACGGAAGGAATTCGCATGGACCCCGACCTGGACCCTAATCAGCAGCACTGGCAGGACCGGCTCGACAGCCTGCAGTGGGTAATCGGCTCGATACTCTCCAACATCGACAGCGTTCCGACCTGACCGACACCCAGCCTCGCGTCGCATCCGTTGAAGACGGCGGCGCCACAGACCCCGCGATTCGTTTCGTTGTCCTGTCTCTCCTGGCGGTCGATGGGGTTTTGTCCGCACTAGCCGGGGCCCTGCTGCTGCCCTCCTATATCGGGACGGTTCCGTTTCCTATCAGCGGATTGATTTCCGGGTTGGTCAATGCGGCCCTGGTGTGGGCCGCGGGGCGATGGACCCGCTCGCCCCGGTTGGCGGCGCTGCCGCTGTGGACGTGGCTGCTGACGGTGGCGGTGATCAGCATGGGCGGACCGGCCGACGACGTCATCCTGGGTGGTCGCGGCCTGATGGCCTACGGGGCCCTGCTGCTGTTGGTGTTCGGTGTCGTGCCGCCGGTCTGGGTGCTGTGGCGGCGGGGCCACAGCGGTTGATCACGGACCGCGGTGGGTGGACATTTCGGCCGGGATGTCGCCCGCTTGCGCCCGCGGGTGTGGGTCTACTGTTGACTGTTGCCCATACGGGACCCGCCATTGGGTGCCACGATTTCACATGTTGGGACGCACGGATGAAATTCGATCGTGGGGAAGTTACACGAAGGTGCTGTTGACTCCGGGCGAGGAGCCTACCGCTTTGCCTGATCCACAGATTCCGGCGAAGGCCAGTGCGTCGAAGGCCGATGCGTCGGCGCTGCGACGGGTATTGCGGCGGGCCCGAGATGGCGTTGCACTGAACATCGACGAGGCGGCGGTCGCGATGACCGCGCGTGGTGCGGATCTGGCCGACCTGTGCGCCAGCGCGGCGCGGGTGCGCGACGCGGGCCTGGAGTCGGCCGGGCGGCGCGGCTCCGGCGGCGGGCTGCCGATTACGTACTCGCGCAAGGTCTTTATCCCGGTCACCCACCTGTGCCGCGACAGTTGTCATTACTGCACATTCGTCACCGTGCCGGGCAAGCTGCGCGCGCAGGGCGCCGGCATGTACCTCGAGCCCGACGAGATCCTCGACATCGCCCGCCGTGGCGGCGAACTCGGTTGCAAGGAAGCGCTGTTCACGCTGGGGGATCGGCCCGAAGACCGCTGGCCGGAGGCGCGTGAGTGGCTCGGTCAACGCGGCTACGATTCGACGCTGTCTTACGTGCGGGCGATGGCGATCCGGGTGCTCGAGGAGACCGGGTTGTTGCCGCACCTGAACCCCGGTGTGATGAGTTGGTCGGAAATGGCCCGGCTCAAGCCGGTGGCGCCGTCGATGGGCATGATGCTCGAGACGACGTCGCGGCGGCTGTTCGAAACGAAAGGGCTTGCGCACTATGGCAGCCCGGACAAAGACCCGGCGGTCCGGTTGCGCGCGTTGACCGATGCCGGCCGGCTCTCGATTCCGTTCACCACCGGCCTGCTGGTCGGCATCGGCGAGACACTCGCCGAACGCGCCGACACCTTGCACGCGATTCGTAAGTCGCACAAGGAGTTCGGCCATGTGCAAGAGGTGATCGTGCAGAACTTCCGGGCCAAGGAACACACCGCCATGGCCACGGTCCCCGACGCCGGCATCGAGGATTACCTGGCGACCGTGGCGGTGGCGCGGCTGGTGCTCGGCCCCGGGATGCGCATCCAGGCGCCGCCGAACCTGGTCTCGCGTGACGAGTGCCTGGCGCTGGTGGGCGCCGGAGTCGACGACTGGGGCGGTGTCTCGCCGCTCACGCCCGACCACGTCAACCCGGAACGGCCATGGCCGGCACTGGACGAATTGGCCGCCGTCACCGCCGAAGCCGGCTACGAGCTGGTCCAGCGGCTGACCGCGCAGCCCAAATACGTGCAGGGCGGCGCGGCGTGGATCGACCCGCGGGTGCAGGGGCACGTGACGGCACTGGCGGATCCGGCGACCGGTCTGGCCCGCGACGTCAACCCGGTGGGCTTGCCGTGGCAGGAGCCCGACGACGTCGGTTCGGTGGGGCGGGTGGACCTGAACGCGGCGATCGACAGCGAGGGCCGCAACACCGACACCCGCAGCGATATCGACAGTGCGTTCGGCGACTGGGAATCAATCCGGGCGCACGTAAACGAACTGGCCGCGCGCGCCCCCGAACGCATCGACACCGATGTGCTCGCCGCGCTGCGCTCGGCCGAACGCGACCCCGCCGGGTGTAGCGACAGCGAATACCTGTCACTGGCCACCGCCGACGGTCCCGCCCTGGAAGCGGTTGCGGCACTGGCGGATTCGTTACGTCGTGACACCGTCGGTGACGACGTGACGTTCGTGGTCAACCGCAACATCAACTTCACCAACATCTGCTACACCGGATGCCGGTTCTGCGCGTTCGCGCAGCGCAAGGGCGACGCCGACGCGTATTCGCTGTCCACCGACGAGGTCGCCGACCGCGCCTGGGAGGCGCACGTCGAGGGCGCCACCGAGGTGTGCATGCAGGGCGGCATCGATCCCGAGCTGCCGGTCACCGGCTACGCCGACCTGGTCCGGGCCGTCAAGGCTCGGGTGCCGTCGATGCACGTGCACGCGTTCTCTCCGATGGAGATCGCCAACGGTGTGACCAAGAGCGGGTTGAGCGTTCGCGACTGGCTCACCAGCCTGCGCGAGGCGGGCCTGGACACCATCCCCGGCACCGCCGCCGAGATCCTGGACGACGAAGTGCGTTGGGTGCTGACCAAGGGCAAGTTGCCGACGTCGATGTGGATCGAGATCGTCACCACCGCGCACGAGGTGGGGCTGCGTTCCTCGTCGACCATGATGTACGGCCACGTCGACAGCCCGCGGCACTGGGTGGGCCACCTCAACGTGCTGCGCGACATCCAGGACCGCACCGGCGGTTTCACCGAGTTCGTGCCGCTGCCGTTCGTGCACCAGAGTTCGCCGCTGTATCTGGCCGGCGCGGCCCGGCCCGGGCCGACCCACCGGGACAACCGAGCCGTCCACGCGCTGGCACGAATCATGTTGCACGGCCGCATTTCCCAGATCCAGACCAGTTGGGTCAAACTCGGTGTCGAGCGCACGCAGGTGATGCTGGGCGGCGGCGCCAACGACCTGGGTGGCACGCTGATGGAAGAGACCATCTCGCGGATGGCCGGTTCCGAACACGGGTCGGCCAAGACGGTGGCCGAACTGACCGCGATCGCCGAGGGCATCGGGCGACCCGCACGCCAGCGCACCACCGACTACACGACGTTGGCCGCGTAGCCGCTTGCCGGCCGGCCGCGGCGGGTACCCCGAGGCCGTGACGCGACGAGTGGACGACGATCGGTTTCCGGAGTGGCGGCCCTTCGTGGATGCCGTGCAACGCAGCGGCCCGGACGCCGGCACCTGGTGTGAGGCCTGGACGGTGCGCGACATCGTCGTCCATCAGGCCGGGAACGCCGAAGAACTCGCCCGGGTGCTCGGCGGGCACCTAGCCGGGGAACCCGTCGCCACGCGCGGCTTCGCGGAGCGCGAAGACCCGCTGCGCGCCTTGAACGACACCGACCTGTGGGACGCGCTGCTGGACCGCATGGCCGCCCTCAACGAGGTCGCGGCGGCGGCGGACGGGGCGCCCGCCGACACCGATGTCGCCTGGACCGGCCGCACCATGAAGGTGCCCTGGTTCGCCGAGCACATGCGCGAAGAACTCGTCCTGCACGGCTGGGACATCACCGGGGACGAACCCGCGGCCCAGGCGAGACTGGCCGAACCGTGGATGACAACGCACAGCGTGCTCGCCGTCGGCAGGCCGCTGCTGGCCAAAGGTGCCAGTCGGCTGCAGGCCGGAGAACGGATCGACGCCCGGCTGCGGGCCGAGCGTACCGACGACGTCGTGGTGACGGCCGATGCGGACGGGTTCACCATCGGGTTCGCCGAACCAGAGGGTCCTGCCACCCTGGAGACCGACCCGGCCGCGCGGGTGCTGCTGCTGTGGGGGCGCAAGCCCGCCGACCCAGCGCGCATTCGCAGCCGCGTCGGACCGGAAACGTTAGGGCGCGTGCGCTGCCTGCTCGGTGGCTACTGAACCGCTTCTCGCGAAGCGACCGGCTCAGTAGTTGTTACAGGTGACCGCGACCTCGTTGATGGTGGCGTAGTACTTCTGCGCCGACGGCATGGCCTGAATCTGCTGGGCCATCTGCTGACGCTTCGGCGGCGGCGCGGCCAGGAAGTTGCGGATGTAGGACTGCGCCACGGGCGACGAGTTCAGCTGCTGGGCAGCTGCCGGGTCGGTCGCGTTGAGCGCGGCAATCACCTGTCCGTAGTTGCAGGTGGTGTTGATGATCGCGTCCGTGGGGTCGGCGGATGCGATGCCGGCCGCGGCGGTCAACGCCACTGCCGCGCTGCCAACCGCAACGCCCAATTTGCTCAACGACACCCTCATGTGTGGACACCTTCCCCAGTTAATGCACCGCTCTTTACGGCGAGAAAATCTGCCCAGCGGTTGCCGTCCTTCGATCGAGATTACCAGGCCCCGCGAGCGTGCTTGCAACGCAACAGATAACGAAGCCTACCGCTAGGCCATGACTCTGTGCAGGTCAGCGCGTTGGTCGCAATGTTCGCCCTCGGCGAAACGGGGGTCGCGCGCGGGCTCCGAGACTGTCAGTCTTAAATCGGTATTTCGACGGGCGCGCCAAATGGTTGACCTGTATCTGCAACGTCTAGTATCAGTAACCGAAAGCTTCACCGGGAGAGGTCGGACGCGCCGGTGCGAGCTGAACAGCAGCCCACATTGAGTAGTACATGGAGGAGACGTCTGTGACGTACACGATCGCCGAACCCTGTGTCGACATCAAGGACAAGGCGTGTATCGAAGAGTGCCCGGTCGACTGCATTTACGAAGGCGCCCGGATGCTCTACATCCATCCCGACGAATGCGTCGACTGCGGCGCGTGCGAGCCGGTCTGCCCCGTCGAAGCGATTTACTACGAAGACGACGTGCCGGACCAGTGGAGCCAGTACACGCAGATCAACGCCGACTTCTTCGCCGAGCTCGGGTCGCCCGGCGGCGCGGCCAAGGTCGGCATGACCGAGAACGACCCGCAGGTGGTCAAGGACCTGCCGCCGCAGGGCGAAGGCGACTGAGCGACCCGGTGCCATACCAGCTCAAGAAGCGGCGGCCGGCCGTGTCGGCCTCCCTGCCGGAGTTTCCCTGGGACACGCTGGCCGGCGCGAAAGCGCAGGCCAGCGCCCACCCCGACGGGATCGTCGACCTCTCCGTCGGCACCCCGGTCGACCCGGTGGCCCCAGTGATCCAGGAGGCGCTGGCCGCGGCCGGTTCGGCGTCAGGGTATCCGGCCACCGCGGGCACCGCCCGGCTGCGCGAGGCGGCGGTCGCCGCCCTGGCCCGCCGGTTCGGCGTCACCGGGCTGGCCGAGGCCAACGTGCTCCCGGTGATCGGCAGCAAGGAGCTCATCGCGTGGCTGCCGACGTTGTTGGGTCTGGGCTCCGCGGACCTGATCGTGGTGCCCGAGCTGGCGTACCCGACCTATGACGTCGGGGCGCGGCTGGCCGGGGCGCGGGTGCTGCGGGCGGATTCGCTGACCCAGCTGGGTCCGCAATCGCCGACGCTGTATTACCTGAACTCCCCGAGCAATCCGACCGGGCGGGTCCTGGGCGTCGACCACCTGCGCAAGGTGGTCGGATGGGCCCGCGACCGGGGCTGCCTGGTGGCCTCCGACGAGTGCTACCTCGGGTTGGGCTGGGAAGCCCAACCGCTGTCGATCCTGCATCCCTCGGTCTGCGACGGCGACCACACCGGGCTGCTCGCGATCCACTCCCTGTCGAAGAGCTCCTCGCTGGCCGGGTATCGGGCCGGCTTCGTCGCCGGCGATTCCGATCTCATCGCCGAGCTGCTCGCCGTGCGCAAGCACGCCGGAATGATGGTGCCGACGCCGGTGCAGGCGGCCATGGTGGCCGCCCTCGACGACGACGCCCACGAGCTGCAACAGCGGCAGCGCTACGAGCGGCGTCGAGCCGGCCTGTTGCCGGCGCTGCGGGCGGCCGGCTTCACGGTCGACTACTCCGAAGCCGGGCTCTATCTCTGGGCCACCCGCGGCGAGTCCTGCCACGACAGCGTCGCCTGGCTGGCGCAGCGCGGCATCCTGGTGGCCCCCGGCGATTTCTACGGCCCGCGCGGCGCACAGCACGTGCGCGTCGCGCTGACGGCCAGCGATGAGCGGATCGCCGCCGCGGTGCGCCGGCTCGCCTAGCCCGGCGACGATGCGCGCCGCCCCGCGGCGCGAGGAGGAGGCGGTCGATCTTGCCTAGCCCGGCTTCTCTGGTCATCCGCACTGCGCGCCGCCCCGACGCGGCCCGAACGTGCACAATGCTTCGGAGGCGTTTCACGTTCTTGAACCTCGGGTAAGGACGGTGCTTGTGACCAGTTCGACCGGCAAGCTGCGCATCCCGCTCTCGGTCGGGGACGTCGCCAAGCGTGTGTTCCTGGGAAAGCCGCTGATCACCGAGGACATCGCGTCGGAGAAGTTGTCCAATGGCGTTGCGCTGGGGGCGCTTTCGCCGGACGCGGTGTCATCGGTCGCCTACGGTCCCGAGCAGATCCTGATCGAACTGCTGCCGCACGCCGGGCTGGCGGCGTTCCTGCTGTTGCTTCCCATCACCGGCGTCATCCTGCTCATCCTGGTGTTGGTGGCCGCCTCCTACCGGCAGGTGGTGATGGCCTACACCCGGGCCGGCGGCTCCTACATCGTCGCGCGCGACAACTTCGGCCCCCGCGTCGCGCAGATCGCCGCCGCGGCGCTGCTGATCGACTACGTGGTGACCGTCGCGGTGCAATCGGCGGCCGGGACGGTCGCGGTGGTCTCGGCGGTCCCCGCGTTGGGGCCCTACAGCCTGGCGATCACGGTCGGCGTGGTGCTCATCATCTGCTACGCCAACCTGCGTGGATTGCGGGAAGCGGGAATGCCGTTCGCGGTGGCGACCTACTCGTTCATCGCCATGGTCGGGCTGACCATCGTGGTCGGCGTCGCACGCGCCATCGGCGGGGGTTTGCCGGTCTACGACCCCGCGCACATGGCCGGCGCCGTGCCCGTCAATCAGGGCAACGGGTTGGTGCTGGGCGCGACGATCCTGGTGTTGTTGCGCGCCTTCGCCAACGGCGGTTCGTCGCTGACCGGGGTCGAGGCCATCTCCAACACGGTCGACTATTTCCGAAAGCCCCAGGGCCGCAACGCCCGTCGGGTGCTCACCGCGATGGCCTGCATCCTGGGTTTCCTGCTCGCCGGTGTCGCCTACCTCGCCCACGTCACGCACGCCACGCCGTATTTGACCGAATATCCGTCGGTCCTGTCGCAGATCGGTCGCGCGGTCTACGGCAACGGCATGGTCGGTGACGTGTTCTACGTGTTGGTCCAGGCCTCGACGGCGGCCATCTTGTTCACCGGCGCGAACACCAGCTTCAACGGCTTCCCGGCCTTGGCCAGCTTCGTCGCCGAAGACCGCTTCCTGCCGCGACAGCTGACGAAACGCGGTCACCGCCTGGTGTTTTCGAACGGCATCATCACGCTGACCACGCTGTCGGTGGCGCTGCTGGTGGTGACCGGCGGCTCGGTCAACGCGCTGGTTCCCTTCTACGCGATCGGCGTGTTCACCGGGTTCTCGATGGCCGGCTACGGCATGACCAAACACCACGTGACGCATCGCGAGCCGGGATGGCGGCACCGGTTGGCCATCAACCTGTCCGCGGCGATCCTGTCGACGGTCGTGGTGGGCATCTTCGCGGTGGCGAAGTTCACCGAGGGCGCCTGGTTGGTGGTCGTCGTGTTCCCGGTGCTGGTGTTCGTGCTGACACGCCTGAACCGCGAATACCGGGCAGAGGCAGCCATTCTCGAGATGTTCCGCAGCGATCGCCCGGAACTGGTGAAGTACGCGCGGCACAAGGTGCTGGTTTTTGTCGACTCGGTCGACCTCGCGGTGATCGAGGCGTTGCGGTACGGCCGGGGCCTGCGGGCCGACGAACTCGTTGCCGTGCACTTCATGGTCGACCCGGCCCACGCCACGCAACTGCGAAAGCGTTGGGACCACTTCGCTCTCGACACTCCGCTCCGGATCGTGGACTGCCCCGACCGGCGGATCAGCAGATCCGCGCAGTTGCTGGTCGCCAAGGCCCGCGACGAGCAGCCGAACACCAACGTGACGGTCCTGTTGCCGCGCCGCACATTCGCGCGGCTGTTGGGACGGCTGTTGCACGACCGGACCGCGGACAAGGTCGCCCAGGCCGTCAGCCTCATCCCCGACGCCGCCGCGACGATCGTGCCCTACGACGTGGAATCGCGGATCAGGGAGGCCTACCCGGACTCGTTCGAACAGCGCATCTCCCAGGAGATCGACAAGATCCAGGCCTGGGTCTCCCAGGACGAAGACCAGAAGGTCGAGGCCTACGAACATCCCGAACGGCCATCGTCGCTGATCATGGTGGCCGGCCTGATCTCCGGACAACGCGCCACCATCGAAGGACGCGTCAGCGAGGTCGAGGACCTCGCCGACCGCGGCCGAACCCGACGGCAGATCGTCGTGGGCGACAGCAGCGGGGAGATCACCGTGACCTTCCGCCCCGGACGCGGGGGCGCCGACATCCGGCCCGGGCAGCTGTTGCGGATCAGCGGCAAGGCCCGCCAGGCCGGTCAGCGTTCCCTCTCGATGGTCGATCCGGCGTATCAGGTCATCGAGGATCCGGCGCAGGAGGCCGAGTCCGGTGCCGCCGAACAAGCCGACCAGTCTTAGTACCTCCGCCGACCCGTCTGACACGCGAACGCCCCGCCGGGTGAAACACACTGCGAGGCAAGGTGTTCCGATACGTCGGCTGCGACGCGCCCGCCCCACGAGGTGGCTTTGCGGTACCGCGGACGAAATTGTTTAATCCCGCTAACCGACGTGGCCCCGCTAGGTAAACTGACGCCTGCACAATTACGCCCGACCACGTGAGAAAACGGTGCGCCCCGATGCTCACGGGCGGTTGGGCGAGAAGAGGGGACTGCACTTTGCGTGCCGCGAACGCCACACCTGTGGCCGTCATCGGGATGGCCTGCCGGCTTCCCGGGGGGATCGATTCCCCGCAGGGCCTTTGGGAGGCGTTGCTGCGCGGCGACGACTTCGTTGGCGAGATCCCCGACGACCGGTGGGACGCGGACCTGTTCTACGACCCCGAGCCGGGCGTGCCCGGCCGGTCGGTGACCCGGTGGGGGGCGTTCCTCGACGACGTCGGGGGCTTCGACTGCGATTTCTTCGGGATGACCGAACGTGAGGCGATCGCGGTCGACCCGCAACACCGCCTGCTGCTGGAAACGTCGTGGGACGCCGTCGAGCACGCCGGGCTCGCCCCCGGATCGCTGGCCCAAACGCAGACCGGCGTGTTCGTCGGGCTGACACATGGCGACTACGAACTCCTGTCCGCCGACTGCGGCGCCGTCGAAGGGCCGTACGGATTCACCGGCACCAGCAACAGCTTCGCGTCCGGACGCATCGCCTACGCGCTGGGGTTGCACGGCCCGGCGGTCACGGTGGACACGGCGTGCTCGTCCGGGCTGATGGCTATCCACCAAGCGTGCGGCAGCCTGGACAGCGGCGAAAGCGACCTCGCCCTGGCCGGTGGTGTGGTGGTGACCTTGGAACCGCGGAAATCCGTTTCCGGTTCCCTGCAGGGCATGTTGTCCCCGACCGGCCGCTGCCACGCCTTCGACGTGCAGGCCGACGGCTTCGTGTCCGGCGAGGGCTGCGTCATGCTGCTGCTCAAGCCGCTCGAGGACGCGCAGCGCGACGGCGATCGCATCTTGGCGGTACTGCGCGGCACGGCGGCCAACCAGGACGGCCGCACCGTGAACATCGCGGCGCCCTCGGAAACGGCGCAGATCGCCGTTTACCGAAAGGCGTTGGGCGTGGCGGGCGTCGACCCGACCATGATCGGTTACGTCGAGGCGCACGGCACCGGTACCCCGGTCGGCGACCCGATCGAATTCTCCAGCCTGGCGGCGGTGTACGGCACCGCCGGGCCCTGTGTGCTGGGGTCGGTGAAGACCAACTTCGGCCACATGCAGTCGACGTCGGGGCCGCTGGGGCTGATGAAGGCCATCCTCGCGTTGCAACACGGCGTGGTGCCGCAAAATCTGCACTTCACTCGGCTGCCCGATGAGATGGCCCGGATCAAGACGGATCTGTTTGTGCCGCAGGAGAATACACCGTGGCCCAACGGCCCACACCCGCGCCGCGCCGCGGTGTCGTCCTACGGGATGTCGGGCACCAACGTGCACGCCATCGTGGAGCAGGCGCCGGCAGAAGCTCCCACCCGCGCGCCCGATGACCCGGCCGCACCCGGAACCGGTGGGCCACAGCTGTTTCCCCTGTCGTCCACGTCGGCTGAGCAGCTGCGAGTCGCCGCCGCCCGGCTCGCGACGTGGGTCGACGAGCAGCGCCGTGCCGTTCCCGACGGCAGCGCCGTCCTGCGTGATCTCGGCTACACCCTGTCGCGCCGCCGCGCGCATCGGCCGGTGCGGACGGTGGTCTGCGCGAACAGCTTTGACGATTTGAGCGCCGGCCTGCGCGCGGTCGCCGACAGCGACATTCCGTACGAGCCGACCGTGGGACAAGACGACCGCGGGCCGGTGTGGGTGTTCTCCGGCCAGGGTTCGCAATGGTCGCGGATGGGCGTCGAACTGCTGGCCAAGGAGCCCGTGTTCGCCGCGACGATCGCCACCATCGAGCCGTTGATCGCCGGCGAATCGGGGTTTTCGGTGACCCAGGCCATGACGGCGCCGGAGACGGTGACCGGCATCGACAGAGTCCAGCCGACGATCTTCGCCATGCAGGTCGCGCTCGCCGAGACCATGAAGTCCTACGGGGCGCGCCCGGGTGGTGTCATCGGTCACTCGCTCGGCGAATCCGCGGCGGCCGTGGTCGCCGGCGGGTTGTCGCTCGCCGACGGTGTCAAGGTCATCTGCCGCAGGTCACGGCTGATGGCGCGGGTCGCCGGCAGCGGCGCCATGGCTTCGGTGGAACTGCCGGGCCAGCAAGTGCTTTCGGAGCTGTCCATCCGCGGAATCTCCGATGTCGTGCTCTCCGTGGTCGCCTCGCCGACATCGACCGTCGTCGGCGGCGATGCCCAGGCAATCCGCGACCTGGTCGCGGCCTGGCAGGAGCAGGACGTGATGGCACGCGAGGTGGCGGTGGACGTCGCCTCGCATTCACCGCAGGTGGAGCCGATCCTCGACGAGCTGGTCGAGGTCCTCGCGGATCTGCAGCCGGCGGCACCCGAGGTTCCGTACTACTCCGCCACCCTGTGGGACCCGCGCGAACGGGCCTCCTTCAGCGCCGACTACTGGGCCGAAAACCTGCGTTACACGGTGCGATTCGCGGCGGCCGTGCAAGCCGCCCTCAAAGACGGGTTCCGCGTCTTCGGTGAGCTGTCGCCGCATCCGCTACTCACCCACGCTGTCGAGCAGAACGCCACCAGCCTGGACATGCCCATCGCCGCGCTCGCGGCCATGCGTCGCGAACAGGAACTGCCAGTTGGCATGCGCGGCTTCGTCGCCGACGTGCACAGCGCCGGCGCGCTGGTCGACTTCTCCGTCCAATATCCCAGTGGGCGCCTGGTGGACGCACCGCTGCCGACATGGACGCATCGCCGGCTGCTGCTGCGCCGCGAGTCGGCGGAGCGGACGCACGGAGCCTCGCTCCAGGCCGTTCACCCGCTGCTCGGGGCCCACGTGCATCTGCGCGAGGAGCCCGAGCGCCACGTGTGGCAAGGCGAGGTCGGCACCGACGCCCACCCCTGGCTCGCCGACCACCAAATCCACGGAGTCGCAGCGTTTCCCGGCGCCGCCTACTGCGAGATGGCGCTCGCGGCCGCCGCCGCGGCGCTCGGCGAACGCGCCGAGGTGCGCGACGTCACGTTCGAGCAGACGCTGTTGCTGGCCAACCACACGGCGGCCTCCGCCACGGCCACGGTCACCGCGCCGGGGGTCCTCGACTTCACGGTGGTCACGCACGAGGAGGGCGAACGCGTCCGCCGGGCCACCGCCGTCCTGCACGTTGCCGCCGAAGGTGCGGAATCCCAACCGCCCGCACACGACCTGGACACGCTGATCGCCGACCACCCGTCCCGCATGGAGGGGGCAGAGTTGCGAAAGGCCTTCGACGCCATCGGCATTCAGTACGGCCCCGCGTTTTCGGGTCTGTCCGCCGTGCTGGTCGGCGACGGGGGCACCACGACGGTGCTCGCGGAAGTCGCGCTGCCGGGGGCGATCCGATCGCAGCAGTCGGCCTACTGCTCACACCCTGCTCTGCTCGACGCCTGCTTCCAGTCGGTGATCGTCGCACCGGAGGTGCAACAGGCCGGCGACGGCGGTCTGTTGTTGCCGGTGGGGGTGCGCCGACTGCGCAACTACCACTCGACGCGCAACGCGCAGTACTGCCTCGCCCGGGTCACCTCCTCGCGCCCCGGCGAGTGCGAGGCCGACGTCGACGTGCTGGACCAATCCGGCACGGTGCTGCTGACTGTCGAGGGCCTACGGCTGGCCGGTGGCACTTCGGAGCGCGAACACGCCCACCGGCTGCTCAACGAGCGGTTGTTGACCATCGAATGGGAACCCCGCGAACTGCCCGAGCCGGTGCAGAGCGGGCAAGGATCCTGGCTTGTGCTCGGTGCCTCCGACGGTCACGACCGGTTGCTTGCGCAACTCGACGATGCCCTGAATTCCGATGGGGCGCAATGCACCACGGTGTCGCTGTCCGTCGGATCGGTGGACACCGCGCAGTTGCGTTCGCTGCTGTCCGGCGATGGCCAGACCGCGGCGACCCTCAAGGGGCTGGCCGGTGTCGTCGTGGTGACAGGGGCCGCTGACGATCGCTCCGGCGGCCCACGGGCCCTACGGCGCGGCCGGGACTACGTGTCACACCTGGCGACCATCGCCCGCGAGCTCTCGGAGCTTCCCGGGGAATCGCCGCGATTGTTCGTGGTGACCCGTAACGCCGCGAGTGCGACCGCCGGCGACGTGCCGAACCTGGCGCAGGGTGGGCTGCGCGGACTGATGCGGGTGATCGACTCGGAGCACCCGCACCTGAGCGTCACCCAGATCGACATCGATGACGACACCGGGCCGGAAAAGCTTGTGCTGCAATTGAAGAGCGGCTCGGAGGAAGACGAGACCGCCTGGCGCGACGGCTACTGGTACACCGCACGGCTGCGGCCCGGTCCGCTTCGTCCGGGCGAGCGGCGCACCACCGTCGTCGATCACGGGAGTGACGGCATGCGGCTGCACATCCGCACGCCCGGTGACCTGGAATCGCTGGAGTTCACCGCGTTCGACCGGGTTCCCCCCGGACCCGGCGAGATCGAGGTGGCGGTCGCCTCATCCACCATCAACTTCGCCGATATACTGGTGGCGTTCGGGCGCTATCCGACGTTCGAGGGTTACCAGCAGCAGTTGGGCGGCGACTTCGCCGGCGTGGTGACCGCCGTCGGGCCGGGCGTCACCGACCACGCGGTCGGCGACCGCGTCGGCGGCATATCCCGGCACGGCTGCTGGGGCACGTTCGTCGTCGCCGACGCCCGCCACGCGGTCACCCTGCCCGCCGAGGTGCCGCTGGAAGACGCCGCCGCGGTGGCGACCGCGGCGGCGACCGCCTGGTACGGCCTGCACGACCTGGCCCGCATCGCACCGACGGACAAGGTCCTGATCCACTCCGGCACCGGCGGCGTCGGGCAGGCGGCCATTGCGATCGCCCGGGCCGTGGGCTGTGAGGTCTTCGCGACCGCGGGCAGCGCGCAGCGCCGGCAACTGTTGCGCGACATGGGCATCGAACACGTCTACGACTCGCGCAGCACGGAGTTCGCCGACCAGATCCGCCGCGACACCGACGGGTACGGCGTCGACGTGGTGCTCAACTCGCTGCCCGGGGCGGCGCAGCGCGCGGGCATCGAACTGCTGGCGCTCGGCGGGCGGTTCGTCGAGCTGGGCAAGCGCGACATCTACGGCGACAGCCGGCTCGGGATGTTCCCGTTCCGCCGCAACCTCTCGCTGTTCGCCGTCGACCTGGCGCTGCTGACCTTCAGCCACCCGGACACCGTTCGGCGCTTATTGACCACGGTGTACCAGCGCACCGCGGCGGGGGAATTGCCGTTGCCGCGCAGCACGCGGTTTCCGATCCACGACGCGGCCGCCGCGGTGCGCCTGGTCGCCTCGGCCGGGCACACCGGCAAGGTGGTGCTCGACGTGCCGCGCGCGGGCAGCAGTGTGGCCGCGGTGCCCCCGGAGAACGTCCGGCCGTTCCGCGCCGACGGCGCCTACATCATCACGGGCGGGATCGGCGGGCTGGGTCTGTTCCTGGCCGGGGAAATGGCGTCGCGCGGTGGCGCAGCGGGTTGTGGCCGGATCGTGCTCAACTCCCGCTCGCAACCCAACGAGCAAGCGCGCCAAGCCATTGAGCGCCTTCGCGCGGCGGGGGCCGATATCGCGGTGGAGTGCGGTGACATCGCCGAGCCGCGGACGGCCGAGCGCCTGGTGGCGAGCGCGACGGCCACCGGGCTGGCGGTGCGGGGGGTAGTGCACGCAGCGGCCGTTGTCGAGGACGCCACGCTGGCGAACGTCACCGATGGGCTCATCGACCGGTGCTGGGCACCAAAGGCGCACGGCGCGTGGAACCTTCACCACGCCACCGTGGATGAGCCGCTGGATTGGTTCTGTAACTTCTCGTCGGCCGCCGCGCTGGTAGGTTCGCCGGGACAGGGCGCCTACGCCGCTGCCAACAGCTGGCTGGACACATTCGCTTATTGGCGTCGCGCTCAGGGCCTGCCGACCACCGCGATCGCGTGGGGGCCATGGTCAGAGGTCGGCCGCGCCACGGCCCTGGCCGAAGGCGCCGGCATGGCGATCAAACCGGCCGAGGGTTTCCGCGCATTCGAGACGCTGCTGCGCTACGACCGCCCCTACTCCGGCTACGCGCCGATCATGGGCACGCCGTGGTTGACCTCCTTCGCGCAACGCAGCCGCTTCGCCGAAGCGTTCGGATCGGTGGGGCAGGGCAATCCGGACACGGGCAGGTTCCTCGCCGAGCTGCAGGCGTTGCCGCGCGAGGAATGGCCGTCGGCGATCCGGCGGCTGGTATCCGGCCAAATCAGCCTATTGCTGCGGCGCACAATCGATCCGGATCGCCCGCTATCCGACTATGGCCTGGATTCGCTGGGGAACCTGGAGCTGCGGACCCGCATCGAAACCGAGACGGGCGTGCGCATCAGCCCCACCAAGATCACCACCGTCCGCGGTTTGGCGGACCACTTATGCGACGAGCTCGCCGGGTTGGAAGCGGCGCCGTCAGCGTCCTGACTCGCGGTGCCGCTACCCGCCGTATGCCGGGCGCGGCATCTTGAAGATGCGACGTCCGTTGCGCAGCACGGGGACACCGGCAGCCTGACCCGCGGTGCGGGCCGCGGGCATGGGTCCCGGGACGCTGGATGGATCCGCCGGGGATGCCAACGCTGCTCGAAATGCGCTGTGCGGCAACGATTTGAGTTCCGCACCGGCGGTTGGCGCGGGATTCGCGGCGGTCCAGGCCTGCGGGACGGATAGCTTCCCGATCAGTGCCGCCCGGCCCAGACCGCCCAGCACGGGACCGCGAATGGCCGCGATCTCCGGCACAGCTGGCGCCGGGATGTCCGGCACGATGGGCACACCGCCCTCCGCGGCCTTGGCGGCCTGGATATCGGACAGGTCGAGCCCGTACCCCAATTGCCCCCACCCCAGCAATGTGCGGGCCCCAGCCAGAAACGTCTGTCCCGGTGTGGTGATGAGCGTGTTGAAATCGTCGACCGAACTGATCAGGGACAGTCCGGATCCCGGCGCTGGCACCTCGCCAAAGGTGGCCGGGGAAGCGTTCGTGAACACGCCCGAGGCCAGCGCGGCCCGGGCCTGACCCGCGGTTGTACTCGCGGCTTGGTTGACCGCTGCGGCCTGGGCCGATGGGCCCTGCGCAGTCGTGGTGCGGGGTGGCTCGGTGAACGGCGTGAGAGTGGTGGCGGCCGATGACGATGCCGCGTAGCCGTACATGGCGGTGGCATCCTGCGCCCACATCTCGGCGTAGGTGATCTCCGTGGCCGCGATCGCCGCGGCGTTTTGTCCGAAGAAGTTGGTCGCGATCAGGGTGAGGAGCTGAAACCGGTTGGCGGCGACGACGTGTGGCGGCACCGTCGCGGCGAACGCCGCCTCATAGGCGGCCGCCGCGGCGCGTGCTTGGGCGGCGGCCTGCCCGGCCTGAGCCGCCGTGGTGAACGCCCACGCCACGTACGGGTCGACCGCGGCGGCCATTGCCGTTGCGGCATCACCCGACCACGCGCGCCCGCGCAGCTCCGAAAGCGTGGCGGAGTAACCGGCGGCGTGAGACTCCAGTTGTGCTGCCAGCGCGTCCCACGCCGAAGCGGCGGCCGACATCGGGGCCGAACCCGGCCCGGCATACATTCTGGCCGAATTGATCTCGGGCGGCAGCGCCCCGAAATCAAGCATCGGCGTTCCTTTCTGAACGAGCCCACACGCGGTCGCTGCAGGTCCATGCCTGCACTGAGGGGTGGAACTGGTGGCTATCCGCCCGCGGAAGGACGCGGCATCTTGAATTGGCGTGGCGCCACGCGCAAGACGTTGTTGACCGAGGGCCGCGACAAGAGCGCCGACGAGGCACCCGCGCCCGCCGCCGGCGCGCCGCCCCACATGTTGGTCGCCGGGCCTTCGTGCCATGACGGGCCACCGTCGAGTTCGGCGTCCGACAGCCAATGCGACTCGGCGACGGTGGCGATCGTCGGATTCGTCGCCGCCCAGCTTTGCGGGACCGACAACCGGCCTACCGCGCTCGCGCTGCCTGTGCTCGCCAGGGTCGGGCCGGCCACACCGGCGGTGGCGGTCGAGAGACTCGCGGTCGCGGCGGGGGCGACGGCCGCTTTGGCGGCTTCGCCCGCCGCCTGCAGGTTGGCGCGGAAGGCCCCGGTGCCGAAGGTTCCCGCCGACGTGACGGTTCGGCTCATGGCGTCGCCGAGGTTCACCGGCGCCGTCAGCGTGTTGAAATCATCGACGGCGTCGAGCGCGGAGCCTGTCGAAGGGCCCGAGGGGGACGACTCGGAGAGGTTCTGCAACTTCTGCGGCACGCTCGACATCGTCCGGGACAGTGCGGCTTGGGACTGCGACGCGGCCGAGTTATTCGTGGCCTGGGCGACCGCGGCGGTTTGCGCGGGTTGGCCGTCGGCGTTGGTGGTCCGGGGCGGCTCGTCGAACTGCGTCAGCGTCGTCGCGCCCGACGACGAGGCGGCGTAGCCGTACATGGCGGCGGCATCCTGGGCCCACATCTCCTCGTAGGCGCCTTCGGTCGCCCCGATCATCGCGGTGTTCTGTCCCAGAACGTTGGTGGCGACCAGCTGGGTCAGGAGGGTGCGGTTGGCCGTGACCAGCGCCGGCGGCACCGTCGCTCCGAAGGCCGTCTCGTAGGCGGCCGCGGCGGCCCGAGCCTGGCCGGCGGCCTCCTCGGCTTGTGCCCCCGCGGTCGCCAGCCATGCGGCGTATGGGGCGGCCGCGGTGGCCATCGCCGCCGAGGCGCTGCCGGTCCAGCTCTCGCCTTCCAGCTGGGTGATCACCGAGATATAGCCGCGCGACGCGGTCTCCAGCCCGTTGGCCAGCACGTCCCAGGCCGCCGCCGCGGCGACCATCGGCGCCGAGCCGGGACCGGCATACATTCTGGTCGAGTTGATTTCTGGTGGCAGGGCCCCGAAATCGAGCATTCGTACTTCCTCTTCGTCAGACGACCCCGGGAATGCACCGCCACGAGACGGCAGGGCCGGCTGGCGGTGACCCCAGGACCGTTGGATCTGTACGCGCTGGCTGTCGCGGGCGACGACGGCTTCGTGCGTTGCGGCCCAGGCGCGTCGACGAGCAGGCAATGGCAAGCGAGTCAAGGGACTTAATCATCGGAATGTTAAATGAAATTTACCTGGTGTTTACGGCCGCCCCTGCGCCGCCTCGGCTGCTGCAAATTTGCCGGCACGGTGCTGGCATCTTCGCCGGATTGGGGACGATCGAGGCTCACGCGCGGTTATCGCAGGCCCGAGCGCCGTGGCGTCCTGGCGCCAACGCGCGCACGGTGGCGCAGAGGCAAATTTTTCTCTGCTTGAGTAAAACCCGACGACCCGCCCCCGACCGCCGTGACGGGTTGACGCACAAACGATTCGGCAGGCGAGGCCACCGGCGAACCAGGGTGTCGATGCGCTCGCCCGCAGGTGCGCCCCCGGGCGGCCGGGATAGCAAACACCAATCGCCCCTGGCGTCACGGCGAAGACCGCGCCGGCCGACGTCGCTCGCCCTTCGTGGTTGTGTTTGCTGGCCAACCCGTGAGGGGACCGTGGCCGCGGCATCCGGCCGGCGGAAAACTCCCGTAAGTTGACCATCTTTACTTGTAGTCTGGTTTTAATCCGGTTTGATTGATAAGAAAATTGGTGAAGGTGTGTGGCAGCGGCGCCGTAGCTGCGCATCGACTTCGTTGCGAACAGGATCGAGAAATGTCGAACAACATCACCTGGCACGAACACAAGATCAGTCGCGACGAGCGCGAGGACCTCAATGGTCACCAGGGCTGCGTCATCTGGTTCACCGGGCTGAGCGGCAGCGGCAAGAGCACGGTCGCCAACATCGTCGAACAAAAGCTCTACGAGCGCGGCATCCGGAGCTATCTCCTGGACGGCGACAACGTCCGCTACGGGCTCAATGCCGGCCCGGAGCTGCTCGAGGAGCGTCATGGGGCTGAGTTCGCCAAGCGGTTCGGGCTGGGATTTTCCGCCGAAGACCGTGAGGAGAACATTCGCCGCATCGGCGCGGTCGCGAAGCTGTTCTGTGAGGCGGGGGTCATCGCTTTGACGGCCTTCATCAGCCCTTACGTGCGTGATCGCGACGCGATCCGGGCGACGCTGGGCGACGGCGACTTCCAGGAGATCTTCATCGACACCCCGATCGAGGTCTGCGAACAGCGCGATCCCAAAGGTCTCTACAAGAAGGCCCGGGCCGGGGAAATCAAGGGATTCACCGGGATCGACGACCCCTATGAAGCCCCGGCGCGCCCGGAGCTGCGGCTCGAGGGCGGAACGAAGGATGCGGACACGCTGGCCGACGAGGTGATCGCCCATCTCGAGCGGGCGGGAGTCATCCGGACTCCGGGCCGAGACCAAGACGGGCCGGAAAGGAACACGGCATGAACTACACGGGTCACAACGGGAAGCCGATCGTGGAGCGGGTGTCGACGGACAACGCGATCGGCCGAATGGAGGGGCTGCCGCGTGTTCCGATCTCGAAGGCCACCGCGCACGAAGTCATCAGCCTTTCCTACGGGTTCTTCACCCCGCTGACCGGCTTCATGGGTCGCCAGGAGGTAGACGGGACCCTGGACAACTTCGCGTTGCCGGACGGGACGCTGTGGAGCATCCCGATCGTCTTCGACATGTCCGCCGACGACATCGCGGACCTCGATATCAAGGAAGGCTCCAGCGTAGTTCTCGACTATCTCGGCGCCCCGATGGCGATGTTCGACGTCACCGAGATCTACGAATACGATCTCGAGCGCATGGCCGAAAAGACCTACGGCACAACGGATCCCCGGCACCCTGGTGTGAAGAAGACAATGGGCTATGAAAACCGCTTCATCGGCGGCGATATCACGCTGATCAACGAACCCGTTTTCAACGAGCCCTTCAAAAGCTTCTGGCTCACCCCGAAGCAGCACAAGGACGCGCTGGCCCAGCGGCAATGGCAGCGGGCCGTCGCCCACCAGACCAGGAACGTTCCGCACACCGGCCACGAGGCGTTGATGAAGCAAGCGTGGCTGGCCGCGAACGAGGACCAGCCGGTCGACAACCTCAACACGGGCGTGCTGGTGAATGCCATCATCGGCCAGAAGCGCGTCGGCGATTACATCGACGAGGCGATACTGTTGGCGCAGAACGCCTTACGCACCAGCGGCTATTTTCGCGAGAACGTGCACATGGTGTCCTTCACCCTTTGGGACATGCGGTATGCGGGGCCGCGCGAGGCGATCTTTCACGCGATCCTGCGCACGAACCTGGGCTGCACGCATCACATGTTCGGGCGAGACCACGCGGGGGTGGGCGACTTCTACCACCCGTACGACTCCCAGAACATCCTCAAGCAATACCGCAACCAGCTGGGCATCAAGCCGGTGTTCCTGAGGGAAAACTGGTATTGCCCGGTGTGTCTGGAGGTCACCAACTCTGCTCTGTGCGGCCATGATTCGCAGGCCCAAAGCTTCAGCGGCAGCCTGATACGCAGCATTTTGACCGACGAAGTCAAGCCGACGCAGAAGGTGATGCGCCATGAGGTGTTCGAGGTCGTGATGGAGTGCGCCGCCAAGCATGGTCAGGGTTCGCCGTTCGTCACCGAGGAATATTTGCGGGACAGGCGGCCGGTCTTCACGCTCAACCAATTGGAGGGTTCGTGAGCGACGACAAAAAGATCAAGGTCAACGTCTGGATCAACGAGGAGCGGCTGGAAGCGTTGGCGAACGCCGGGATGGCCGACCTGGCAAATGAGGCATTCGCAGGCATGAAACTGTTGGAGATTTACACCACCGAAGAGCAGAAGAATATTGTCCTGCAACGCTATCCGGGGTCCAAGTACGATTCCGCCACCACTCAGTCCATCGAGCTGCTGCCCAAGCACGCCAAGGACAGGCTATTGGAGCTGTCGATCGCGATGCATTCCACCGGTCCCGACGTGATGGGCCGTTTCCTCGAGGAGACGAAGCCCTGAGCCGTCGGTAGTGCCGCTGCCGCCGGGCTCAAAGATCGGCCAGACCCACCACCAGCAGCACAAGCCCGACCGCGGCCAGCAGCGCGGCAACCTCGATGCGACGCCGTGACCGTATCCAGTCCTGCAGCGCGGTCATCCTCGCGCGCGTTGCCGCCGGCGCCAACAGGTAAGCGGCCAACGGGATCTCGACAAGTGCGAACGCGACGACGTTGAACATCAGCAGCGCACCCAACTGCGTCATGACCGGGGCGCCGGACGCCAGGATGACCGCCAGGGCCGCCAGGTAATCCACCGACGGCAGCGCGATGCCGAGGCCCGCGACGGCGGCGACCCACAGGGAACGTCCGTCGAGCAGGCGTCGAACCCGTTCGCTCAGCCAGGCGGGGCCGGCGCGGTCGGCGCCGGGGGGAGCGCGCCGGGACCCGCGCCGCCGGTCCGCGACGATCTTCGCCGCCAGTCCCGCGGCGGCCACCAGCGCCAGTGCGCCGATGAGGATCTGCACCCGGGGCAGGGTGAAGTATGTCGAGCGCAGCAGCACGCGTCGCAGGAGGAACAAGACGGTCGCGCCCACCGTCAGCCCCATCGCGAATCCGCCGGCCAGAAACGCGAGCAGTTGCATCAGCGGCCTCGGGCGGTTCAACATCAGCACCGTCATGCCGATCCGGAACGGTTCGAGGCTGACGGCAAGGGCCATCACACCGACGGTGAACAACATCGCGATAGGGCCGGTCAGGCGTCCAACCGGGCGAACTGTTGCCGTCGATACTGCTCGACGCAGGCCGCCCGTCGGATCTTGCCGCTCGTCGTGGTGGGAATCGATCCCGGTGCCACCAGCACCAGGTCGGCGACGGTGAGCCCGTGCGCGTTCGAAATCGCCGCGGTCACATCGTTCTTGACGGCGTCGAGGCGCTGCTGCCCGTCCCCGCCGGAATCGTCGCGCTCCTTCAGTTCGATGATGGTCACCAATTTCTCGGTCTCGTTCACCGGCACCGAGATCGCCGCGGCGCGGCCCCCGGTGATCGCCTGCACGGTCGACTCGATGTCCTCGGGATAGTGGTTGCGCCCGTAGACGATCAGCAGATCCTTCATCCTGCCCACGATGAACATCTCGCCGTCGCAGACGAAACCGAGGTCACCGGTGCGCAGCCACGGCCCCTCGGGGGTGCCGGGCGACGGGTTGGCCAGGGCGGCGCCGAAGGTGCGCTGCGTTTCCTCCGGCTTGTGCCAGTAGCCCGCGGCCACGTTGTCGCCGTGGACCCAGATTTCACCGACCGTCCCGTCCGGGCACTGCGTCGTGGTGTCGGGGTCCACGATTCGCACCGTCGGCGAGTGCGGCGTCCCGTAGCTCAGCAGCGGCGAGCCGCTCTGTGGTGAGCACGGCCGGGCGTTGCCCTCCGCCAGCTGCTCTGGCTCGAAGTGAACGACTTTCGGTGCGCCGGTCTGCGCGCGGCTGGCCACGTAGACGGTCGCCTCCGCCAGACCGTAGGAGGGCTGCATCATGTCTTCGCGAAAGTTGTACGGGGCGAACCGCTTACAGAACCGGTCGAGCGTTGCGGGATGGATTCGTTCGGCGCCGCTGACGATGCTGATGACATTGCCCAGGTCGAGTCCGGTCATGTCCGCATCCGACGTCTTGCGCACGGTCAGCTCGAAGGCGAAGTTCGGCGCGGCCGAGAAGACCGGGTCGGTTTGCGCCATCGCCTGGATCCACCGTGCGGGCCGCTGCAGGAACGCCACCGGGCTCGTCAGGACACCGGGGTAGCCGCCCAGGATCGGAGCGATGACGCCCTGCATCAGGCCCATGTCGTGATAGAAGGGCAGCCACGACACGCACCGGCTGTCGCGCGGGGCCACGCCATCGAAATCGGGGAAGTACGCGGCCATCAGCTGCTGGAAATTCACGTGAAGGTTGCGGTGCGAGACCATGACCCCGGCCGGAAGACGGGTCGAGCCGGACGTGTACTGCAGGTACGCGATGCTCGGGGCGTCGCTGACGCGGATGTTGGGCGGATTCGGATCGTCGAGGCTCAGGGAGTCGACCTCGACGATGGCCGGGGCTGCTCCGTCCGGGCGCCGCAGATAATCGCCGACGGCCGGCGCGGCCGTGGAGGTGGTGAGAACCACGGTCGGGTCGGTGTCGGATAGGACGGCACCGATCCGCTCGTCGTGGGTACCTGGCTGGGGAACCGAGAGCGGGACCGCAATCAGCCCGGCCTGTATCGCGCCGAGGAACGCCGCGATGTAGGGGAGGCCTTGGGGGGCAAGGATCACGGCCCGGTCCCCGCTGCCGGCGTGCCGCGTGACCTCGTGCGCAACATTCAGGGTCCGCCGATACAGCTGTGCCCACGTCAGCGATTCGGTAACGCCCGCCCAGTCCTGCTCGTAATCGGTATAGCGGAAGGCCAAATCGTCGGGCTGCAGACCGGCGCGTTCCCGCAGCAGGGAGACGACGGACGAATGTTGCATGCGGGCTAGGTTACCGCGTCGGCTCTTTCGCGTATGACGGTCGTGCGCGGCCCGAGGACCGCGAAGCCGCGGCGGGCCAAACTGCTTATGCGCCTTACGATGTCGACCCCGTCGGGTCGGCATCCCAGGTCCTCGGCATCATCGGCGTGCGGGGGCCATCGTCGAATTCGTCGACGACGAGCGCACTCAATCCGGCCGGCGCGGTGGCGGTCTTCGTGGGGATGGTTCCGGCGAAGCCCATCGGCGGCGCGGGCCGCTCCGACGCCGTCGTCGCCGGCTCGGGCTCGAGATCCATGTATTCGTAGCCGCGGCCGAGTTGGGTGGCCTTGGCCCGTTGCCGGCGCTTCTTCGTCGCGTCTTCCTCCGGCAGTGCCACCGCTTCGGCCTCGGCGATGTCCTGTGCCGCCGCCCGTCGCGCGCGGGCGCTGGTGCTCGCGGCTCTGCGCGCATCGGCGGCCAGGCCACCGACCATGTAGCCCAGGCCCTGCATCGCGGCGACCGGCGGTCCCGCCGGGGTGGGCGGCGGGGCGCCGGGCGCCGGCGGCGCGGGTGCCGCGGCGGGTGCGGAGGCCGGCGCCGGCGCGGGAGCCGGCGCCGGGGCCGGCGTAGGGGGCGGGGTGGGCGCGAGTGCCACGGGGACGAGTGCCGGTGCCGGGATCAACGGCACGATCGGGATGGCGTGCAGTCCGGCCAGACCCGTCAGGCCCGCCAAGCCTCCCACCAGGGTGGGGACGACCAACGGAACCACGGCGACGGTCAGCAGCGGCACGATGAGCGGGATCAGCACGATCATCTGCTCGAGCAGCGTCTTGATCAGCGCGATGGTGTCGGTGATGACCGTGCCGATCACTTCGATGGTGGTGAACAGGATGGTCCACGCGATCGTCGCGGGGTTACCCGAAGCGAAGGCCGCCGCGAGGTCCGCAGCGACGAAGCTGAACATTTGCGCCAAATAGCCGAAGTACGAACCGAAATCCATCGGATAGCCGAGGGCGAACGCGATGTTGAACGGGTTCAGGAAGCTCAACGGGTTACCGAGCGATGGCAGCCACGGGTCGAAGCCGGAAAACAGGGACTGGAAGAACGGGTTGTTCATCAGCTGGTCGATCAACGGCTGGATGTAGCGGTTGTAGAAGTCGACAAACCCGGTCTTCTCCAACCAGTCCATCCACTGGTCCTGCGTGTCCGGGGGATACGACGACGACTGCTCCGCCGTGGCCGCCAGCGTGGTTGCCTTCATCACCTCGGGAGCCGGCTCGGCCGGCGGCGCGGTGGCCACCGTCGCGGTCGCGACGCCCTCGTAGGTGCTCATCACGGTGGCCGCCTGAACCCACATCCGAGCGTAGTCCGCTTCGTTCACCGCGATCGGAATGGTGTTGATGCCAAAGAAATTCGTCGCCGTCAAAACGGCGTGGGTGGCGTGGTTGGCGGCCAACTCGGGCATCGTCGGCATGGCGGCGAGCGCGACGGTGTAGGCGGTGGCGGCGATGTCCTGCTGGGCGGCCATGGTCGCGCTGTCGGCGCTGGCCTGCGCCAGCCACGCCAGATAGGGGGCGTGCGCGGCCACGTACGCCGCGGCCGTCGGGCCGTCCCAGCTGCCGGCTTGCGCGGCGCCCAGCAGCGCGGCCAGCTCGTCGGCCGTTTCGGCATATTCCACGCTCAGCGAGCTCCACGTCGCGGCGGACGCCAGCAGTGGGCCGGGGCCCGGCCCACTGCTGAGCAGCGTTGAATGCACCTCCGGAGGGGAGGCCATCCAGATCGGGGCGGTCATCGCTGGCCGCCGGTGGTCGCGGCGAAACGCTGGCCGCGTGCATCGGTGTGACGAGGGTGGGCGCGGCAGCACGGCGCCGCGGTGGCGGCGGCGTTGGCGGCCGCCCATGCCGGACGAAACATGGACGTTGACAGCTCTCTCGGGGTACACCCGCCCCGGGTCGCAGTACGCGATGACGCGAGTGTCCTGGCTCTCGGATCGCTGCTCGCCTCGCCTTCCAGCTTTTCAGCCGTGGCCGTTGAGGTTCGCTCCCCGATGACAGTGGCGGGACCGCGCCGGATTCGCACCGGCTTCCTGCGTCGTCATCACCTTACGAGGTGACATTCTTGCATCCCCTCCGAGCAACTGTCGTCAAATTGTCCGAAGGCGGCCGGTGTCGGCGCGCGGGCGCCGTTCCAGGACCCGTAGTCCCAGCGATAACAGCAGCCGAACCTCGGGGTCGGCCAGCGAGGTCGACAGCAACTTCTCGATTCGCCGCACCCGGTAGCGAACCGTGTTGGGATGCACCCGCAGCGCGTGGGCGGCCGCGGCGATATCGCCGAAGGTGTCCAGGTAGGTCCGCAGCGTTTCCGCCAGCACCGGGTCGTCTTCACCCAGCCGCACGATCCGCGGATCGATCAGGCGCTCGTCGCTGCCCACCAGGGTCACGATTTCGTCGACCAGAACGGTGGTGCGCGCCTCGGCCAGCGACGTCACCTGTCCGAACGAAATGGGATGGCGCTCAGCGCTGTCCAACACCCGGTCCACCTCGACGCGGGCCGCGGCGACCCCGGCCAGGCCCGCGACCGGCGCCGCGATGGCCGCCCGCAGCTGCACCCCCAGCTCGGCGCGCATGGCGCCGATGGTGCCGCGGGCCCAGGAGGCGACCGACCGGTTCTGGGCCTGGTGCTGAGCCTGGGGAAGCAGCACATACGTTCGTGAACCGTTCGAAGCCACCTGGGCATCGCGCCGGAAAGCGCTGGCGCTCAGCGCAATAATGCCGGCGAGCCGGGCGTGGCCGGCCGAAGTGTCGGCGATGTCCCACCCGATCAGGGCCGCGCTGGTGTCGATGGCCAGACCGAGCTCGCGGGCGATGGCGGTCGTGTCGGCGGGCTCGTCCGCCAGGCCCAGCAGTTGCTGGACCCGCCGGGCATGGGTGGACGGCCGGGCCGATAGCCGCCACATGATGCGGGCGGCCAGCACTGCGGCGCCGCGCAACATCTCCTCCGCGTCGTCGGCCAGCGGCTGTGAGCCCTGCTGCACCCAAATGGTTCCGACGAATTCGCGCGGACGTCGGGCCTCGGTCGCGGGTTGGTGGATCCCGATGGCCAGCCGCGGACGCAGCCCTAGCTCCGGTCGCTCGTCGACACGGACCACCTCGATGCCCGAACGCAGCGCATCGAATATGCCCCATTGGCCGATCCACTCGAGATGCTCGGGCGGGCCGGCCCTGCCCAGGATGGACAGGCGGCGCAACTCGTCGGCTTCGTCGTTAGAGGCCGAATAGGCCAAGACATGCGATTGCACGTCCTCGATGCTGACCATGCCGTGGATGCGCTCGGCGAGCGACTGTGCCAGGCCGAACAAGTCGGTGCCCGAGTCGTCCATCGCATCGGTGCGGTCGCGGTGGTGTGCGAGGACGTGATTGACCAACTGGTAGAGGCGTTCCCACCGGGCGCGCGGATCGACGGCCACCACGGCCGAGCCCGCCGCGACGGCCGTGTCCACCAGTGCGGCGGAGGGCCCTTTGACGAAGATGGCCACCGGCACGCGCTCGCGCGCCTGCCTACCCATCCATCGGATCGCCTCGTCGTCGGCGACGCCCAGCAGGAAGAAGACGTCCGCGGAGCCCGCCGCGGCCGCCAGTCCCAGGCGCACGTCGTCGGAGTCGATCAGCGCGGCCGAGCCCACCGGGAGGTCCAGCCCCCGCGGCGCGTCGGCCAGGCTGACGAGGGTCGCGTCCAGCGCGAGTAACAGCTGACCCAGCCCCACACCGGCCATGTTGTCCGATTTTACTATGACTCCAGCGATGTCTTGTCCGATTGGCTAACTTCCCCCAGGGTCGCCGCGAGGACTCTGGCGTTATGGACGCCATCACCCAGGTTCCGATGCCGGCCAACGAGCCGGTCCACGACTACGCACCGCACTCCCCGGAACGCACCCGGCTGCGCGCCGAACTGGCCGCGCTGGCCGATCACCCGATCGACCTCCCGCACGTCATCGGCGGCGACCACCGGATGGGCGAGGGCGAGCGCATCGACGTCGTCCAGCCGCACCGGCGCGCCGCCAAGCTGGGCACGCTGACCAACGCCGTGCACGCGGACGCGACGGCGGCCATCGACGCCGCGATGGCCGCGAAAAGCGGCTGGGCGGCAATGCCGTTCGACGAGCGGGCGGCGGTGTTCCTGCGCGCCGCCGACCTACTGGCCGGGCCGTGGCGGGAGAAAATCGCCGCCGCCACGATGCTCGGTCAATCCAAGTCCGCCTATCAGGCCGAGATCGACTCCCCGTGCGAGCAGATCGACTTCTGGCGCTTCAATGTGGCGTTCGCGCAACAGATCCTGGCGCAGCAACCGATCAGCGGACCGGGCGAGTGGAACCGCAGCGAGTACCGCCCGCTCGACGGATTCGTGTACGCGATCACGCCGTTCAACTTCACCTCCATCGCCGGCAATCTGCCGACCGCGCCGGCGCTGATGGGCAACACGGTGGTCTGGAAACCCTCGATCACCCAGACGTTGTCGGCCTACTTGACCATGCAGCTGCTCGAGGCCGCGGGCCTGCCACCCGGGGTGATCAACCTGGTGGCCGGCGACGGCTTCGCGGTTTCCGATGTGGCGCTGGCCGATCGGCGGCTCGCCGGCATTCACTTCACCGGGTCGACGGCCACCTTCCAGCGGCTGTGGTATCAGGTCGGTACGAATATCGGCCACTACCACAGCTACCCGCGCCTGGTCGGCGAGACCGGCGGCAAGGATTTCGTGGTCGCACACGCCTCCGCGCGGCCGGATGTGTTGTGCACGGCCCTGATTCGCGGCGCCTTCGACTACCAGGGGCAGAAGTGCTCGGCGGCGTCGCGAGCTTTCATCCCGCAGTCGGTGTGGCGGCGCATGGGTGACACCTTTTTGGGGGAGACGGCCTCGCTGCGCTACGGCGACGTCACCGATCTTGCCAACTTCGGTGGCGCGCTGATCGACCGGCGCGCCTTCATCAAGAACGTCGACGCCATCGAGCGGGCGAAGGGCGCGCCACACGTGACCATCGCCGCCGGCGGTGAATATGACGACCGTGAAGGCTATTTCGTGCGCCCCACCGTGCTGCTGTCCGATGATCCGACCGATGAGTCGTTCGCGACCGAATACTTCGGTCCGCTGCTGTCGGTGCATGTCTATCCCGACGACGATTACGAGAGGATCCTCGACGTCGTCGACCGCGGTTCCCGGTACGCGCTGACCGGCGCGGTCATCGCCGACGACCGGGACGCCGTACTGGCCGCCCAGCACCGGTTGCGGTTTGCCGCCGGGAACTTCTACGTCAACGACAAGCCGACCGGCGCGGTCGTCGGGCGCCAGCCTTTTGGGGGTTCGCGCGGCTCGGGCACCAACGACAAGGCGGGATCGATGCTGAACCTGTTGCGCTGGACGTCGGCTCGCACCATCAAGGAGACGTTCGTCCCGGCAATCCGGCACACCTACCCGCACATGGACGCCGAGTGATGGCCGGACTGTTCGCGAGTGCCGTGCGCCCGGTGATCCTGGCGGCGGGGCGCGGTGACGTCGTGCGCCACGCCGCCCAGCGGTTGCCGGTGACCCGGCGCGTGGTGCGCCGCTTCGTCCCAGGGGAGACGATCGAGTCCGCGCTAAATAGTGTTGCGGCGCTTCGTTCGTCGGGTCGCTTCGTCAGCGTCGACCATCTCGGCGAGGACGTGACCGACATCGATAGCGCCGACGCGGCGGTGCAGGCCTACCTGGATCTGATCGACGGGCTGGGCCGGCTCGATGCCGGGGGTGGCGTGGTGCGGCCGCTGGAGGTCTCGGTCAAGCTGTCGGCGCTCGGACAGACGCTGGGCCGCGACGGGCACAAGATCGCGCGGGAGAACGCGTGGTCGATCTGCGACGCGGCCCGGCGCGCGGGTGTGTGGGTGACGGTGGACGCGGAGAATCACACCACCACCGAATCGACGCTGTCCATCGTGCGCGACCTGCGGGCCGAGTTCCCTTGGCTGGGCGTGGCGTTGCAGGCGTATCTGCGGCGCACGCTGGGCGACTGCACGGAATTCGCGGCGTCGGGGGTCCGGGTTCGGTTGTGCAAGGGCGCCTATGACGAGCCCGCGTCGGTGGCGTATCGAGCGGCCGCCGAGGTGACTCATTCGTATTTGGAGTGCCTTCGGGTGTTGATGGGCGGGACTGGCTATCCGATGGTGGCCTCGCACGACCCGGCGGTAATCGACGCCGTGCCCGCTATGGCCCGCGAGTCGGGGCGCGGCATGGCGGATTTCGAATACCAGATGCTGTATGGCATTCGCGACGGCGAGCAGCGACGCCTCGCCGGCACAGGTCACTACGTGCGCGTGTATCTGCCGTACGGCACCCAGTGGTACGGCTACTTCATGCGCCGACTCGCCGAACGACCGGCGAATTTGGCGTTCTTTTTGCGGGCCCTGACCCGACGCGGTCAGTGAGCCACCGCGTTGAGTGTTAATCCACGGCTTTGAGTGTGCACACCGGGCGGCGACACGCCGACCACGCCCGCCCAGGATTCACCCTCGAGGCCAAGGATTCACACTCAACGACCCGTCATTGAGCGCGGCGGGGCCGTGGCCGGTCACTGGTGAAGCCGCGCACCACGTGGGCGCGCACGAACTCGGCCGCCACGTCGGGATCGTCCATGTCCAGGGTCGAGGATGGCGTGCTGAACAGCGAAAAGAGTATGCGCGCAAACCATTCGCCGGCCGCCTCGACGTCAAGATCCTTGCGCACCTCACCGGTCAGGCGGGCGGCCGACAGGTATGGGGAGAAGAACTCGACGCATTCACGCAGCAGCACGGCGGCGTCCTTGGTGAGCAGCAGGCTGATCGCATCCTCGTCGAAGTACTTCTCGGAGGCGATGACTCGTCGCGCCTGGGTGACGAATACCGCCGCCGCACACAGCTTGTCCTCCAGGCTGCTGCCCCGGTCCATCGCCTTGGACATCTCGCGGTAGAACCGCTCCGACGCGTGTTCGGCGCAGGCCTCGACGATCGCGGCCTTATCGGAAAAGTATTCATAAATGGTGCTGCGAGATACTCCCGCCCGCTTGGCGATGTCGACGATGGTTGCCTTCTGCAGTCCCTGTCCGCCGAAACACGCGAACGCGGATTCCACGATGAGCTCGCGGGTGTCGGTCACCTGAGCCGTCTCAGTCATGACGGGACCAACGCGCCTCGGGGCACCAGTCCGGCATCGGCCGATGCGAACGGAAAACTGGTGTGCTGCAGGAAGAGCCTGGGCATGATGGCCACCTCACCCCGCCGGTGCGAGGATCAGCCCGCTGGTGGGCACGCCGGTTCCGGAGGTGACCAGAACGTGCTCGACGTTGTCGACCTGGTTATACGACGTGCCGCGCACCTGGCGCACTCCCTCGGTGATGCCGTTCATCCCGTGGATGTACGCCTCGCCCAGCAGGCCGCCGTTCGTGTTGATCGGAAAATCTCCGCCCAACGACAGCCGCTCGACGGTGGCGAAGTCTTTGGCCTCGCCGCGCCCGCAGAAGCCGAGTTCTTCGAGCTGAGTGAACACGAACGGCGTGAAATGGTCGTAGATGAAGGCGGTTTGGATGTCTTGCGGTTTGAGGCCCGAATCGCGCCACAGCCTTTCGGCGACCACCCCCATCTCCGGGAGACCGGTGATGTCCTCGCGGTAGTAGCTGGTCATCATCTCGCCGTTGGCGGCGGCACCCTGCGCGGCCGCGGTGATGACGGCGGGCGGCTGCCGCAGGTCGCGGGCGCGTTCGGCGCTGGTGATGACGAGCGCGACACCGCCGTCACTCTCCTGGCAGCAATCGAGCAACCGCAGCACCGGTTCGACGATCCAGCGCGAATTCTGATGATCTTCCAACGTAATCGGACGCTCGTAGAACCAGGCGTCGGGGTTTGCCGCCGCATGTTTGCGGTCAACCACCGCGATCCTGCCGAAGTCCTCGTTGGTGACGCCGTACGTCGACATGTACCGCTGGGCGTGCATCGCGACCCAGGCCGCGGGAGTGAGCAGCCCGAACGGCGCGTAATGCGCCATGAACAATGGGGTTTCAGCCATGCTGCGTCCGCTGCCGCCGAACCGGAACCCGGAGCGTTCGTTGAAGGCGCGCCAGCACACCACCACGTCGGCGACGCCGGTGGCGACCGCCATCGCCGCGTGCACCACCGTGCCGGCGGCTGCGCCTCCGCCGTGGTGAACCCGGGAAAAGAAGCTCAGGTCACCGATGCCGACGTTGCGGGCGATGTCGATCTCGTCGCTGGAATCCATGGTGAACGTGACCATGCCGTCGACGTCGCCGGGCATCAGGCCGGCGTCATCCAGCGCGGCGCTGACCGCCTCGCACGCCAATTGCAGTTCGCTGCGCCCGGATTCCTTGGAGAACTCCGTCTGACCGATCCCGGCGATCGCCGCCGCGCCCGGCAGCATCCTGCTCATGAGGCGGCACCGTCGAGCAGGCTGAGCACCGCAGTGCCCGAAACGTGATCGCCCAGACTGTTGGCCCCCGCAAAGGTCACCTCGACGAAGTTCTCGCCCCCCGTGCCCTCGCTCTTACCGGTGACGCTGCCGGCGAACCGCAGTGGATCGTCCGGAAAGCACGGCACGCCCAGGCGAATCGACAGGTTCTTGACCATCGCCTCGGGCCCTGCCCAGTCGGTGAGGAACCGCACGCAGTAACCGTTGGTGGTCAGGATGTTCATGAACAAGTTGGGTGAGCCCTGCTGCTTGGCGTAGTCACGGTCGTGGTGCACCGGCATGAAGTCACGGGTGGCGATCGCGCCGGCGACGATCATCGTTGTGGTGATCGGGATTTCGAGGGGCGTGACCTCGTCACCCACCGCGATATCCTGCCATCGCAAGGTGGTGGTGTGCTTCGTGGTGGTCGTCATGCCTGTCCCTTCGAGGAGATTGCGCCAAGGTCGGCCGGTGGCGCCGAAGCCGGACCGCGAAAGTTGATATCCATGCCCGCACCTAGCCGCGGCGCCGGAATTGGTGCAGCACCAGGCCGTCATCGAATGTCTGGTAGTAGACCTCGACGGCCAATCCGGCTGTCACGTCGGCGGGATCGATGCCGGTCAGGTTGGATACCAGCCGTACTCCTTCCTCAAGTTCCACCAGCGCGACGACGTAGGGATAGTCGAAGAACGGAAACTTGGGCTCGTGTGGCATCACGTAGCTGTACACCGTGCCGAGGCCGGATGACGCGATCGCGTCCCACTCAAGCGAACGGCAGTGCGGGCACATCGGGCGGGGCGGGTGGCGCAGCTGCCCGCAGCCGGCGCAACGCTGAATCAGGAGTTTGTTCTCCCGCAATCCATTCCAGAAGAACTCGGTGTCGCCGGTGATCGCCGGCGCCAGACGGGCGGCCATCAGTTTGCCGGCCTGAATCGCAGCACCCGGAATCGCTGCCGCCCCAACACTTCGCCGTTCTGGTCCGTGTAAGTAGTCAGCCACGTCAGAAAGAAGCCGGTGCCCAGTGCCGTCTTCTTCTCGTCGGAGACCGCTTCGTAGACCGTCGTCGCGCTGATCTCATCGCCCAGCCGCGGGTAACGCTCGATCTCGAACTCCGAATTGGTCGCCACCGTGCTGGTGTAGCCGGCCTCATCGAGGAATTCCGTTGGGTTGCTTTTGATCTCGATAGGCGCCCCACCCCGATCGCCGATTCCCTCCAGTATCGGCGACGGCATCGTCCACGTCTGTAGCATCACCGGCGGGGACACGATGCCACCGAACCGCGACGAGTCCGCGAACTCCGGGTCGAGATATACCGGGTTCATGTCGGCCATCGCGTACGCCCAGTGCCGGATCATCGGCTGGTTCACCGGGTCCGGTGCCAGCGAGGGCTTTCCGGTGCCACCGGTCGGCTGTCCGACGAGGGCCTGCACCTTGGCGCTGACGGTTTCTGGGTCGGTCACGTAGCAAGCCCCTCTCGCAGGACACCTTGATCCGACAGATTGACGCGATCTGTCTCGCGAGTTGTGTGTACTCTGCGCCGTCGCATGCTGTCAATACAACAGCAAAGTGCGCGAGGAGCTCCGGAATTCGCGCAAATGATGATTGACGGCGGCCGCCGGGACGGGTACACCAAGTGATCAGATGACCGGAGGAAGCCCATGGCCGATTCGCCTGCTCTTGTTCAGTCCTATCAGCTCTACATCGATGGCAACTGGGTCGACCCGCAAGACGGCCGGTACGACGACATTTCTCCGTCCACCGAGGAAGCGATCGCCGCCGCGCCCGACGCCAGCGTCGCCCAGGTCGGCGACGCGATCGCCGCCGCGCGCCGCGCTTTCGACAGCGGACCCTGGCGCACCATGAGCGCCGAAGAGCGCGCCGGATGTCTCAACCAACTGGGCGACGCGCTGAGTAAACACGCCGATGACTTCTTCGCACTGTCCCAAGTGGAGTGGGGCTGCATTGCCAACGAACGCCTCATGCAGATCGACGGCGCCGGGTTCATGTCCCTGCACGCCGCCCAGCTGGCCACCCAGCTGACCGACCAAGAGGTCAGCGGGATGGGCGCCGGGACCACGTTGCTGCGTCATGAGCCGCTGGGTGTCGTGTCGGTGCTGACGCCGTGGAACTTCCCGCACTGTCTCAACGTGATGAAGCTGAATCATGCTCTGGCCGCGGGCAATACCGTCGTGCTCAAGCCCTCGCCACTGACCCCGCTGGCCGGGCTGGCGCTCGCGCGAATCATTCACGAGCACACCGACATCCCGGCGGGCGTGGTCAATGTCGTCACCCCGTCCGGCGTCGAGGCGGCCAAGCTGCTGACCACCGATCCGCGGATCGACATGGTGAGCTTCACCGGCAGCTCGGTGGTCGGCAGGCAGGTTATGTCCGCCGCGGGCGACACGATGAAGCGGATCCTGCTCGAGCTCGGCGGCAAGTCCGCGAGCATCATCCTCGACGACGCCGAGGTCACCGACGAAATGCTGCAGCAGATGCTCTTCGACTGTTGTTCGCTGCACGCCGGACAAGCGTGCATCCTGCACAGCCGTCTGCTGCTTCCCGACTCGCTGCACGACGACGTCGTCGATCGGCTCGCCGCGCTGGCCCGTGAGGTCAAGGTGGGCGATCCCACCGATCCCGACGTGCAGATGGGCCCGCTCATCAGCGCGGCGCAGCGGGACCGGGTCGCTGCGCACGTCGCCGGTGCGCTCGCCGACGGGGCGAAGCTGGTGACCGGCGGTAGCCGTCCGGCCAGCCTGGACGTCGGCTTCTACTTCGAGCCCACGATTCTGACCGGCGTGGAGCCGAATTCGACCATCGCGCAAGAGGAAGTGTTCGGCCCGGTGTTGACGGTGCTGCGCTACCGCGACGACGACGACGCCGTCGCCATCGCGAACAATTCGCAATACGGGCTCTCCGGGGCCGTTTGGGGCGGCGACGTCGACCGTGCCGTCGGCGTCGCACGTCGCATCCGTACCGGACAGATCGCGGTCAACGGCTGCGGTCCGGGCGGCGCACCGTTCGGCGGCTTCAAACTCAGTGGTCTGGGCCGCGAGGGCGGGGGCATCGGCGGGCTACACCAGTACATGGAGCCGATGGCCATCGGGGTTCCCGCGTGACGCGACCCCGCATCGGCGGATCCAATTATGGACCGGCACAAGCATTTTAGCTCCGTTCTCCACACATCTGGTCCTCCGTCGTCGCGGTGCGTGCCGGGTGCGTCGCCGTGCTGGTAGGCGGCAACATCTCGCTGACCGCACACGACGCCGGCGCACGTGGACGCTTCTCCTTCGCATGCCCGTCGGGCACCGCCCCGGTGCGCCTTTGGTAAACCGTGCGTCGCGTGCCAAGCTGCTGACATGGCCATCGAGATCGCCCGCCCAAAACTCGAAGGAAACGTCGCCGTCGGTGAAGACCGCCAGATCGGCTTCGCCGAATTCGGTGACCCGCAGGGCCGCGCGGTGTTCTGGCTGCACGGCACCCCCGGCGCGCGCCGCCAGATCCCCACGGAAGCCCGCCTGTACGCCGAGAACCACAGGATCCGGCTGATCGGGCTGGACCGCCCGGGGATCGGCTCGTCGACGCCCCATCGGTACGAGAACATCCGGGCGTTCGCCGAGGACCTGCGGACCATCGCGGACACGCTCGGCATCGACGATATGGCGGTCATCGGCCTGTCCGGCGGCGGTCCGTACGCGCTCGCGTCGGCCGCGGTGCTGTCCGACCGGGTCGTGGCGGCCGGCATCCTCGGCGGCGTCGCGCCCTTCCTCGGCGACGAGGGGATCACCAGCGGCCTGATGAATTTGGGCAAGCGGGTGGCGCCGCTGCTGCGCCTCGGCGGTGACCCGCTGCGGATCGGTGCGAGCCTGGTGGTCCGCGCGATCCGCCCGGTCGCGAATCCCGCGCTGTATTTGTATGCCGCGATATCGCCCGAGGGCGACCGCCGCCTGCTGACCCGCCCCGAGTTCGGGGCCATGTTCCTCGACGACCTGCTCAACGGCAGCCGCAAGCAGCTGGCGGCCCCGTTCAACGACATCATCCTGTTCACCCGGGACTGGGGATTCCGGCTCGACGAGGTCAAGGTCCCGGTGCGCTGGTGGCATGGCGACAGCGACCACATCGTGCCGTTCGCCCATGGCGAGCACGTCGTGGCCAGGCTGCCCGACTGCGAGCTGATCGTGCTCCCGGGCGAAAGCCACCTCGGCGGGCTGGGGCGCGGCGAGGAGATCCTGTCCACCCTGATGAAGATCTGGGACGAGCGGAGCTGACCTCATTGGGCGCCGGGTAGCCTGCTGGCGTGCTGCTGGCGTCCCTTGATCCCTCGGCCCTGACCGCCACCGATGTCGCCGACGCGGTGCGCATCGACGGCACCGTGCTTAGCCGCAGCGACCTGGTTGGTGCCGCGACGTCGGTGGCCGAGCGGGTGGGCGGCGCGGGCCGCGTCGCGATCCTGGCGGCCCCGACCGCCGCGACCGTGCTGGCCGTCACCGGGTGCCTGATCGCCGGGGTGCCCTTCGTCCCAGTGCCCGCCGACGTCGGCGCCGCCGAGCGCCGGCACATGCTCACCGACTCCGGAGCGCAAGCCTGGCTTGGGGCAGCGCCCCCAAAAGACTCGGCGCCCGAAGGGCTGCCGCACATTCCCGTGCGGCTGCACGCCCGCTCCTGGCACCGCTATCCCGAGCCCGCGCCCGACGCCACCGCGATGATCATCTACACCTCGGGCACCACCGGGCTGCCCAAGGGGGTGGTGCTGAGCCGGCGCGCGATCGCCGCCGATCTGGACGCGCTGGCCGAAGCCTGGCAATGGACGGCCGACGACGTCCTGGTGCACGGCCTGCCGCTCTTTCACGTGCACGGCCTGGTGCTGGGCCTGCTCGGCTCGCTGCGGGTCGGGAATCGCTTCATCCACACCGGGAAACCGACGCCGCAGGGCTATGCGCAGGCCCGCACCGACTTCGACGGCACGCTGTTTTTCGGCGTGCCCACCGTATGGTCGCGGGTCGGGGCCGACGAGGCGGCCGCCACGGCGCTGGGCCCGGCGCGACTGCTGGTCTCCGGAAGCGCACCGCTGCCGGTTCCGGTGTTCGACCGGTTGGCCGCCCTCACCGGACACCAGCCCGTCGAACGCTACGGCGCCTCGGAATCGCTGATCACCATTTCGACGCGGGCCGACGGCGAGCGGCGCCCGGGCTGGGTGGGCCTTCCGCTCACCGGCGTGCAGACCCGGGTGCTCGACGACGACGGCGGCGCGGTGCCGCACGACGGGGAGAGCGTCGGAAAGCTCCACGTCCGCGGTCCGATGATGTTCGACGGCTACCTGAACCGGCCGGACGCCACCGCCGAGGCGTTCGACACCGACGGCTGGTACCGCACCGGTGACGTCGCGGTCATCGACGGTGGGGGGATGCACCGCATCGTGGGACGCGAGTCGGTCGACCTGATCAAGTCCGGCGGCTACCGCATCGGCGCGGGGGAGATCGAAACGGTGCTGCTGGGGCATCCAGGCGTCGAGGAGGCCGCGGTGGTGGGGATGCCCGATGCGGACCTGGGTCAGCGCATCGTCGCCTACATCGTAGGATCCGCCAGCGGCGACGAACTGATCAACTATGTCGCGCAACAACTTTCGGTGCACAAGCGGCCGCGCGAGGTCCGCGTCGTCGACGCGCTGCCCCGCAACGCCATGGGCAAGGTCCTCAAAAAAGAGTTGCTGTCCGACGGCTGAGCGTGCACAGATGTACGCGCCGCGCGGGCGTGTCGTCGTACAAACACGCACGCTCGCGAACGGTCGGTCGGCAACGCGCAGGAATTTGCCAGGCTATCTCGCAAGCGCGACCGCAAACCTTCACCTACCGTCGGACGAGTGATGGCACGGAACGTACCGCCCGCCGGCGCCGCCGCGACCGTCGTAACCGGACCCACGCCCATGCGGCGGATCGCGGTCGCCTGCCTTGTGGGCTCGGCGATCGAGTTCTACGACTTCATGATCTACGGGACCGCGGCGGCACTGGTGTTCCCGGTGGTGTTCTTCCCGCACCTCAGCCCAGCCAGCGCCACCATCGCCTCGATGGGGACGTTCGCGACGGCTTTCGCGTCCCGGCCCATCGGCGCGGCCGTGTTCGGATACTTCGGGGATCGGCTGGGGCGCAAGAAGACCCTGGTCGCCACGCTGCTGATCATGGGCCTGTCGACGGTGTGCGTGGGCCTGGTCCCGAGCTCGGGGGTGATCGGCGCGGCGGCCCCGCTGATCTTGGTTGCGCTTCGGCTGTTGCAAGGGTTCGCCGTCGGCGGCGAATGGGCGGGATCGGCGTTGCTGAGCGCCGAATACGCGCCGGCCGACCAGCGCGGCCGGTACGGCGTGTTCACCCTGATAGGCGGTGGCACCGCGGCCGTGCTGAGCAGCGCAACCTTTCTCGGGGTGAACCTCACCATCGGCGAGGGCAGTCCGGCGTTTCTGCAGTGGGGATGGCGGGTGCCGTTCCTGCTCAGCGGGGCGTTGGTCGCGCTCGCGTTGTATGTGCGCCTGAACATCGAGGAGACCCCGGTGTTCGCGGAGGAGAAGGCGCGCGAGTTGATACCCAAAACCCCGCTCGCGGAGCTGCTGCGGCTGCAACGCCGTGAGATCGCGTTGGCCGCGGGCAGCATCCTCGGCGCGTTGGGGTTCATCTACATGGCCCACACCTACCTGGCGATGTATGCGCACTCCCACCTGGGGTATTCGCGCAACTTCATCTGGTTCGTCGGCGCGCTGGGCGGGTTCGCGAGTATGGGGTTCATGGCGGTGTCGGCCATTCTGTGCGACCGGATCGGGCGCCGCCGCATGATGCTGGTGGGTTGGAGCTGCTGTTTGCTGTGGTCGTTCCTGGTGATGCCGCTGCTGAACACCGGCAGGCCCGTGGGGTACGCGGTGGGGATCGTCGGCATGTGCACCGCGGCGGCGATCGGCTCCGGCCCGACGGCCGCGTTCATCCCCGAGCTGTTCGCCACCCGCTACCGCTACAGCGGGACGGCGCTGGCGCAAAACCTCGCCGGCATCGTCGGTAGCGCCTCGCCGCCGCTGATCGCCGGGACCCTGCAGGCGACGTACGGCAGCTGGGCGATCGGGTTCATGCTGGCCGCCCTCACGTCGGTCAGCCTAGTGTGCACCTATCTGCTGCCCGAAACCAACGGCACGGCCCTCGGGGTCGGTTAGTTGGCGTGCAGGTCCTCATTGAGGGCGATGCCCTGGCCGCCGCGGGCCACCACCTCGACGGCCCCGCTCAGCGAATTGCGCCGGAACAACAGGTTGTTGCCGCCGGAGAACTCACGGGCCTTCATCTCTTTGCCCTCGGGCGTGATGACCTTGGTGCCCGCCGTGACATAGAGGCCGGCTTCCACGACACAGTCGTCGCCCAGTGAGATGCCCAGGCCGGCGTTGGCGCCGAGCAGGCACCGCTTGCCGATCGAAATGACCTCGGTGCCACCGCCGGACAGCGTGCCCATGATCGAGGCTCCACCGCCGACATCGGAGCCGTCGCCGACCACCACGCCCGCCGAGATGCGGCCCTCCACCATCGAGGCTCCCAGCGTGCCGGCGTTGTAGTTGACGAAGCCTTCGTGCATCACCGTCGTCCCCGGGGCCAGGTGGGCGCCGAGCCGCACCCGGTCGGCGTCGGCGATGCGCACCCCGGTCGGCAACACGTAGTCGACCATTCGGGGGAACTTGTCGACGCCATAGACCGTCACCGGTCCGTGGCGGCGCAGCCGGGCCCGTACGGCCTCGAAACCCTCGACGGCGCAGGGCCCGCGGTTAGTCCAGACCACATTGGTCAATACCCCGAACAAGCCGCCGGCGTTCAGCCCGTGCGGCGCCACCAACCGATGCGACAGCAGATGCAGCCGCAGGTAGGCGTCGTAGGCGTCGGCGGCCACGTCGTCCAGCGAACCGATGACCGTGCGCACGGCGACGGTTTCGGTGCCGCGGTCGTCGTCCCGGCCGATCAGGGCGGTCAGTTCCGGGGGGACGTCGGACAGCGCCAGTCGTGACGTGGCGCCCGTGCCCGACTCGGTCAGTTCCGGTGCGGGAAACCACGTGTCGAGGATCGATCCGTCGGCGGCCAACGTTGCCAGGCCTATCCCTTCGGCACCTGCTGCTCTTGTCACGGCGGTCAGGTTACTTGCCGGCCCGCCCCGCCGGTCCTTCGCCCCGACAGGGCAAAGCCAGAAACGCCGCGAGCAGCTGCGCAATCTCCGGCGTGCACCGGCACGTCGGGCCGTATTCGCGGCGGCGTATGAAAAGCTGGCCCGCGCAACGCGATTCGGAGGCCTGGTTGCGCAGCCGCTGCATTGTGCGTTTCTAGGTCCCCCGTCTTGCCAGGTCAACCGCGTGAAATTCGCCGTTTCGGGGTACCTCGCTCCCGGGGATCGGCTGGTCACGTCCTGGGCCTGGCGGAGAGCCACCGGCGCGGGTCCGCAAGGGGCCGGCTCGTTGAGAGAAGGAGAAAACCATGTCCTTTGTCACCACTCGGCCGGAGGCGCTCCTGGCCACGGCGAGCATGCTCGAAGCGCTCGGCTCCTCGATGGACGCCCAAAACGCAGCCGCCGCGGCGCCCACCACGAGCATCGCCCCCGCGGCCGCCGACGAGGTGTCGGCGCTGCAGGCCGCGACGTTCTCCGCCTACGGCGCCTGGTACCAGCAGGTCAGCGCCCAGGCGAAGGCGATCCACCAGACGATGGTGCAGAACCTCGACACCAGCGCCGGATCCTATGGCGAGACCGAGACCGCGAACCGCGCGACGACCAGCGCCTCGGCATTGCAGGCAATCACGCCGAACGCCGTCACGGACCCGGTCACCGACCCGCCCCCGGGGAGCACCGCCCTGGGGACCGAGATCGGGTGGGGTCAGAACGTCGGCGCCGCCGCGTCGGACTTCATCACCCTGGGCGAGGGGCAATTCGCCCCCGTCGCCGGCGCCGCGGGAATCCCCAATTTCAATCCGGGACTCGCGTCAGCGACGTCGAGCGCACCCGCACCGGCCGCCCCGGCGGCCGTGGGTGCGGCGCCGATGCTGGCGAGCATGGGGCGCGGGCCCTCGATCGGCGCGTTGTCGGTGCCGCCCAGTTGGGCCGCCGGCGGTGTCCCGTCCGTGAGCCCCGCCCCGGGGCAGCTGGTCGGCGCGGGCTTCACCAGCGCCGCGCCCCACGCCGCGCCGGTGACCACCGTGCCGGGCGGCCTGCCGTCGATGGCCACCTCCGGACGCAGCGGCTACGGCCTCGGCGCCCCGCGCTACGGGGTCAAGCCGACCGTCATGCCCAAGCCGGCGATCTAGCACCTACCGAACCACAGCAGAGAACAGGAGCGACGCAATGTCTTTCGACTTTGGAGCACTTCCCCCCGAGGTCAATTCCCTCCGCATGTACACCGGGGCGGGGGCCGCGCCGATGATGGCCGCCGCGGCGGCGTTCAGCAGCCTCGCCGACGAATTGAGTACGACCGCCTCGGCCAGCCAGTCGGCGATCTCGAACCTGACCGGCGAGGAGTGGATCGGCCCCTCCTCGTCCGCGATGGCCACCGCCGTCGAGCCATACCTGACCTGGATGCACACCACCGCCGCGCAGCTGCAGCAGGCCGCCTCCCAGGCCATGGTGTCGGCGGCCGCCTATGAGGCCGCCTTTGCGATGACGGTGCCGCCGCCGCTGATCGCGGCCAACCGGGCTCAGCTCGCGGCCCTGACCGCGACGAATGTCCTGGGCCAGAACACCGCCGCCATCGCGGCCACCGAGGCGCAGTACAGCGAGATGTGGGCCCAGGACGCCGCCGCCATGTATGGCTACGCCGCCGCGTCCGCGGCCGCCGGCAAGCTGAGCCCGTTGACCTCGCCGGCGCCGACGAACAACCCGGGCGGGCTCGGCGCGCAAGCCGCGGCCGTCTCCCAGGCCACGGCCTCCGGCGCGCAGACGAGCGGCCTCAACCAGGTCGTGTCCAGAACGCCGGATGCGGTCCGGCTTTTGGCGGCGCCTCTGGACCCGCCGTCCGGCCTGAGCGGATTGGACAGCTTCCTGGGCAACCCGGTGGTGAACAGCGTCGGCAACGCCGGCTTCGACGCCGTGTCCTGGAACGTCTTCAACACCATCGTGTCCAACATCCTGTACAACCACACTCTGGACGCGGCGGCTTCCGCCGGTTTCGCCGGCGATGTGGGCGGCGCGGTCGGAGGCGGCGCCTTGGTGGGCGCGGTGGCTCCGGCGAGCACCGCGAGCGTCGGCGCCGCGCCGGTGCTGGCGAGCATGGGCTCGGCCGCCCCGGTCGGCGGCTTGTCGACACCGGTCGCCTGGTCCGCGGCCACCCCCGCGCCCGCTGCCGCGACGGCCGCGGGCTCGGGGTGGACCGCGCCGGTCGAAGAGCCGCGCACGACGTGGGCGACGGGCATGCCGGCGGTCGCCTCGGCCGGGCGCGGCGGCTACGGCATGGGCCCGCGTTACGGGGTCAAGCCGACGGTGATGCCCACGCGGTTGCTCGTGTAACCGCTGCGGCCGGCTCCGCCGGCGGCTCGCCATCACGGTGAACGGTGAACCACTACCCTGAGACCGTGCTGGACTTACGCGGGGATCCGATCGCGCTGACCGCGGCGCTCGTCGACATTCCCAGCGAATCACGAGACGAAGCGCGCCTGGCCGACGAGGTCGAAGCCGCGCTGCGCGCCCAGACCTCCGGCTTCGAGATCGTCCGCAACGGCAACGCCGTCTTGGCGCGAACCCGACACCAGCGGCCGTCGCGGGTGCTGCTGGCCGGCCACCTGGACACCGTGCCGGTGGCCGGAAACCTGCCCAGCCGTCGCGACGGCGGCGAGCTGCACGGCTGCGGCACCGCCGACATGAAATCCGGGGACGCCGTCTTCCTCCACCTCGCCGCCACCGTCGCCGAACCCGTGCACGATCTGACGCTGGTGATGTACGACTGCGAGGAAATCGACGCGGCGGCAAACGGTTTGGGTCGCATCGAACGCGAACTGCCGGACTGGCTGTCCGCCGATGTGGCCATTCTGGGTGAGCCGACTGGCGGCTATATCGAAGCCGGTTGCCAGGGCACCCTGCGCGTCGTCGTCAGCGCCACCGGGACCCGCGCCCACTCGGCGCGATCCTGGTTGGGGGACAACGCCATTCACAAGCTGGGGGCCGTGCTCGAGCGGCTGGCCGCCTACGAGGCGCGCAGCGTGGACATCGACGGCTGCACCTACCGTGAGGGCTTGTCGGCCGTGCGCATCGACGGCGGGGTGGCGGGCAACGTCATTCCCGATGCGGCCGCGGTGACGGTCAACTTCCGCTTCGCCCCGGACCGCTCGGTGCCCGACGCGCTGCAACACGTGCACGACGTGCTCGCCGGGCTGGACGTGCAGATCGAACAGACCGACGCGGCGGCCGGCGCGATGCCGGGTCTGTCCCAACCCGCCGCCAAGGCCCTGGTCGAGGCGGCGGGCGGCAACGTGCGCGCCAAGTACGGCTGGACCGACGTCGCCCGGTTCGCCGCGCTGGGTATCCCGGCGGTCAACTTCGGCCCCGGCGATCCGAATTTGGCGCATCGGCGCGACGAACGCGTCACCGTCGCCAACATCACCGCCGCGGTGGACATGCTGCGCCGCTACCTGGGCGGCTAAGCGCCGCACCGCCGCGCTTGGGCGGCGGCATCGGCGGCGGCCGCCTGCATCCCGATCGACGTCAGCTCGTCCGACACCGCCCGCAACGCCTCGGCGTCGCCGGCGGTGAGCGCTCGGGCGTGGGCCAACGCGATTCTGCCTACGACACAATCGATCTCGTCGCAGAGCCGGGCCAACGGATCGGCGGCCCGGCTATCGCCCAACCGCACGGCCTCGTGCCAGACGCGCACCGCGACGGCCCGCTGCCCACCGCGCTCGGCCGCGCGGGCGGCTTCGCGCGCGGCGGCCACCGCGCCGTGCGAATCGCGCATCAACGCCAGCCGCCAGGCCCGCGCCACCCCGAGCTCGGGCGCGAACAGGGCCGACTTGGTGCCGTGCCGGGATTCGGCCCTGCTCAACGCTTTTGCCGCGGCGGCGGTATCGCCCAGCTGGGACAGCGCGGTCGCCAGCAGCGTCAGCGACAGCGGCCCCCACGAATAGCCGGTGCGTTCCAGGGTGGCGGTCGCCGGGGTCAATAGTGCCGCCGCGGAATCGAATTCGCCGCCGGCAAGCAACACATGCGCCAGCAGCACCTCGCCGATCGCGCGGCCCGGCTGCTGCAGTTCGGCGAAATCGGTGAACTGCCGGGCGAGCTGGCGGGCCTCGTCGAGCCGGCCCGCCAACAACAGTGTGGTCGTCTGGCCCAGACCGATCGTGAACCGCAGCAGCCCGGGATGTTCGGCGCCGAGGGCGCGCTGCGCCAACGGCTCGACGTCACCGAATCGGCCCTGCCGCGCCGCGCACAACGCGGCCGCGCTGCCGGCCCAGGCCACCGCCTGGTCATCGGCGGACGGCGAGGCCAGCACCTCGTCGGCGACCTTGACCGCGTGTCCGACGTTGCCCGCGTTCATCGCGAAGGTCGCGCTCAGCGCGTCCAGGGTGGTCCGCGGGCCGGCGTCCGCGACGCGAGTGCGGACGGTGCGCAGAAACGCGGTGGCCCGCTCCGGCTCGCCGAGCATCCAGAACTGGTTCGCCGCCCGCAGCAGGGCCCACTCCATCAGCGCGGCTTCGGTCAGGCCGGTGGAGTCGACGTCGGCCAGCACCGCGTCGGCCTCGCGGCCGCGGCCCTGCCAGCCCAGCGCGTGCGCGAGCGTGAGCCGCGCCGCGAGGCCCCCGGAGCGCTCCAGCGCCGCGCGGGCCAGCCGCTCGCCCAGCGCCATGTCGCCCAGCCGCAGCGCCTGCTGCCCGGCGGCCACGACGTCGGCGGGCCGTTGGCGCACGTCGCTGTCCATCGCCAACGACATCAGCCGCAGCCGATCGCTGAGATGGTCGGACGGACGCTGCGACAGCAGCGTGACCAGCTCGGTGCGTCGTTGTCGTGCGTCGTCGGGGTCGAGCGCGGCCAGCGTTCGCTCGGCGAACAGCGGGTGGGCCGTATAGACGACCGGGTCCTCGGAGGTCCCGCCGCGCACCCGGGTCTCGGCGGCACCCCATTTCACCGCGTCGGCCACCGCGCCGTCGCCGGCCAGGACGGTCAGATCGGTGAGGGATAGCGGCTCGCAGACGGCGAGGTACTCCATCACCGACCGCGCCGGTGCGGGCAACTCGGCGAGGAAGGCGTCGACCTCCGCGGGCGGCGTGGTTCCGCCGGCCGGCTCGATATCGAGCCGGTCGAGCAGGCCGTCGCTCCACAGCGCGGCGATCGCATGGGGGGAGGAGTCGGCGCGGGCGGTGACGATCAGCCGCGCCGCTCCGGACCGCGCCAGCTGGTAGACCAGGGTGGCCGAGAGCACGTCCAGGTGTTGGGCGTCGTCGACGACGAGCAGCAGGTCATCGCCGCCCAGCGAGGCGCGCGCGGCCCGCAGCAGCGCCGCCGGCTTGCCGATGTCGGCGATCTGCACCAGGTGGCTGAAGGCCCCGAACGGGACCGCGCGTTCGGTCGGGGTGCCGGTGACCCAGCGGATGAGCGTGTCGGGGTGCTGACCGGCGAAGTGCTCGGCGGCCACGCGGGCCAAGGTGGATTTGCCGACACCGTCGGGCCCCAACACCGCCGCTCCCCGGCCCCCGTCGGCCAACGCCGCATCCAGCCGTTCTGAGGCCGTCGCGTGGTGGGGGACGTTCCATCGAATCGGCACTGCCGGATTTTATGGCGCATGGGTCGGTCGGCACGGCGAAAGCCCCAGATATGAGGGGCGATCACGGTTGGTCTACCTTTGGCGGATATGCCCGGGGAACGCGATTCGGCCCGCGAATGGGCGGTGTGTGTGTACTGCGCGTCTGGTCCGCAGCATCCCGAATTGCTCGGTGTCGCTGCAGAACTCGGTGAGGCGATCGCGGAGCGAGGCTGGACGCTGGTGTGGGGCGGTGGCCGTGTTTCGGCGATGGGCGCGGTGGCGAGCGCGGCGCGGGCGCGCGGCGGCCGGACCGTCGGTGTCATCCCTCAGATCTTGATGCGTCGCGAGATCGCCGACGCGGACGCCGACGAGTTGATCGTGAGCGACACCCTGCATGAGCGCAAGCAGATCATGGAGGACCGCGCCGACGCATTCATTGCGCTGCCGGGCGGCATCGGCACCCTCGACGAGTTGCTCGACACCTGGACGACGGCCTACCTCGGTCTGCACGACAAACCGATCGTGCTGCTCGATCCCGTGGGCCACTACGAGGGGCTGTGGACGTGGTTGTGCGGGTTGCTGGACAGCGGTTACGTCTCCCAGGTGGCGATGGACCGATTGGTGCTGGTCGACAAGGTGAGCGCCGCGCTGGACGCGTGCGCGCCCGGCTGAGGCCGCCGGCCGGTCCTAGAAGGTCCTAGCCCCTACTAGGCTGTCCGCCGAGCTTGACTTTCGAGACGAATCGAGGGGATCACGTGTCCGATCGTGACGGGGGAGCACGCACGGCGGTCAAACTGACCGACATCGCGTCCCGGGTGCCGGCCGTGCTGGCCGACCTGCCGGTGATCGCGCGAGGGATGCTGACCGGGCTGCTCGCCCAGCCGGGGTCGAAGAAATCGATCGGCACGGTGTTCCAGGAGCGCGCCGCCCGCTACGGCGACCGGGTCTTCTTGCGCTTCGGCGACCAGCAGCTGACCTACCGCGACGCCAACGCGGCCGCCAACCGATACGCCGCGGTGCTGGCCGCGCGCGGCGTCGGCCAGGGCGACGTCGTCGCCATCATGCTGCGCAACTCGCCCAACACCGTGCTGGCCATGCTGGCCGCGGTCAAGTGCGGCGCGGTCGCCGGCATGCTCAACTACCACCAGCGCGGCGAGGTGCTCGCGCACAGCCTCGGCCTGCTGGAAGCCAAGGTGCTCATCGCCGAGACCGATCTCGTCAGCGCCGTGGCCGAGTGCGGCGGCTCGGCCGGCACCCAGACGCTGACCGTCGAAGACCTGGAGCGGTTCGCCCTCAGCGCTCCGGCCACCAACCCGGCGTCCGCGTCGGCGGTCCGCGCCAGAGACACCGCGTTCTACATCTTCACCTCGGGCACAACCGGATTCCCGAAGGCGAGCATCATGACCCATCGCCGGTGGCTGGCGGCGCTGGCCGCGTTCGGGGGCATGGGGCTCCGGCTGAAAGCATCCGACACGCTGTACTGCTGCCTGCCGCTGTACCACAACAACGCGCTGACGGTCGCGCTGTCGTCGGTGATCACGTCAGGGGCGACGCTGGCACTGGGCCGCTCGTTCTCGGCGTCGAAGTTCTGGGACGAAGTGATCGCCAACGAGGCCACGGCGTTCATTTATATCGGCGAGGTGTGCCGCTACCTGCTCAATCAGCCCGCCAAGCCGACCGACCGCGCGCACAAGGTGCGACTGATCGCCGGCAACGGCCTGCGCCCGGAGATCTGGGACGAGTTCACCAAACGGTTCGGGATCGCGCGCGTCTGCGAGTTCTACGCCTCCAGCGAGGGCAACGCCGCGTTCATCAATATCTTCAACGTGCCGCGCTCCACCGGCATCTCGCCGACGCCGTTGGCCTACGTCGAGTACGACCCCGACACCGGCGCGCCGCTGCGCGGCGACGACGGGCGCGTGCGCCGGGTGCCGGCCGGGGAGCCGGGCCTGTTGCTCAGCCCGGTCAACCGGCTACAGCCCTTCGACGGCTACACCGACCCCGAATCGAGCGAAAAGAAGTTGGTGCGCAACGCCTTTCGTGAGGGCGACTGCTGGTTCAACACGGGCGACGTGATGAGCCCGCAGGGCCTGGCGCATGCCGCGTTCGTCGACCGGCTCGGTGACACCTTCCGCTGGAAGGGCGAAAACGTCGCCACCACGCAGGTCGAGGCGGCGCTGGCATCCGACGACTCCGTCGAGGACTGCACGGTCTTCGGGGTCGAGGTGCCGCGCACGGGCGGTCGCGCCGGGATGGCCGCGGTCAAGCTGCGCGACGGCGCCGAGTTCGACGGGAAGTCGCTGGCCCGTGCCGTCTACGAGCAGCTGCCCGGCTACGCGCTGCCGCTGTTCGTGCGGGTGGTCGAGTCGATCGAGCAGACCACGACCTTCAAGAGCCGCAAGGTGGAGTTGCGCGAGCAGGCCTACGGTTCCGACGTGGAGGATCCGCTGTACGTACTGGCCGGACGCGACGACGGCTATGTGCCGTTCTACGACGAGTACCCCGACGAGGTAGCCGAGGGTAAGCGCCCGTAGGGCCGACGCTGGTCGCCTGCGCCGACGGTGCGGCGAGCCGCGCACTCGGCGCCGAGTGTGCCGTTGGTCGCACACTCGCATCCCCGAGCCGCGGCCGACCCGGTGACCGGGCACCATATACGTGTGCAAGCGACATCGCCGGAGTCAGCCGGCCGCTCGACAGTGTCGGCGTCGGCCGGCCGATCGATGCTGTGCGGCCGCCCGGTCGCAGGCGATCGCGCGCTGATCATGGCGATCATCAACCGCACCCCGGACTCGTTCTACGACAAGGGCGCGACCTTCAGCGACGAGGCCGCCCGGTCGGCCGTGCGCCAAGCCGTGGCCGACGGCGCCGATGTCATCGACGTGGGCGGCGTCAAGGCCGGCCCGGGCCAAGAGGTCGACGCCGACACCGAGATCGCCCGGCTGGTGCCCTTCATCGAATGGCTCCGCGACGCCTATCCCGGCCAGGTGATCAGCGCCGATACCTGGCGATCCGAGGTCGCCAAGGTGGCCTGCGCCGCCGGGGCGGACCTGATCAACGACACCTGGGCCGGTGTCGACCCCGCCCTGCCGGAAGTCGCCGCGGAGTTCGGCGCGGGTCTGGTGTGTTCGCACACCGGCAACGCGCAGCCCCGCACCCGCCCCTTCCGCGTGAACTACGGAACCACCACGCGCGGCGTGGTCGACGACGTGATCGCCCAGGTCACCGCCGCCGCCGAGCGGGCGGTGGCGTGCGGTGTGGCCCGCGACCGGGTGCTGATCGACCCGACCCACGACTTCGGCAAGAACACCTTCCACGGGCTGCTGCTGTTGCGCCACGTCGGCGATCTCGTTAATACCGGGTGGCCCGTGCTCATGGCTTTGAGTAACAAGGACTTCGTCGGGGAGACTCTGGGTGTGGAATTGACCGAGCGGCTCGAGGGAACGCTGGCGGCCACCGCGCTGGCCGCGGCCGCCGGTGCGCGGATGTTCCGCGTGCACGAGGTCGCCGCCACCCGCCGGGTGCTGGAAATGGTGGCCTCCATCCAGGGGACACGCCCGCCGACCCGCACGGTGAGGGGGCTCGCATGACGATGTCGGACCTGGTCGCGGGTGACCTCGCCAGCGACGGGATGCTCGCCGCGAGGCCCGGGGACACCTGGCTGGCCGACCGCAGCTGGAGCCGTCCGAGCTGGACCGTCGCCGAACTGGAGGCGGCCAAGGCGGGGCGGACCGTTTCGGTGGTGCTGCCCGCGCTCGACGAGGAAGAAACCATCGAGTCGGTGATCGAAAGCATCTCGCCGCTGGTCGATGGGCTGGTCGACGAGCTGATCGTGTTGGACTCCGGCTCCACCGACGACACCGAGATCCGGGCCGTCGCCGCCGGCGCCCGCGTGGTCAGCCGCGAGCAGGCGCTGCCCGAGGTGCCGATACGGCCCGGCAAGGGCGAGGCGTTGTGGCGGTCGCTGGCGGCCACGCGCGGCGACATCGTCGTGTTCGTCGACTCCGACCTGGTCAACCCCCACCCGATGTTCGTGCCGTGGCTGGTCGGACCGCTGCTCACCGGCCCATCCTCCCGCGACGTGCACCTGGTCAAGAGCTTCTACCGGCGTCCCCTCAACGTCGCCGACGTGGGTGGCAGCGCGGGCGCCACCGGCGGGGGGCGGGTCACCGAGCTGGTCGCCCGGCCGTTGCTCGCGGCGCTGCGGCCCGAGTTGGGCGGGGTGCTGCAGCCGCTGGGCGGTGAATACGCGGCCACCCGCGAGTTGCTGACCTCGGTGCCGTTCGCCCCGGGCTACGGCGTGGAGATCGGGTTGCTGGTGGACACCTTCGACCGGCTGGGTCTGGACGCGATCGCCCAGGTCAACTTGGGGGTTCGGGCCCACCGCAACCGGCCGTTGGCTGAGCTGGGCGCGATGAGCCGTCAGGTCATCGCGACCCTGCTGTCGCGCTGCGGGATCCCGGATTCGGGGGTCGGCCTGACCCAGTTCGTCGCCGTCGGCCCCGACGGCGAGGGCTATACCCAGCAGACTTCGCCGGTGTCGCTGGCGGACCGGCCGCCGATGCAGGTGATCAGGCCCCGATAGCCGTCGCCACGGTCACGCTGGGCATCGCCGTGTCGGCGGCATAGGGCAATATCGATCCCGTGGCGTTGGTGTTGCTGTACCTGGTGGTGCTGGTGCTGGTGGCGATCGTCTTGTTCGGCGCGGCCAGCCTGTTGTTCGGTCGCGGTGAGCAGCTGCCGCCCCTGCCTCGGGGGACGACGGCAACGGTGCTGCCCGCCTACGGGGTGACCGGCTCCGACGTCGATGCCGTCAAGTTCACCCAGGTGCTGCGCGGATACAAGACCAGCGAGGTGGATTGGGTGCTGGATCGGCTCGCCCGCGAGCTGGAGGCCCTGCGCGGCCAGCTGGCCGCGGTGCACGCCGCGCCCGCCGCCGAACAGGACACCGAGGACGATTCGGCGGAACCCGGCGAGGGCGAGGATCGTCAGGACTCAATGTGAGCGAAGACGAGCTGGTGCGGTGCGGCTGGGCGTCCATTCGGCCCGGGCCGGACTTCGAGATGTACCGCGATTATCACGACCAGGAGTGGGGTCGCCCGCTGCGCGACGGGGTGGGCCTGTTCGAGCGGATGAGCCTGGAGGCCTTTCAGAGCGGCCTGTCGTGGCTGATCATCCTGCGCAAACGGGAAAATTTCCGGCGCGCGTTCGCCGGGTTCGACATCGAAACGGTCGCCGAGTACACCGACGACGACGTGCAGCGGCTGATGGCGGATCAGGGAATCGTGCGCAACCACGCCAAGATCGACGCGACGATCGCCAACGCGCGCGCGGCCGCGGAGCTGGGAACTCCGGCGGACCTGGCGGAGCTGCTGTGGTCGTTTGCGCCGTCGCCGCGGTCACGCCCGGCCGATACATCCCAAATTCCCTCGGCCACCGACGAATCGAAGGCCATGGCGCGTGAGCTCAAGCGGCGCGGGTTCCGCTTCGTCGGTCCGACAACCGCCTATGCGTTGATGCAGGCAACCGGCATGGTCGACGACCACATCCGTGGTTGCTGGGTGCCCGCGACCGCCCCCTGAGCACACAGTTGTGGGTCTTTGTACAAGGGGTGACCTCGATAGGGAACAATGGAGGGGTGATAAGTCAGTTCGATGCCGGGCATGGCTTGAAGTTCGCTGGCGGGGCGTGCTCGGCGCCGACCAGGTCCGCGCGGGCGGGCCAGCTCGAACCTGGAGGGAGCACTCGATGGCGGCGATGAAGCCCCGGACCGGAGACGGTCCTCTGGAAGCAACGAAGGAGGGGCGCGGCATCGTGATGCGGGTACCACTTGAAGGTGGAGGTCGACTGGTCGTCGAGCTGACGCCCGACGAAGCGGCTGCCCTCGGTGACGAACTCAAGGGCGTCACGAGCTCCAGCTAGGGCTTGCCGCCGAACAAGAGTCGGCGGTGCTACGCACACACCTTCCGATAGATCTCCAGGGTCTGCTCGGCGACGTGGGCCCACGAGAACTCCTCGACGCAGCGTTGGCGTCCTGCCTTGCCGTAGCGCTGCGCTTTTTCGCCGTCGGCGATGAGCTCGTTGACCGCCTCGGCCAATCCCGCCTGATAGCCCGCCACATCGGCGGGGTCGTAATGCACCAAAGTCCCGGTCAGCCCGTCGGCGACCACCTCCGGGATCCCGCCCACATCCGAGGCCACCACGGCGGCCCCGCAGGCCATTGCCTCCAAATTCACGATGCCCAATGGCTCATACACTGATGGACACACGAAAACCGATGCAGCCGACAGGATTTCGCGCAATTCACCGATGGGCAGCATTTCTCGGATCCAGAAGACACCGGTGCGGTCGCGGGCCAGGCGGGCGACCGCTTCCCGAATCTCCTCGGCGATCTCGGGGGTGTCGGGCGCCCCGGCGCACAGCAGCACCTGCGCCTCGGGGCTGAATCGGTGGGCGGCCGCCACCAGGTGCGCGAGCCCCTTCTGCCGGGTGATGCGACCCACGAACACCACCACGGGACGGGCCGGATCGACGCCGAGCGCGGCCAGCATCGACCCGGCCGGCGGTGGGGCCGCAGGGCTCCAGACGTCGGTGTCGACGCCGTTGCGGATGACGTGCACGGCACCGGGATCCAGCGCGGGGTAGACGCGCAGGATGTCCTCGCGCATGGCCGAGCTGACCGCGATGACCGCGTCGGCGGCCAGCACCGCGGTGTGTTCGACCCAGGTCGAGATCCGGTAGCCCCCGCCGAGTTGTTCGGCCTTCCACGGGCGCAGGGGTTCGAGCGAATGCGCGGTCAACACGTGCGGGACGTCATAGAGCAGCGCGGCCAGGTGCCCGGCCATGCCGGCGTACCAGGTGTGCGAATGCACGACGGTGGCCGCCGATGCCGCGTCGGCCATCGTCAGGTCGGCGGACAGCGTCGTCATCGCCGCGTTGGCGCCCTGCAACCGTGGGTCGGGCTGGTGCACGTGCACTCCCGCGACGCCCGGGCGGGGAGCGCCCATGCAATGCACGTCCACCGCGCACAGCCGGCGCAGCTGGCTGACGAGTTCGGTGACGTGGACTCCCGCCCCTCCGTAGACCTCTGGGGGGTATTCCCGAGTCATCATCGCCACCCGCATACCCGCACGGTAGTTCGGGGGCGACGGGGCGCGCGAGTCGGGCGGCACGGTCTGTTTGCGGGCACCGCCAAATACCTTGACGGACAGCCCTACAGAACGCGGGCAATAGCCCCGTCCCCCTGGCAGCGTCTCGCAACGGCCGATAGGTTTGACACCATGAGGGAAGCACCACACGTGCTGGGCATCGTCCTGGCCGGCGGTGAGGGCAAGCGGCTGTATCCGCTGACCGCGGATCGCGCCAAGCCCGCGGTTCCCTTCGGGGGCGCCTATCGGCTCATCGACTTCGTGCTGTCCAACCTCGTCAACGCCCGCTATTTACGGATCTGCGTTCTCACGCAGTACAAGTCGCATTCACTGGACCGTCACATTTCGCAGAACTGGCGGTTGTCCGGTCTAGCCGGTGAATACATCACGCCGGTGCCCGCGCAGCAGCGACTCGGTCCGCGCTGGTACACCGGTTCGGCGGACGCGATCTACCAGTCGCTCAATCTGATCTACGACGAAGACCCCGACTACATAGTTGTTTTCGGTGCCGACCACGTGTACCGGATGGATCCCGAGCAGATGGTCCGGTTCCACATCGACAGCGGGGCGGGCGCGACGGTCGCCGGCATCCGGGTGCCGCGCAACGAGGCCACCGCGTTCGGCTGCATCGACTCCGACGAGTCCGGTCGCATCCGCAAATTCGTGGAGAAGCCGCTCGATCCGCCCGGTACGCCGGATGACCCCGAGACGACGTTCGTGTCGATGGGCAATTACATCTTCACCACCAAGGTGCTCATCGACGCGATCCGCGCGGACGCCGACGACGACCATTCCGATCACGACATGGGCGGCGACATCATCCCGCGACTGGTCGATGACGGGATGGCCGCGGTGTACGACTTCAGCGACAACGAGGTGCCCGGCGCCACCGATCGTGACCGGGCCTACTGGCGGGACGTCGGAACGCTGGACGCGTTCTACGACGCGCACATGGACCTGGTGTCGGTGCACCCAGTGTTCAACCTGTACAACAAGCGCTGGCCGATCCGCGGCGAGTCGGAGAACCTGGCGCCGGCCAAGTTCGTCAACGGCGGGTCCGCGCAGGAGTCGGTGGTCGGCGCCGGCAGCATCATCTCGGCCGCCTCGGTGCGCAACTCGGTGCTGTCGTCCAACGTGGTGGTCGACGACGGCGCGATCGTCGAGGGCAGCGTGATCATGCCCGGCGCCCGGGTCGGCCGTGGCGCGGTGGTGCGCCACGCGATCCTGGACAAGAACGTCGTCGTGGGGCCGGGCGAGATGGTCGGAGTGGATCTGGAGAAGGACCGGGAGCGCTTCGCGATCAGCGCCGGCGGCGTGGTCGCGGTGGGCAAGGGCGTCTGGATCTAGGGCGCCGTCGCTCCGCGAGCAGACGCAAAAGCACCGAATTCTCCGGCGTGTCGGGTGCTTTTGTGTCAGCTCGGCGGCCTAGGGGATCTCCGGGACCAGCAGGTGCGCGCCGCGATCCGGGCCCCAATGCAGGGTGATGCGCCCCCGCGGTGAGCCCGGGTAGGCCGCCGGGAATTGGCCCGTCAGCGGGCTTCTCGCAGACAACCAGCGCCCGGCGACCACCAGGCGCAGTTGCTCGCCGGCGCGAAATAGCGTCGCCGACGGGCCGAGCGCGACGTTGACCTCGACCACCTCGCCGGCCGAGACTGGCCGAGGATCGGTGCCGGCGGAGACGGGTTCGGCCGGGCGGGAAAGCGCGGAATCCAGGCCGCGCAGCGCGACTCGCTGCCAGCCGGTGCTCACCCGGTCGCGACCGTAGCCATACGAGCCCTCGAATCCGACGAAACGGCCCCCGCGCCACTTCTCTACCCCGACGAACAGGTTCGCATCGTCGCAGCCGCTCAGCTCGACCCACAACCGGGCGGCCATCGGTCCCGTCAGCTCGATGTCGTCGGGCGCCGTCCAGGTGAAAGCCGCTGCGTGCGAACGTGTTCCGAAAGATACGCTGCCGGGGTGCGAGGGAGGTTCGGGGGCCAAAAACCCGCTGTTGACCAAATATAGTGGCCGCCAACGGGTTCGGGACAACGGCCAGTCGGCCTCTTCGCGTACCGCCGCGACGGTGTCGCGGTCCTCGCGTACCTCCAGGCGCACGCTGCGCGAGGGCGCCGCGCCGTCGAGCACACCGCGGAAGAACGTCAGCTGCTCGGCGAGCGCGGCCTCGGAATAGAAGGTGGCCCACTTGCCGCCCCGATGCGTGTAGAGCCGGGCGTGGCCGGACCCGCCGTGCGTGAACGCGCGGATGGAGCCGCGGCTGTGCAGGTTGTGGTCGGAGAAGCTCCCGCACACCAGCATGGGCACCGTGATCGAGGCCAGGTCCGGTGCCAGCGCGCGCCAGAACTCGTCACGCAGCGGGTGGACGTCCTGCATGCGTTCGAGGTCGTAGGTCTGCCGCGTCGCGCGTCGCACGTTTCGCGACCACATGCGGGTAAAGCCGCGCTCCCGGACGCCGCCGGGAAACGTCAGGTCGCGGTAGGCGTCGGTGAAGCCTTCCCACGGGCAGATCGCTCGCAGCGCCGGGGGCTGCAACGCCGCGACGGCGTACTGGCTGATGGCCAGGTAGGACACCCCGAGCATGACGACGTCGCCGTCGCACCAGGGTTGGCCGGCGAGCCACTCCACCAGGTCGTAGGTGTCTTCGGCCTCTTGCCGCGACAACAGGCTCCCGGTGCCGTCGGAGTGCCCGCAACCGCGTGAGTCGGCGTTGACCACGACGAAGCCCTGCGCGGTCCACCATGCCGGGTCGGGCGCCTCCCAACCGGTCAGCGCCGAGAAGGTCACCGGCCGCGGCTGGCGCAGCGCCCGGTACTGCGCGGAGAACGTCCCCTTGTCGCCGCGCCGCTGCGGCAGGTTGTCCTTGCCGTAGGGGTGGATGCTGAGGACGACCGGCCGTGCTGCGGTGCCGGCGGCACGAAACACGTTGATCCGCAACGTCGTTCCGTCGCGCGTGGCGACGGCGAGGTCACGCTCGACCTCGAGGTCGGCGGGCGGGTCGGACACGGTGACGGGTGGTCTGGCGATGCCGCGAATCCTGCTCAGCGCGTACCGCGGCCCGCCGGGCCGTCGCCACGGGCGGACCAGGGCCGGCGGCCGGTTGCGCGCCACGCCAATACCCTAGGCGCGGTGGGCTACCAGATGTAGGGAACCAACCGATAGCGCACGCGCTCGGCGTATTCGCGGTAGCCGGGCAATTCGTGAAAGAGAAGCTTTTCCTCGTCGAAAATGCGCAGCGTGAGCACGATGGTGCCGGGAATGACGAACAGCAGCCCCCAGTAGGAGCCCAGCGCCAAGGGGATACCGATCATCATGATCACGTTTCCGACGTACATCGGATGGCGCACGAATTTATAGAGGCCGCCGGACACCAGGGTCTGGTCCGCTTCGACGGTGACCGTGGCGCCCGCGTAGCTGTTCTGGACGATCACCAGCATGGCGATCCCGAGGCCCGTCGCCACCAGCACGTCACCGACCAGCGACAACCAGGGCGGCACCGACGACCAGCCGAAGCGATGATCGAGCGCGCTGAACACCATCGTCGCGAACAGCCCCAGGAACGAGCCGGTGATGATGAATTTCTGCGCGGTTCGGGGTTCGGCCCGCGGGCCCGCACGCATGCGCCGCTGCAGGGCCGCGGGGTTGGCCCGACTCAGGTAGATCGTGGGCACGATGGTCGCCAGCGTGAACACGGCGATGAAGACCCACGCCTGCCAGTAGTGCAGCGTGCCCGCCGGCAAGAGCAGGATCAAAACCCACGAGAGAATGCCCCCGAGCGATGTCGTCGTCACGCGGATCCCGGTTTTCATCACGCTCCTAGCAGCGTAGATCGCGGCGCCGAAAAGCCGAGGCACCCAGAACCACTAACCCTACGTCGAGGGCCAGTAGCCATAGCAAGGGCACGGCGGTGAAATCGGCGCCAATTCTCGGGATGTGCGCGAAGGGTTCCAGGTCGAGCAACCACTGCGGGAACTGGGCCAGCGACCCGATCAGGTACAGGGCGATAAAGCCGATCAGCACGCCCCAGGCCACCGGCGTGAACCTCGGCGCGACACCGAACACGCAGACCGTCACGGCCGACAACAGCCAGACGGCGGGCAATTGGACCGCCGCGCTTGAAACGACGGTCGCGAGTTTGCCGCCGACGTCGCCGGCCGCGATGCCGTAGACAACTCCGGCGACCACCCCGCTGGCCAGCATCGCCACCGCGGACCCGCCCAGCGCGGTCACCAAATGGCTTGCGAGCCAGCGGGTCCGCGACACCGCACCGGCCAACACCGTTTCCGCTCGCTGGGCGGACTCTTCCTGGTGCAACCGCAACGTGAGCGAGACGGCGAACGCGGCCGCCACCATGCCCATCATGGCGAATGCCACGGCGATGAAGGCCTGCTCGAGGGCGCTGGTGCCGCCCATTCGCGCGACGATGTCGCGGGCTGCGCCGCTGTCGCCCAGCTCGTCGCCGATCCCGTGCACCACACTGCCCACCAGCAGCCCGTACAGGCACAGTCCGACGGTCCACAGCAGCAGTGCGGCGCGGTCGAGCCGCCACGTCAGCCCGTATGCGGTGGCCAGCGTCGGCCTGGCGGTCCCGGGGCCGGGGCGCTCCGCGATGAGGCCGGCCCCGACATCGCGGCCGATGAGCAGCCGATACGCCAGGAGGGTCACTGCGGTCGCGGTCGCCAGGTGCAGCAGCAGCACCCACCAGCGATCACCCGCATACGGTTTGACCAGGAGCGACCATCCCAACGGAGACAGCCACGACAGCGTGCCCGACCCGGCGTCGCCGACCGCGCGCAGCGTGAATGCGGTTCCCAGGACGGCGAATGCGGCCCCGCGGGCGAACCTGGCGCTGGGCGACAGCTGCGCGGCGACCGCGGCGACCGCGGTGAACACCAGCCCGGAGCACGCCAGCGCCGCACCGAACGCCAGCGACCCGGCGGCCGGGACGTCGGTGCTCAGCAGGCCGGCGGCGCCGATCGCGCCGGTGCCGAGCGAGGCCCCGAAGGACAGCAGCAGCGCCGCGCTCAGGCTCGCGTAGCGGCCGATCGCGGTCGAGTCCACCAGTTCGGTCCGCCCGTTCTCCTCGTCGGCGCGGGTGTGCCGGATCACGGTGAGGATGACGGCCACCGCGATCAGCACGTGGAACATCCCGGCCTTCCAAATCCCCACGGCGCCAAGGCTGTCGCTGTAGACCTGCCCGTACAGCGCGCGCTGGGCCGGGCTGGCCATGATGGAGGCGGCGAACCCGGCCCGGCCGGCCGCGGTGGGGTAGATCTTTTCGATGCTGCCGACGTACACCGTGGCCAACGGCACCGACAGCAGAAACACCCACAGCGGCAACGAGACCCGGTCCCGGCGCAGGTAAAGCCGCAACATCGCGAGCGTGCCGGAGAAGTTCGAACGGCGCGGCGGCGCAGGCGATGCCGACGCGTAAGGCCGGTCCAGCGTGGTAGTGCTCATGACAACGACACCTTGTGCGCATCGCGCCCGTGCCGGCCGTCGCCGCCGGACGGGTCTCGGGATGTGTCATAGTGGCGCAAGAACAGCTCCTCGAGCGTGGGCGGTTGGCTGACGAGGCTGCTCACGCCGGCGTCGCCGAGCACGCGGATCAGCTCGCCCAGGCTTTCGCTATCGACCTGGGCGCAAAGCGTCTTGCCCTCGATGCTGATGTCCTCGACGCCTCTGATCCGGCTGAGATCGCCCGGATCGCCGATCATTTCGGCCCTGATCGAAGTTCGGCTCAGATGCCGCATGGAGTTCAGCGAGCCACTCTCGATGGTCTTGCCCGCCCGGATGATCGTCACCCGCTCGCACAACGCTTCCGTCTCGGCCAGGATATGGCTGGACAACAGCACCGTCGTGCCCCGGTCGCGGGCCTGCGCCACACATTGCTGAAATACGTTCTCCATCAGCGGGTCCAGGCCGCTGCTGGGCTCGTCCAGGAGCAGCAGCCTGGCATGGGACGAGAACGCCGAGATCAGCGAGACCTTCTGGCGGTTGCCTTTTGAATACGTGCGTGCCTTCTTGTGCGGGTCCAGGTCGAAGCGCTCGATCAGCTCCGCGCGGCGGCGCTTGTCGATGCCACCTCGCATGCGGGCCAGTAGATCGATGGTCTCGCCACCGGTCAGCGACGGCCATAGGGTCACATCGCCTGGGACATAGGCGATTTGACGATGCAGTGCGACGGATTGGGTCCAGGGATCGCCCCCCAGCAACCGCACGCTGCCGCTGTCGGCCTTCACCAGGCCCAACAGGATGCGGATGGTGGTGGACTTACCTGCGCCGTTGGGGCCGAGGAACCCGTGGACTTCCCCCTCCTGCACAGTGAGGTCGAGGCCATCCAGTGCCCGCACCGTGCCGAAATTCTTGGCGAGTCCCCGGATTTCGATCGGGGCGGCGGAGCCGACGGAATTTTCAGGTGCCATGGGATTCTCCTTGATCTTCGGCAGCCAGGAACGCGTCGTACATGGTCCGGTCGGTCAGCAATCCGTCGGTATAAACCTCGAGCGCGGGCAAGATCATGTCACGCGAGTAGTCGCGCAGTACCGCACGGAGATCCGTTGGCGTTTCGTGCATTTGCAGGTATAGGAGGAACCCGCCGCCTCCGGTGATCGCCAGATATTTGGTGCGGGCCTGGGGATCGCGGCTGGGCTTGATCGTGCCGGCGCGCACGCCCTCTTCCATGTATTCTTCCGCGTTGTCAATCATCCTGCGCCACAGCATGTTCGCCAGATCGCCACCGGCCTGCATGCTGCGTACCAGGAATGCCATCAGCGGTGCGTAGTCCTCGATCTCGGCCAATTGGGCGAACCAGGTGGCCGGGTCGTTGGATTGGAGCGCCTCGGACTTGGTGTTGCGGATCTCCTCGGCGATGTACTCCTCGCAGGCCTTCCGCAGGCCCTCCTTGGAGCCGAAGTGGTGGATTACCAGCGCGGCACTCACACCCGCCGCTTCGGCGATAGCGCGAAGCCCGACGCCGAACCCGTGCTCGCCGAACTGCTCGATGGCCGCATCGCGGATTCGGGCAGCGGCCGTCAGGTCGGCTGAACGCATGTTCAGCACACTAAACGCGCGTTCAGTCCGCGGTCAAGGATGACCCGCGTCAAGAATTCGTAAAAGTCTCGAATCAGTCGCGAACGGCGGCCAGGATGCCGTCGCCGAGGGGCACCAGGGCCGGGGTGAGCCGCTCATCCTCGGCGATGAGGCGGGCCGCCTCGCGCACCGCGGCCACCTCGGCGTCGCGGGCGGCCGGATCGCCGGCGCGGCCGCCCAGCGCGGCCCGGTGCACCACGATCACGCCGCCGGGGCGCAGCAACCGGATGCCCTCGACGACGTAGTCCGGCTGGTCGATCGGGTCGGCGTCGATGAACACCAGGTCATAGGACTCGTCGGCGAGCCGGGTGAGCACCTCCTGGGCGCGGCCCCCGATCAGCCGGCTGCGCGACGGGCCGATGCCGGCCTCGCTGAACGCCTGCTTGGCCAGCCGCAGGTATTCGGGCTCGATGTCGATTGTGGTCAAGACGCCGTCGTCGCTCATGCCCGACAGCAACCACAGGCCGCTGACACCCGCACCGGTACCCACCTCGGCGACGGCCTTGCCGCCGCTCAGCTTGGTCAGCATGCTCAACAACGCGCCGACGGCCGGCGTCACCGCGCCCGCGCCGATGTCCACGGCCCGCTCGCGGGCGGCCGCCAGCAGCGCGTCCTCCGATATCGATCCCTCGGCGTGGGCAAAGAGCGATTCGGCCCGGCTGGGCGCTGGTTGGCCAGGGGCTTCTGCGTCGGTGCCGTCCATGCCCGCAGCGTATTCCAATTCATCGGGCGAACCGACAGGCGCGCCTGAACTGCACACCGGCGACACGCCCAACCGGCCCGGCGCGTTTAGGGTCACCGCGCGATGGATATTTCCTGCACAGCGCAGGTAACGAAACGGTTTCTCAGGCTCAGCTCAGATTGTTCATATACCGCACATACGCCGGTACGCGACGGTGTCCGTATGGATCGCGGAACGCGTTGGACGGGGAATACCGAATGGCAGCTGCCTGTTGCCGTCAATGACGAAGTGCCACTGATTGGCGCACCCGATCCGGAGGAATTGATCATCACCACTCTGCTCAGCCCGTCCAGCATGTCGCACGCGCAAGAGCGCCCCACCGACGAGTGGGTGGAGACGTCGGATGCCCCGCAAGGGACCGCTGTTTTCGACGCGACCGGGGACAAGGCGGCCATGCCGTCGTGGGACGAGCTGGTGCGCCAGCACGCCGACCGGGTGTACCGCCTGGCGTACCGGCTTTCCGGCAATCAGCACGACGCCGAGGACCTCACCCAGGAGACCTTCATCCGGGTCTTCCGGTCCGTGCAGAACTACCAGCCGGGAACGTTCGAGGGGTGGCTGCACCGCATCACCACCAACCTCTTCCTCGACATGGTGCGCCGGCGCGCGCGCATCCGGATGGAGGCGCTGCCCGAGGACTACGAGCGGGTGCCTGCCGACGAACCCAACCCCGAGCAGATCTACCACGATTCACGGCTTGGGCCCGATTTGCAGGCCGCGCTGGATTCACTGCCGCCGGAATTTCGCGCGGCCGTCGTCTTGTGCGACATCGAAGGTCTGTCCTACGAGGAGATCGGGGCGACCCTGGGCGTCAAGCTCGGGACCGTCCGCAGCCGCATTCACCGCGGACGCCAGGCCCTGCGGGACTACCTGGCCGCCCACTCCGACCGGCAGGAGTTGCGCGCCCAATCGGCGTAAGTAGTGTCCGTCCCGTCTGTCTCGGCAGCGGAGCGATCAGGTAGATATTCAGCGGCTTTGCGCCCGTAGCTGCGGTATTGCGCACCGGCTCGCGCTACATTCGAGATGAGGTGGCAATAACAATGAGTGGCAAGGAGCTGGTGATGCCCGATCGAGGACATGTGTTCCGCCGCGCGTTCTCCTGGCTTCCCGCTCAGTTCGCCTCCCAGAGCGACGCGCCCGTCGGCGCGCCCCGCCAGTTCGGTTCCACCGAGCACCTGTCCGTCGAAGCAATCGCCGCGTTCGTCGACGGCGAGCTGCGGATGAACGCTCACCTGCGGGCCGCGCACCACCTGTCGATGTGCCCTCAGTGCGCGGCCGAGGTCGAGGATCAGAGCCGGACGCGTGCGGCGCTGCGCGACTCCCACCCCATCCGCATCCCCAGCACGCTGCTCGGCATGCTGGCCGACATTCCCTACGATTCGCGCGACGACGCGCCCGCGCCGGCGCCCGACCGGTTCGCCGACCGCGACGCCCGGGAGCGGCGCAAGCGTCGCTAGCGCCCGGGCCCGCTGCACAATCGCCCCACACGCGCGTTCATGTCGACCCACTGCGCGCCGTGGATACTAGGGTGGACACGGACAACGCCCGTGCCGCGTATATCGGCCGGTAAAGGCCCGTCTCGAGCGGTCAAGTAGAGGATCCAAAAGGGATAACGTGACGTCCGACCAAGGCTTCGACCGAAGCAATGACAGCGGCAACCGCCTGGCGCCGCGACCCGTCTCGCGTCCGCCGGTCGACCCCGTATCGCGTCGGGAGTTCAGTCGTCCCGACGGGCTGCGCGGATCGTTCGTGGCCGAGCGCGTCCGCCCGCAGAAGTACCGGGACCAGGCCGAATTCCGCCCGAGCGATCGTCCGGCCGACCCCGTCCTGCAGGAGGCGTTCCATCGGCCGGAGGGCAGCTCCGACTCGCTGCAGCGCCACCCCGTGGACGTCGGCGCGCTGGCCGCCGAGAGAAACGGCGGCGAGCCCGACGAGCTGGACGATCCCTGGCGGGACCCGGCGGCCGGGGCGGCCTTGGGAACGCCGGCGGTGGCGCCGTCGACCTCGCGCTCCGCCCTGGGCTACGGCGGCAGACTGGGCGTGCGCGACGTGCTGTTCGGCGGCCGGGTGTCCTACCTGGCGCTGCTCGTGTTGGCGCTGATCGCGTTGGTCATCGGCCTGATCGGCGGGGTGATCGGCCGCAAGACCGCCGAGGTCGCCGAGGCGTTCACCACCTCCAAGGTGACGCTGTCGACCAACGGGAACGGGGAAGGCCCGGCCGGACGCTTCACCAAGGTCGCGTCGGCGACCGCGAACGCCGTGGTGACCATCGAATCCAAGAGCGACCAGGAGGGCATGCAGGGCTCCGGCGTCGTCATCGACGGGCGCGGCTACATCGTCACCAACAACCACGTGATCTCCGAGGCGGCGAACAACCCCAGCCAGTTCAAGACCACCGTGGTGTTCAACGACGGCAAAGAGGTCCCGGCCAACCTGGTGGGCCGCGACCCCAAGACCGACCTGGCGGTCGTCAAGGTCGACAACGTCGACAACCTGAGCGTGGCGCGCCTGGGTGATTCCGACAAGGTGCGGGTGGGCGACGAGGTCCTCGCCGCGGGTGCGCCGCTGGGACTGCGCAGCACCGTGACGCACGGCATCATCAGCGCGCTGCACCGGCCGGTCCCGCTGTCCGGGGAGGGCTCGGACACCGACACGGTGATCGACGCCCTGCAGACCGACGCGTCGATCAACCACGGTAACTCCGGCGGCCCGCTGATCGACATGGATTCCCAGGTGATCGGCATCGACACCGCGGGTAAGTCGTTGTCCGACAGCGCAAGTGGGCTCGGTTTCGCGATCCCGATCAACGAGGCCAAGGAAGTTGCCCAGACCCTGATCCGGGACGGGAAGATCGTGCACCCGACGCTGGGGGTCAGCACCCGCTCGGTGAGCAACGCGATCGCCTCCGGCGCCCAGGTCGCCAACGTGAAGGCCGGAAGTCCGGCGCAGAAGGGCGGCATGCTGGAAAACGACGTCGTCGTCAAGGTGGGCAACCGCAAGGTCGCCGACTCCGACGAGTTCGTCGTCGCGGTGCGGCAGCTGACCATCGGTCAGGATTCCCCGATCGAGGTCGTCCGCGACGGCCGGCACGTCACCCTGACGGTGAAACCGGACCCGGACAGCGGCTAGATGTTCGCCAACGTCGGCTGGGGAGAGATGCTCGTCCTCGTCGTGGTCGGGTTGGTGGTCCTCGGCCCCGAGCGGCTCCCCGGCGCCATCCGGTGGTCGGCCAACGCGCTGCGGCAGGCGCGCGACTACCTGAGCGGTGTGACCAGCCAGCTGCGCGAGGATCTCGGGCCCGAGTTCGACGACCTGCGCGGCCCGCTCAGTGAATTGCAGAAGCTGCGGGGCATGACCCCCCGCGCCGCGCTGACCAAGCACTTGTTGGACGGCGATGACTCCTTCCTGACCGGGAACTTCGACAAGCCGGTGAACGGGGCCTCGCTTCAGACGCCGCCGCCCGCCCCGCCCACGCCGTCCAACGGGCAGACGCTCGGCGCAGAACAGCAGACGGGCGGCCGCACTCCGTTCGACACCGACGCGACCTGAACGCCGCGGCCGGGTTCAGCGGCCTTTCGGGTCGAGCCCCAGCGATACGCCGGCCAGCCCGCGCCGGCGCGCGGACAACGTGTCGGCCACGCCGCGCAGCGCCTTGCCCACCGGCGAATCGGGCGCGCTCAGCACCAGCGGAACGCCGGAGTCGCCCGCGGCCACCAGCTCGGGATCCAGCGGGATCTGGCCCAGCAGCGGCACATCGGCGCCGACCGCGCGGGACAACCGCTCGGCCACCTGCTCGCCGCCGCCCTCACCGAACACCTTCAGCGTGGAGCCGTCCGGCAGCGTGAGCCCGGACATGTTCTCCACGACGCCGGCCAGGCGTTGGCGGGTCTGCAGCGCGATGCTGCCGGCCCGCTCGGCGACCTCGGCCGCAGCCAGCTGTGGCGTCGTCACCACCAGAATCTCCGCGTTCGGGATCAGCTGAGCCACCGAGATGGCGATGTCGCCGGTCCCCGGCGGCAGATCGAGCAGCAGCACGTCCAGATCGCCCCAATAGACGTCGGCCAGGAACTGCTGCAGCGCGCGGTGCAGCATCGGCCCGCGCCACACCACCGGGGTGTTGCCCTCGGTGAACTGAGCGATCGAGATCACCCGCACCTCGTGAGCGATGGGTGGCAGGATCATCGACTCGACCTGGGTGGGGCGGTCGGTGGTGCCCATCATCCGGGGGATGGAATGGCCGTGGATGTCGGCGTCCAGCAGGCCGACGGACAGGCCACGCGCCGCCATCGCCGCGGCCAGGTTGACCGTGACGGTGGACTTGCCCACCCCGCCCTTCCCGGACGCGACCGCATAGACACGTGTCAGCGAATTCGGTTGTGCGAACGGGATAATCGGCTCGCGGGCGTCACCGCGCAACTGCTTGCGCAGCTCGGTGCGCTGTTCGTCGCTCATCACGTCCAGGGTGACCTTCACCGCGCCGGTGCCCGGGACGTCGGAGACCGCCTCGCTGACCCGTTCGCTGATCTCGTTCTTCTTCGGACAGCTGGCGGTAGTCAGGTAGATCGCGACGTGGACCGAGCCGTCGGGTTCGGTGTCGATGCTTTTGACCATCCCGAGATCGGTGATAGGACGCCGCAGTTCGGGGTCGATCACCTTTCCCAGTGAGGCGCGGATCGCCGCGCTCAGGTCGGCGGAATTAGAAGAGTCATGGCTGGACATCACCGCCGAGTGTAGGCGGCCTGCGAGGAGCAGTTCGGCGGTGACCCGCTCCGCCCGGCTTTGCCGCGCTTGCGATCGCCGCGGGGGCCGTTCGTCGGCCACCCGCCGCGGGTCAGCTGGCTTGGCCCGGCGCGGGCTTGTGCACCGCAGGCGCGTTCGGCGCCGCCGCTGGGCCGGCCGGCTTGGGCGACGGCACGGCTTGCGGCGCGGCGGCGGCCGGGGGCGCCGGCGGCGCGAGTGGCGCAGGAGGCGCGACAACGTCCGGGGGCGGCGGCGCGAACGGCGGGGGCGGCGCGAAGGGCGGCGGTGGCGCGAAGGGCGGCGGTGGCGCGAAGGGCGGCGGTGGCCCCGCGGGCGGTGAGCTTTGGGTGCCGATGCAAATCACGGTGCACCCGGGGAGCTGGGTGGGCGCCTGCTGAGGCGTCGGCGACATCCAGGGGAACATCGGCGGCGGGCTGACCATCGCGGGGCTGCTCAGGTCGATCAGCGGCACGCGCGCCAGCGGGTCGTCCAGCGGCAGGCCGTTGATGTTCATCGGCAGGTTCGGCCCGAGCCCTTCGGGATGCTCGAGGTGCGCGTCGCCCAGCGGCGGCGGCGGTCCGGTCATCGGCGGCAGGTCGACCGGGACGACGCCCGTGGCGTAGGCCGCCGCCCAGCCCAGCACGTTCTGCGCGTAGGGCATCGAGTTGTTGTAGCGCAGGATCGCGCCCAACACCTGCGACTGATCACGCAGGTTCAGCCCGCCGCTGCACAGGTACCGGGCGGCCGCGAGGGTGGAGTCGAAGATGTTCTGCGGGTCGGCGACGCCGTCGCCCTTACCGTCGGCGGCATAGCGCGCCCAGGTCCCCGGCAGGAACTGCATCGGTCCCATCGCCCGGGCGTAAGTGACGCGATTGCCGGCGCTGCTCTGGATGATGACTTCGTTGCCGGGCAGGGTGCCGTCCAGTGACGGGCCGTAGATCGGGGTGATCGCGGTACCGCGGGCATCGACCGCACCGCCGCCCGCGTGGCCCGATTCGATGCGCCCGATCCCGGCCAGCAGGTTCCAGCTGACGCCGCAGCCCGGGGCGGCGACGGCCATCTTCTGCTCCGCGTTGCGGTAGGCGGCCAGCGCGATGCTCGGAATGCCCAGTGCGCCACGCGCATTGACGATCATCGCCGGCGGCGGCGCGGACAGCGCGGGCTCGGCGACGTGAAAGGCGTTGGGGCTGTGTTCGATTGCGACGACGGCGGGCCCGGAGAGATCCGGGAAGGTGGGAGAGACCGCGGCCACCGGAGTGACGGCGGCATGGACCGACGGCAGGCGCGTCGGAAGTTCAGGTGCCGCCCCGCTGACGGCGCCCGCGAAGACCAGCGGAGTAATCATGGCGACGCCGAATATCGGCTTGCGCGTGTTCCGAAGTGCTCGCTGCCGCGCAGTTGCGGCGGCCGGGCTCGCACCCCGGCTTCCCCCTATGCGCACTCGACCGTCCTAGGTGTGAGCTGGGCGTACTTTCTGTTAGCTCGGTGAACCAGATCACCATACATAACTCTTGTGACTCGAGTGGCGCAATGGTCGAAGAGGTTCTCACCTGGATTTCTTAGCCGCGCGCTCCAGGTTTTCGCCCTGCTGGGTCGGCCCCGCGCCCAGCATGTCGGGCTGCAGATTGGCCAGCAGTTCGCGCAGGTCGTCCAGCTCGTGGCGCAGGTATTCGCGCGTCACCACCTCGCCGACGGCCAGCCGCAACGCGGCCAGCTCGCGGGCCAGGTATTCGGTGTCGGCCTTGGTCTGGGCGGCACGACGGCGGTCCTCCTCGAGGGCCACGCGGTCGCGGTTCTCTTGCCGGTTCTGCGCCAACAGGATCAGCGGCGCCGCGTAGGCGGCCTGCGTGGAGAACGCCAGGTTCAGCAGGATGAACGGGTAGGGATCCCAGCGCACTCTGAACGCGAACAGGTTCAACGCGATCCACACGAACACCACGATCGTCTGCAGCAGCAGGTAGCGGCCGGTGCCGAAGAACCGCGCGATCGATTCGGTGAACTGCCCGACGGTCTCGGGATCCAGCCGCGGCGAATACCGGCGCGATGTCCGCGGGGTGTACAGGCCTCGGGGAGCCGTGGATTTGCTCACGCGGAACCTCCCAATCCTTTGAACCGGCCGGCGGTGTCGAGTTCCTGCATGTCCACGCGCCAGTCGTGGGGGAGCAGGTGATCGAGTAGGTCGTCCACGGTGACCGCCCCCAACAGGTGGTTCTCGTCATCGACCACGGGACCGCACACCAGGTTGTAGGCGGCGAGATAGCGGGTGACCGCGACCAGCGGAGTCTCCGGTGTCAGGGTGAGCAATTCGCTGTCGACGATCCCGCCGACCAGCTCGGCCGGCGCCTCGCGCAACAGCCGCTGCAAGTGCACGCAGCCCAGGTAGCGGCCGGTCGGCGTCGCCGTCGGGGGTCGCGCCACGAACACCATGGACGACAGGGCGGTGCTGAGGTCCGGATCGCGGACCCGGGCCAGCGCCTCGGCGACCGACGTGTCCGGCGTGAGCACCACCGGGTCGGATGTCATCAGGCCGCCCGCGGTGTCCGGCGAATGCGTCAACAGCCGGCGCACCGGCGCGGACTCGTCGGGGTCCATCCGACGCAGCAGCATCTCGGCGTCGGTCGGGTTCAGCGCGCCGAGCAGGTCGGCGGCGTCGTCGGGATCCATCTCCTCGAGCACGTCGGCCGAACGCTCGGTGCCCAGCTGCGAGAGCACCTCGGCCTGATCCAGCTCCGGCAGCTCCTGCAGGATGTCGGCCAGCCGGTCGTCGTTGAGCGCCCTGAGCACCTCGTAGCGGCGCTTGGGCGGCAGCCCGCGGATCGCGTCCGCCACATCGACCGGCTTGCGGCCTTCGAACTGGCCCAGGAGCTGTGCCACCCCTTGCCCGGGCAAGGCCAGCGCCGACGGGGTCAACCCCTGCACGCTCTGCCAGTCCACGACGTGGACGGGACCGCGCCGACCCAACCGCCGGTGGGTACGCACGGCCACGCGGCTCACCATCCAGTCTCGCGTCCGGTTCTGCTCGATGCCCAGGTCGGTGACCACCACGTCGAGGCCGGCCAGCTCCGGCAGTTCGGGGTCGTTGACCTTGACCTGGGTGTCCAGCACCTGGCCCATCGCCAGGACCTCCCCGGGCCGCTGCACGAAGTGGCGCAGCGACACGTTCCCGGTGCTCAGCGTCACGGCGTTGGGCTCGATGGACGCGACCCGCAGGATGGGGATAAAGATGCTGCGCCGGGTCGCGAGGTCGACGACCAGGCCCAGGACGCGCGGCTGCTGGCGGACGATGCTGATGCTGATCACCACATCGCGGACCCGGCCGACGGATTCCCCGAGTGGACCCAGCACCAACATTCGCGCGAGCCGCGCGATGTACACCCTGTTGACCGATCCCATGGATGTAGAGCCTAGGCAGCCGCCGGCCCGATGGCAGACAACCCCGCGCGGGCAACCGCTAATGCGTGCCCAGCGCGAAAAGCACGACCACCAAAGTCACCACCAGAGTGGCGATTCCGATGACGATCCCGGCGACCGCCAAGCCGAAACCCTCCTGCCGGGTCCGCTTGATCTGATCCAGGGCGATCGCGCCCAGCACCATGGCCACGATTGAGCCGATGAAGCACAGCAGGCCGGTGAACGACGCGATCAGAGAGGCGATCGCCAGCGCGTTCGTCCCGGACACGGCGGCCTGACTGGGATAGCCACCCTGGTAGTCCGGCGGCGGGTAATAGCCGCCCGCATACCCGGGAGAACCGTACGGGGGCGGGCCGCCGTATGGCGGGGGCGCCATGGGGTAGGGCGGTCCGCCGTAACCGGGCGGTTGTTCGTACCCCGGCGGTGGGGGGACGGGCGGGGGATACGGCGGCGGATACCCGGCCGCGTAGTCGGTGGGGTAGCCCGGCGGCGGATACGCCGGGGGTGCCGGATCGGCGGCGGGCGGTTCCCAGGGAGCCGGCCGATCCTGCTGCTCAGAGGCCTCGCCGCCAGTGCGGGAGGAGTCGGCCTCGTCGTCGTGGCCGCTCTCGCCGAAGCCGCCGCCGGGAGCTGTCATGGTGTTCAACCTAACCCATGCGCAGCCGCCGGCCGCCGGTGCGAAACGCGAGCGCGCCACGGGCGCCCGGGATGCTTTCCTCGACCTGGTGCGCCGTGTTTTCGCAGGTGGCGAAAGGTCGCTGGATACCCTGAGATGAAACCATCCCCGAGGGGGAGGACAATGAACGGCGATGACTAATCCATTCCAGCCTGGGCAGGTTCCCGGCGCGACACCAGGAGGCGCGACGGGGCGTGGGCGCGCGGCGCCCGGACTGCCGACACCGCCCCGGGGCTGGCCAGTCGGGTCCTATCCCACCTACGCCGAGGCGCAGCGCGCCGTCGACTACCTTTCCGACCAACAGTTCCCGGTCCAGCAGGTGACCATCGTCGGGGTCGACCTGATGCAGGTGGAGCGGGTCACCGGCCGGTTGACGTGGCCCAAAGTGCTCGGCGGGGGCGTGCTGAGCGGGGCGTGGCTGGGCCTGTTCATCGGGCTGGTGTTGGGTTTCTTCAGCCCCAATCCGTGGGGCGCGCTGGTCACCGGCCTGGTCGCGGGCGTGTTCTTCGGTCTGATCACTTCGGCTGTTCCGTACTCGATGGCCCGTGGCACAAGGGATTTCAGTTCGACCATGCAGTTGGTGGCCGGACGCTACGACGTGCTCTGTGATCCGCAAAACGCAGAAAAGGCGCGAGACCTGTTGGCGCGCTTGGCGATCTGAGGCGCGCACGAGAGGTGTGATCTGTGGTGAGTCGTCGTGGGCGCGTACGCCGGGCAGGCGCAATCGCGCTGGCGACGCTCACCATCGCCACGGCGGTTCCGGCGTGCGCTTCGGGCACCCGCGGGCTGGTGCTCAGCTTCTATACGACGGCGGCCGACGGCGCGACGTTCACCGCGGTCGCGCAGGACTGTACCAAGCAATTCGGTGGCCGCTTCGCCATCCAACAGGTCAGTCTGCCCAGAGCCCCCGGCGAGCAGCGGCTGCAGTTGGCGCGCCGGTTGACCGGCCACGACCGCACGCTGGACGTGATGTCGCTCGACGTGGTGTGGACGGCGGAGTTCGCCGAGGCGGGCTGGGCGTTGCCGCTGTCCGACGACCCCGCGGGGCGTGCCGAACCCGACGCGACGGCCGATATCCTGCCGGGCCCGCTGTCGACGGCGCGCTGGGAAGGCAGGTTGTTCGCGGCCCCCGTCACAACGAACACCCAATTGCTTTGGTATCGGCCCGATTTGGTGCGTCAACCACCGCGCACCTGGGATGGGATGGTGCGCGAGGCCACCAGATTGCACGCCGCGGGGCGGCCCAGCTGGATCGCCGTGCAGGCCAATGAGGGCGAAGGCCTGGTGGTCTGGTTCAACACGCTGCTGGTCAGCGGAGGCGGACAGGTGCTCTCCGAGGACGGCCGCTACGTCACGCTGACCGATACGCCGGCGCACCGGGCCGCCACCGTCAATGCGTTGCGGATCCTCAAGTCCGTGGCGACGGCGCCGGGGGCCGATCCGTCCGTCACCCGCACCGACGAGGGCACCGCGCGGTTGGCGGTCGAACAGGGCAGGGCCGCGCTCGCGGTCAACTGGCCCTACGCGCTGGCATCGATGCTGGAGAACGCGGTCAAGGGTGGTGTGCCCTTCCTGCCGCTCAACCAGGATCCGCGGTTGGCCGGCAGCATCAACGACGTCGGGACGTTCGTGCCCTCTGACGAGCAATTCCGCATCGCCTATCAGGCCAGCCAGAAGGTCTTCGGCTTCGCGCCGTATCCCGGTGTGGCGCCGGGCCGTCCGGCCAAGGTGACCATCGGCGGGGCGAACCTGGCGGTGGCCAGCACCACCCGCCACCGCGCCGAGGCGTTCGAAGCCATCCGCTGCCTGCGCAGCCTGCAGCACCAGAAGTACGTGTCGATCGCCGGCGGCCTGCCTCCGGTGCGCACGTCGCTGTATTCCGACCCGCAGTTCCAGGCCAAGTACCCGATGTACACGATCATCCGCCGACAGCTCACCGATGCTGCGGTGCGTCCGGCCACGCCGGTCTATCAGGCGGTGGCCATCCGGTTGGCCGCGACGCTGAGCCCGATCACCAAGATCGACCCCGAGCGGACCGCCGACGAACTCAGCACCGAGGTGCAGAAGGCGATCGACGGGAAGGGGTTGTTGCCGTGACGGCCACTGCCCCCGTCGCACGACATTTGCGGGCCCGAAACCGGCTCTCCGAGAAGCGATTCGCTGCGTTGCTCGTCGCCCCGGCCGCGATTCTGATGCTCACGGTGACGGCCTATCCGATCGCCTACGCCGTGTGGCTGAGCTTGCAGCGCAATAACCTTGCCGTCCCCGACGACACCGCGTTCATCGGCCTGAGCAATTACGTGACGATCCTGGCCGATCGGTATTGGTGGACCGCGCTAGCGGTCACCCTGGGCATCACCGTCGTTTCGGTGACCCTCGAATTCGTCCTGGGCCTGGCGCTGGCGCTGGTAATGCACCGCACCCTCGTTGGAAAAGGCTTGGTGCGCACCGCGATCCTGATCCCGTACGGCATCGTCACGGTGGTCGCGTCGTACAGCTGGTACTACGCCTGGACGCCGGGGACGGGCTATCTGGCCAACCTGCTGCCGCATGGTAGTGCGCCCCTGACCGCCCAGATCCCGTCGCTGGCAATCGTTGTGATCGCCGAGGTCTGGAAGACGACGCCGTTCATGTCGCTGCTGCTGCTGGCCGGGCTCGCGCTGGTGCCGGAGGACCTGCTGAAGGCCGCCCAGGTCGACGGCGCCGGCCCCTGGCGCCGGTTGACCGGCGTCATCCTGCCGATCATCAAGCCGGCGGTGGTGGTCGCCCTGTTGTTCCGAACCCTGGACGCGTTCCGCATTTTCGACAACATCTACGTATTGACCAACGGCGCCAACAACACCGATTCGGTGTCGATCCTGGGCTACGACAACCTGTTCAAGGGCTTCAATGTCGGGCTCGGCTCGGCGATCAGCGTGCTGATCTTTTTGTGCGTGGGCCTCATCGCGTGGGTGTTCATCAAGGTCTTCGGCGCGGTGGCGCCCGGTGGTGACGTCGATGGCGGCTAACGGGCAGGACGCGCGGCGCACCGCGCTCTGGGCCGTCATCGACACGGTGGTCGTGGTGTACGCGCTGCTGCCGGTGCTGTGGATCTTCAGCCTCTCCCTGAAGCCGACATCAACGGTCAAGGACGGCAAGCTGATTCCGTCGTCGATATCCCTGGACAACTATCGCGGCATCTTTCGCGGCGACATCTTCAGCTCGGCACTGATCAACTCCGTCGGGATCGGGTTGATCACCACCGCGATCGCGGTGACTCTCGGGGCCATGGCGGGCTACGCGATCGCGCGTCTGAATTTTCCGGGCAAGCGAGCGTTGGTTGGCGCCACCCTGCTGATCACCATGTTTCCGGCGATTTCGTTGGTCACGCCGTTGTTCAACATCGAACGTTTCATCGGCCTGTTCGACACGTGGCCGGGATTGATCCTGCCCTACATCACGTTCGCGCTGCCGCTCGCGATCTACACGTTGTCGGCGTTCTTCCGCGAGATCCCCTGGGACTTGGAGCAGGCGGCCAAAATGGACGGCGCCACGCCGGCGCAGGCCTTCCGCAAGGTGATCGTCCCCCTGGCGGCGCCCGGCGTGGTGACCGCCGCGATCCTGGTGTTCATCTTCGCCTGGAACGATCTGCTGCTGGCGCTCACCCTGACCGCCACCAAGGCCGCCATCACCGCGCCGGTGGCGATCGTGAACTTCAGTGGCAGTTCACAGTTCGAGGAGCCGACCGGATCGATCGCTGCCGGCGCCGTGGTGATCACCGTCCCGATCATCGCTTTTGTTCTAATCTTCCAACGACGAATCGTCGCCGGGTTGACCTCCGGCGCTGTGAAGGGATGACGCGATGGCCGAGATTGTGCTGGACCATGTCAGCAAGATCTATCCCGACGGCGCGGTGGCGGTGCAGGACCTGAACATCACCATCGCCGACGGCGAATTCCTGATCCTGGTCGGCCCGTCGGGCTGCGGTAAGACCACGACGCTGAACATGATTGCCGGGCTTGAAGATATCTCCGCCGGTGAGCTGCGGATCGGCGGCGAGCGGGTGAACGAGAAAGCGCCCAAAGACCGCGATATCGCGATGGTGTTCCAGTCCTATGCGCTGTACCCGCACATGACGGTGCGGCAGAACATCGCGTTCCCGCTGACGCTCGCGAAGATGCCGAAGCCCGAGATCGCGCAGAAGGTCATCGAGACCGCCAAAACCCTTGACCTGACCGAGTTTCTGGACCGCAAGCCGTCGCAGCTGTCCGGGGGCCAGCGCCAGCGGGTGGCGATGGGCCGCGCGATCGTGCGTCATCCCAAGGCGTTTTTGATGGACGAGCCGTTGTCCAACCTGGATGCCAAACTGCGCGTTCAGATGCGCGGCGAGATCGCCAGGTTGCAAAAGAGGCTGGGCACGACGACCGTGTACGTCACCCACGATCAAACCGAAGCCATGACCCTGGGCGACCGGGTGGTGGTGATGCATTCGGGTGTCGCGCAGCAAATCGGCACCCCCGATGAGCTTTACGAACACCCGGCCAATTTGTTCGTCGCGGGCTTCATCGGCTCGCCGGCGATGAATTTCTTCCCCGCCACACTGACGCCCCTCGGGCTGACGCTGCCCTTCGGGGAGGTGATGCTGACCCCGGAAGTCCAGGACGTGATCGCCCAGCATCCCACCCCGGGCAACGTCATCGTGGGTGTGCGGCCCGAGCATCTGTCCGACGCCGCGTTGATCGACGGTTACCAGCGCATCAGGGCGCTGACCTTCGAGGTGAAGGTCGACCTGGTCGAATCGCTGGGCGCCGACAAGTACGTGTACTTCTCCACCGCGGCATGGGCCGCGCACTCGGCTCAACTGGACGACCTCGCCGCTGAGGGGGATGCGCACGAAAATCAGTTCGTGGCACGGGTTCCCGCCGAGTCCAAGGCGGTCATCGGGCAACCGATCGAGTTGGCGTTCGACACGACCCGACTGGTGGTCTTCGATGCCGACTCGGGGGCCAATCTGACGATACCGCCGTCGGGCCCGCAGTGACCCAAACGTTGGAACGCGTCCGCGCGCATGTACGCGCTCACTTCACCGACCTCGAACCCGATTCGGCGAGCGTGACATTTCTGGGCACAGAAACCATCGAAGTGCTGCGATTTCGCGACACACGCGGGTTGGTGCACTACGTCTCGCTGGGCTGCTCGCGCCACCCGATGACCGAACCGACCCTGGATATCGCCGACCCGGTGCGTGGCCCGCGTGCCGAAATCGTCCTGCGGCTACGCGATCCGGGCCCGATCACCGGAATCGCCCGCACGCTCGCGATCGTGGCCGCGACCCCAGCCGTCGAGGGCGCCGTGCTGAGCGCCGATGCGCTGATCGACCTCGGCTCCCCGCTGTGGGCGTCGCCGTCGCGGAAGGTGCCGTTCACCGCGGTGTTGCTGGGCCACAGCGAGATCACGGATCTACCGCTGGAACCGCCGCGCGACCCGGTGCGCTTCTTGTCGGCGACTCCGATCACCGCGACCGAAGCGGCGTGGGTGCGGCTGAAAGGCGCCGAGGCGATGCGGCAAGCGTGGGATAACGACGGCGTCGACGTGCTGAACACCAATCGTCCTGCCGCACAGCCCAGCTGACGCCCCGTCGCGTCGCCGAGCGTGCACTCACGGCGAGGATTCGGCGGGCATTGTCAAGCGGTGAATGCAACATTTTGGGTTAGGCGGCTTGGTCGAGGAGGGCGGTTAGGCGTTGGGCCGGGGTATCGAGGTTCAGCGTGGGTCGGGGGCGTTGGTTGAGGGTGTCTTGGATTCGTCTGAGGTCAGCTTTGGTGTAACCGCTTAAGTCGCTGCCTTTTTCGAACCAGAATCGCAACAGGCGGTTGGTGTTTTCGTTGCTGCCTCGTTGCCACGGTGAGTGGGGATCGCAGAAGTAGACCGGAGCGGCCAGCTGTAGCTGGATGTCGCGCCAGCTAGCCATTTCGCTGCCACGATCCCAGGTGATCGAGCGGCGCAGGTGCTCGGGCAGTTCGCTCATTGCCTCGATCATCGCGGCGGCTACCGTGGCCGCGGTGCGGTCACCGGGCAGGTGCAGCAGGATCGTGAAGCGGGTGCTGCGCTCCACCAGGGTGCCGATTGCGCTGTTGTGGGGTCCCACGATCAAGTCGCCCTCCCAGTGGCCCGGCACGGCGCGGTCATCAGCCTCAGGTGGGCGATCAGCGATGGTGAATTCCTCACCGGCGCTAAACACCCCACGACGATTGTCTGAGCCTCGATGCTTTCGTGCGGCCCGCTTCGTGGACAGGCATTTGTGCAGATCAGCGCGCAAACTGCCGCGAGTCTGCACATACAGGCACTGATAAATGGTTTCGTGGCTCACTTGTGCCAGCCTGTCACCGGGGTGATCGCGGGCCAACACCTCGGCGATCAGTTTCGGACTCCAGCCCTGATCCATCCAGCCTTCGATCATCGCGCACAACGGGTTATCGGCGAGCTTGAATTCCTTGGGCCGCCGCGCTTTCTGCGCGGCCCGCGCATGCGCCATCAGAGCGTGGTAGTCGCCGTCGGCATTGCAGTTACGCCGAATCTCGCGGTAGATCGTTGTGCGGTCGCGACCCAGCCGCTCGGCGATGTCGGCGGCGCTGAGTCCGCCGTCGCGGCCGCGCATGATCTCCACGCGTTCGCTGACACTGAGCCGATGACCCGCTCCACCGGGCAAGGACATGTTGCCCGGCTTGAGCAGGCCACGTTGACCCCGGCCTCCGATATGCAGTTTCATCGCTCCAGCGTCACGCCACCACACCCACGCCCTGGTCGTTGACACGCCCATACCTTGAGCCGCCACAACCAGCGGGGCTCCCCGACATACCCGGTCGAACAACTCCCGACGCACCGCCGGCGAATGCGGAAAACCACTCGGCATCGCAACTCCTAAATCCACGGATGTTGCATTGACCGTATGAATCCGCCGCGATTTTTTCGCCGTGAATACACGCTCGGCGAAAAAGGGTCACAGCCAGTTGCGGTTGCGGAACTGGAAATACAGGACCAGGCAGGCGACGACCATGATCGCCATGATCGCCGGGTAGCCCCACGTCCAGTTCAGCTCGGGCATGAAACGGAAGTTCATCCCGTAGATGGCGGCGACCATGGTGGGTACCGCCAGGATGCCGGCCCAGGCCGCCATCTTGCGCATGTCGTTGTTCTGCTGCATCCCGACGCGGGCCAACGCCGCCTGGATCAACGAGTTGAGCGTGTCGTCGTAGCTGGCGATCTGGTCGGCGGCCTCGGAGTGGTGGTCGGCGACGTCGCGCAGATAGCGCCGCAATTCCTTGGAGATGACGTCTTTGTTGTCCATCTGGATCCGGTGGAACGCGGCTGACAGCGGGTTGACGCAGCGGCGGAGCTCGACGACCTCGCGCTTGAGGAGATAGATCGGTTCGACGTCGATCTTGCTGCCCGGGGCGAACGCCAAACCCTCGATGCTGTCGATGTCGGACAGCATCAAACTGCTCACCTCGAGGTAGTGGTCCACCACATGGTCGGCGATCGCGTGCATCACCGCGAAGGGGCCCAGCCGCATCTGCTCGGGGTCGCCGTCCATCCGCTTGCGCACCTCGGACAGTCCGCCGTGTTCACCGTGGCGGACCGTGACCACGAAATCGCGGCCGACGAAGACCATGATCTCGCCGGTCTCGACGATCTCGCGGGCCAGCACCACCGATTCGTGGCGGACATAGTTGACGGTCTTGAGGACCAGGAACAGCGTGTCGTCGTACCGCTCGACCTTGGGTCGCTGATGGGCGCACACCGCGTCTTCCACGGCCAGGGGATGCAGGCCGAAAACGTCCGCCACTTCCTGCATCTGGGCCTGGCTGGGTTCGCGCAAGCCCACCCAGACGAACCCCTCGTGCCCCATGCTTTCGATCTCGCGCACTTTGTCCAAAGAGGCGGCGTAACCGATCTTGCCGGGCAGCCGGTGGCCGTCGGCGTAGACGGCGCAGTCAACCAGCGTTTCCTTGCGCGGTGGGGACTCCGCGCTCGGCTGCGGTTCGGGTTCCTGCGCGAGCGGTCGTAGCGCTTCGGGCAGTGCGTCGAATCCTTGGAACACATCCACCTCCTACGCAGCGCAGGTCCGACAGGCGGTGCTCAATGCTACGCGTCAACGCTGTCCAAAAGCTGACGATCAGGCGCCGGAGAAAGCCCTGGTAGCGGACCGGAGATTGTGTCCCGGCAAGGGTGCGCTAGTTTCGAGCCGAACCCGAATCTGCACGAACTTCTCCACAAGGAGTACATCGACGTGAGCGCAAGTCCTCTCAAGGTCGCCGTCACCGGCGCCGCCGGCCAGATCGGCTACAGCCTGTTGTTCCGCCTGGCGAGTGGCTCGTTGCTGGGCCCCGACCGCCCGATCGAGCTGCGTCTCCTTGAGATCGAACCCGCCCTCAAGGCGCTCGAGGGCGTCGTGATGGAGCTCGACGACTGCGCCTTCCCGCTGCTGTCCGGTGTCGAGATCGGCGCGGACGCGAACAAGATCTTCGACGGCGTCAACCTGGCCCTGCTGGTCGGTGCGCGGCCGCGCGGCCCGGGCATGGAGCGCAGCGACCTGCTGGAGGCCAACGGCGCGATCTTCACCGCCCAGGGCAAGGCGCTCAACTCGGTTGCCGCGGACGACGTCCGCATCGGCGTGACCGGTAACCCGGCCAACACCAACGCGTTGATCGCGCTGAGCAACGCCCCCGACATCCCCAAGGAGCGATTCTCGGCGCTGACCCGTCTGGACCACAACCGGGCGATCTCGCAGTTGGCCCAAAAGACCGGCGCCAAGGTCACCGACATCAAGAAGATGACGATCTGGGGTAACCACTCCGCGACCCAGTACCCCGACATCTTCCACGCCGAGATCGGCGGCAAGAACGCCGCCGAGGTGGTCAACGACCAGTCCTGGATCGAGAACGACTTCATCCCGACCGTCGCCAAGCGCGGCGCGGCCATCATCGACGCCCGCGGCGCGTCCTCGGCCGCGTCGGCCGCCTCGGCGACCGTCGACGCCGCCCGCTCCTGGCTGTTGGGCAGCCCGGAGGGTGACTGGGTGTCGATGGCCGTCTACTCCGACGGCTCCTACGGTGTGCCGGAGGGCATCGTGTCGTCGTTCCCGGTGACCACCAAGGACGGCAACTGGTCGATCGTGCAGGGCCTGGAGATCGACGAGTTCTCCCAGGGCCGCATCGACAAGACCACCGCCGAGCTGGTCGAGGAGCGCACTGCGGTCACCGAGCTCAAGCTGATCTAGCCGGCGGGCCCGGGGCGTTCGGCCGGATGAGATCTAGCTCACCAATTAGGCCTACTAATGGGTAGTCAGTACCCTGAACCCCGTGTCCGAATTGCTTGAATCGATACAGACGCAGGCCGAGCATGGCGTGATCACCGACGAGGAGATCTTCGAGGCACACCTGGGCGGCAAGCTTTCGGTAGGCCTGACGTCCCCGCTGGACACCCAGCGCGCTTTGTCGATCGCCTACACCCCCGGCGTGGCGCAGGTCAGCCGCGCGATCGCCGCCGACCACGCTCAAGCGGCCCGCTACACCTGGGCCAACCGGCTGGTGGCGGTGGTCAGCGACGGCAGCGCGGTGCTGGGCCTGGGCGACATCGGGCCCGCGGCGTCGCTGCCGGTCATGGAGGGCAAGTGTGCCCTGTTTCAGGCGTACGGCGGGCTGAACGCGATCCCGATCGTGTTGGACACCAAGGACCCCGACGAGATCGTGGAAACCCTGGTGCGCCTGCGCCCGACGTTCGGCGCGGTCAACCTCGAGGACATTTCCGCGCCGCGCTGCTTCGAGATCGAACGCCGCGTCATCGAGGCGCTGGACTGCCCGGTGATGCACGACGACCAGCACGGCACCGCCATCGTGGTGCTGGCCGCGCTCATGGGTGCCAGCAAGCTGCTCGGCCGGGACATGAGCTCGCTGAAGGTGGTGGTTTCGGGGGCCGGGGCCGCCGGCGTCGCGTGCACCAATCTCCTTATGGTGATGGGTGTTTCGGACATCACCGTCCTCGACTCGCGCGGAATTCTGCACACCGGCCGCGACGACATGAACGACGTCAAAGTGGCTTTGGCGCGGCGCACCAATCCCGATGGCCTGACCGGTAGCGCGGCGGAAGCCATCCGGGGCGCCGACGTGTTCCTCGGTCTGTCGGGTGGCGTGGTCCCCGAAGAGATGATCGCGACCATGGCGCCCAACGGAATCGTGTTCGCCCTGTCCAACCCCGATCCGGAGATCCACCCCCAGATCGCCGCCAAGTACGCGTCGGTGGTGGCCACCGGCCGCAGCGACTTCCCGAACCAGATCAACAACGTGCTGGCATTTCCCGGCGTGTTCCGCGGTGCGCTGGAAGCCGGCGCCCGCCGGATCACCGAGAAGATGATGGTCGCCGCGGCCGAGGCGATCTTCTCCGTCGTCAGCGACGACCTTGCTCCCGACCGGATCGTCCCCAGCCCGCTGGACCTGCGCGTCGGGGAAGCGGTTGCCGCGGCCGTGGCGATCGCCGCCGACACCACCGGGTGAGACTCGGCAGGCTGGCGGCACCGCTGCTCGCCGCCCTACTCGCCGTTTCCGGTTGCGCGACCGATACCGGGGGCGATGCTCGCGCCCGCGCGGAAGTGGTGGTCGGTTCCCGCTCTGATGCCGAGTCGGCGCTGCTGGCCGGCATCTACGTGGCCGCCTTGCGGTCCTACGGATTTGGCGCGCGATTCCAGGCGACCACCGACCCGAAGGCCCAATTGGATTCGGGCGCAGTCACCGTCGTTCCCGCCTACACCGGCCGGGTGTTGCAGCGCCTGCAGCCCGGCGCGACGGCGATGTCGGACAAAGACGTCTACCGCGCGATGATCGCTGCGCTGCCCGAGGGCATCGCGGCGGGCGACTACGCGACGGCCGCCGAGGACAAACCCGTGCTGGTGGTGAGCCGGGCGACCGCCAAGGCCTGGGGCGGCAGCGACGTCAGCGCGGACCTGAGCACGCTGCCCCAGCACTGCGCCGGCCTCGTCGTCGGGACCATCGCCGGCAGCGGGGCGCCGTCGGCCGTCGGCCCCTGCCGCCTTCCCGCTCCGCGTGAATTCCCGGACGCCACAACGATGTTCGCGGCGGTGGCGGCCGCGCAGCTGACCGCGGGATGGACGACGACGGCCGATCCCGGCGTCCCCGCGGACCTGGTCGCCCTGGCCGACGCCAAACCGGCACTGATCCGGGCCGAGAACGTGGTGCCGCTGTATCGCCGCAATGCGCTCAGCGAGCGGCAATTGTTGGCGATCAACGAAGTGGCCGGCGTGCTCGACACCGCCGCCCTGGTCGAGATGCGCCGGCAAATGGGTGCGGGCGCCGACCCGCAGGCGGTGGCGGCAGGCTGGCTGGCCGAACACCCGCTCGGGCGCTGAAGAGCGGGGTCAGCGCTTGGGCAGCAGCCGGTGCACGATCTGCTGTAGCCGGCTCATGATGGGGCCGCCCAGCAGCAGCTCCGGGCGCGAAGCCGTCAGCCGCACGACCAGGTCCATCGCCTTGACGTCCGGCCCCACCAGCACCCGGGCCTTGTTCTTGCGCACCCCTTCGAGGATGAGCTGAGCCGCCCGCTGCGGGGTGGTCTTGGCCTGCTGTTCCTCGAAGACGCTGGCCAGCTCGGCGTGGTCGAGACCCTCAACGCCGGTGGCGTTGCGGGCGAAGGCGGTCTTGATGCCGCCGGGATGCACCGTCGTCACCCGCACCGGGTGGCCGGCGCGCGCCATCTCCTGGTGCAGCGCCTCGGTGAACCCGCGGACGGCGAACTTGGCCGAGACGTATGCCGCCTGGCCGGGCGCGGAAAACAGGCCGAGCGCGCTCGAGATGTTGATGACGTGTCCGTCGCCGGAGGCGATCAGGTGCGGGAGGAACGCCTTGGTGCCGTTGACGACGCCCCAGTAGTCGACGTCAATCACGCGTTCGATGTCCTTGAACCGGCTGTCCTCGATGGAGCCGATGAACGTGATCCCGGCGTTGTTGTAGACCTGGTTGACCGCGCCGAAATGCTCGTGGACGGCGTCGGCGTAGGCCAGGAAGGCGCTGCGCTCGGTCACGTCGAGCTGGTCCACCTTGACCGGCGCGCCGATCGCCGCCAGTTGCTCGGCGGTCTGCGCCAGTCCTGCGGTGTCCACATCGCTGATCGCCACCTTGGCGCCGGCGCGTCCCAGCTCGACCGCCAGCGCCTGGCCGATGCCCGAGCCCGCGCCCGTGACCACCGCAACCTTGCCGGCGAACCCATCCATGCAACACTCCCTCGACCACGCTTGACGCGTTGACGCTAATCGTTACCAGTGATGGTGGCTAGTGCAGGGCGAAATGGTGAACGCGCGCGTCCGGAGCAGTGAGAGATCGATCACTGCTTAGGCAGCAGCCGTCCCATGACGGGCCCGAACAGCTGCTGATAACCCGAACCCGTCAGGCGAATCAAGATGTCCAGCACCTTGGCGTCCGCGCCGACGAGCACCCGCGCCTTCTTCTTCCGCACCGCGTCGAGAATGATCTGGGCCGCGCGGTGCGGGCTCGTCTTGGCCAGCCGCTTGTCGAACAGCTTGGCCAGCTCGGCCTGGTCGAGGCCCTCGGCGGTGGCGGCGTTGCGCGCGATCGCGGTCTTGATGCCGCCCGGGTGCACCGTGGTCACCGCCACCGGATGACCGGCCGCCACCATCTCCTGGCGCAGCGCCTCGGTGAAGCCGCGGACGGCGAACTTGGCCGAGTTGTAGGCCGCCTGCCCGGGCACCGAGAAGAGCCCGAACACACTGGAGACGTTGACGACGTGCCCGTCGCCCGAGGCGATCAGGTGCGGGAGGAACGCCTTGGTGCCGTTGACGACGCCCCAGAAGTCGACGTCCATGACGCGTTCGATGTCCTTGAACTGGCTGACTTCGACGTCACCGGTGAAGGCGATCCCGGCGTTGTTGTAGATCTGGTTGACCGTGCCGAAGTGCTCTTTGACCGCGTCGGCGTAGGCCAGGAAGGCTTCACGTTCGGTCACGTCGAGGCGATCCGCCTTGACCTGCGCACCGATCGCCTTGAGCTGCTCCTCGGTGTGGGCCAGGCCTTCGAGGTCGACGTCGCTGATGGCCACCTTGGCGCCCGAGCGACCCAACTCGAGGGCCAGCGCCTGCCCGATGCCCGATCCCGCGCCCGTCACCACCGCGACCTTGCCGGCGAACCCTTGCATGAGCGCCCCTTCCTGATTGGCCCGATAGCGTCGAGGCTAGCCGGTACCGGCGGTCCCACTCTCTTCGGGTGCGAACGTCGACGTGTTGCGCGAAACGCGACGCTTGCGCCAAGAAGTCGACGCTCGGCGAATCAGCCGAAGGCCGTGTCGATGATCTCCTGCTGCTCGACGGCGTGCACCTTCGACGAGCCCGACGAGGGAGCCGACATCGCCCGCCGCGAGATCCGCTTGAGCCCGGTCAGCTTGTCGGGCAGGAGCTCGGGCAGTTCCAGACCGAAGCGCGGCCAGGCACCCTGGTTGGCCGGCTCCTCCTGCACCCAGAAGTACTCCTTGACGCTGGGGTAGCGGTCCAGCGTTTCGCCCAGCCGGCGCTTGGGCAGCGGGGCGAGCTGCTCGATCCGCACGATCGCCACGTCGTCCCGGTTGTCCTTGGCCTTGCGGGCCACCAACTCGTAGTAGAGCTTGCCGCTGGTCAGCAGGACCCTGCTGACCTTGCTGCGATCGCCGATGCCGTCCTCGTAGGTCGGTTCTTCGAGCACCGAGCGGAACTTGATCTCGGTGAAGTCCTTGACGTCGCTGACGGCCGCCTTGTTGCGCAGCATCGACTTGGGGGTGAACACGATCAGCGGTCGCTGCACGCCGTCGAGGGCGTGCCGGCGCAACAGGTGGAAGTAGTTGGACGGCGTGGAGGGCACCGCGATCGTCATCGAACCCTCCGCCCACAGCTGCAGGAAGCGCTCGATGCGGCCCGACGTGTGGTCGGGGCCCTGGCCTTCGTGGCCGTGCGGCAGCAGCAGCACCACGTTGGACAGCTGGCCCCACTTGGCCTCACCGGAGCTGATGAACTCGTCAATGATCGACTGCGCGCCGTTGACGAAGTCCCCGAACTGGGCTTCCCACAGGACGAGGGCGTCGGGGTTACCGACGGTGTAGCCGTACTCGAATCCGACGGCGGCGTATTCCGACAGCGGGGAGTCGTAGACCAGGAACTTGCCGCCGGTGGGGGCGCCGTCGGTGTTGGTCGCCAGCAGTTGCAGCGGCGTGAACTCCGCCCCGGTGTTGCGGTCGATGATCACCGAGTGCCGCTGCGAGAAGGTGCCGCGCCGGGTGTCTTGCCCCGACAGCCGCACCAGCTTGCCCTCGGCCACCAGCGAGCCCAGCGCCAGCAGTTCGGCGAAGGCCCAGTCGATCTTGCCCTCGTAGGCCATCTCCCGGCGCTTCTCCAAAACCGGCTGCACCCGCGGGTGCGCCGTGAAGCCCTCGGGTAGCGCCAGGAACGCGTCGCCGATCCGGGCCAGCAGCGCCTTGTCCACCGCGGTGGCCAGGCCCGCGGGCAGCATCTGGTCGGCCTCCACCGACTCGCTCGGCAGCGCGCCGTGCTTCTCCAGCTCGCGAACCTCGTTGAACACCCGCTCGAGTTGGCCCTGGTAGTCGCGCAGGGCGTCCTCGGCTTCTTTCATCGAGATGTCGCCGCGGCCGATCAGGGCTTCGGTGTAGCTCTTGCGGACGCCGCGCTTGATGTCGACGACGTCGTACATGGCGGGATTGGTCATCGACGGGTCATCGCCTTCGTTGTGCCCGCGCTTGCGGTAGCACAGCATGTCGATGACGACGTCCTTCTTGAACTCCTGCCGGAAGTCGACGGCCAGCTTGGCCACCCACGCGCACGCCTCCGGGTCGTCGCCGTTGACGTGGAAGATCGGCGCCCCGATCATCTTCGCGACGTCGGTGCAGTACTCGCTGGAGCGCGAGTACTCCGGCGCGGTCGTGAAGCCGATCTGGTTGTTGGCGATGATGTGAATCGTGCCGCCGACCCGGTAGCCGGGCAGGTGCGTCAGGTTCAGGACCTCGGCGACCACGCCCTGACCGGCGAACGCGGCGTCGCCGTGCAGCATCATCGGCACCACCGAGAAGGCCTTGTCGTCCCCCTGGTCCTCGGCGCCCCGGTCCAGCAGGTCCTGCTTGGCCCGGACCAGGCCCTCCAGCACCGGGTCGACGGCTTCCAGGTGCGACGGGTTGGCGGTCAGCGACACCTGAATGTCGTTGTCGCCGAACATCTGTAGGTACACGCCGGTGGCACCCAGGTGATATTTGACGTCGCCGGAGCCGTGCGCCTGCGCCGGGTTGAGGTTGCCCTCGAATTCGGAAAAGATCTGGGAGTACGGCTTGCCGACGATGTTGGCCAGCACGTTGAGCCGGCCGCGGTGCGGCATCCCGATGACCACCTCATCGAGCCCGTGCTCGGCGCACTGATCGATCGCCGCATCCATCATCGGAATGATGCTTTCCGCGCCTTCCAGCGAAAACCGTTTCTGCCCAACGTATTTGGTCTGCAAGAAGGTTTCGAAGGCCTCGGCCGCGTTCAGTTTGCTCAGGATGAACTTCTGCTCGGCCACCGTTGGTTTGACGTGCTTGGTCTCGACCCGCTGCTGGAGCCATTCCTGTTGCGCGGGATCGAGAATGTGGGTGTACTCCACGCCGATGTGCCGGCAATAGGCGTCGCGCAGCAGGCCCAGCACGTCACGCAGCTTCTTGTACTCGGAGCCGGCAAAGCCGTTGACTTTGAACACCCGATCGAGATCCCACAGCGTCAGGCCGTGGTTGAGGATCTCGAGGTCGGGGTGGCTGCGGAACCGGCTGCCGTCCAAGCGCAGCGGGTCGATGTCGGCCATCAGGTGGCCGCGATTGCGGTAGGCCGCAATCAACTCCATCACCCGGGCGGTCTTGTCGACGATCGAGTCAGGGTTGTCGGTGCTCCAGCGCACCGGCAGGTACGGGTTGCCCAGCTCGCGGAAGATCTCGTCCCAGAACGCGTCCGAGAGCAGCATCTCGTGGATGGTGCGCAGGAAGTCACCGGATTCCGCGCCCTGGATGATGCGATGGTCATAGGTCGAGGTGAGCGTGATCAGCTTGCCGATCCCGAGCTCGGCGATGCGTTCCTCGCTGGCGCCCTGGAACTCGGCGGGGTATTCCATGGCGCCGACGCCGATGATCGCGCCCTGGCCGTTCATCAGCCGCGGTACCGAGTGCACGGTGCCGATGGTGCCGGGGTTGGTCAGCGAAATCGTCACGCCGGCAAAGTCTTCGGCGGTCAGCTTGCCGTCGCGGGCGCGCCGCACGATGTCTTCGTAGGCGGTGACGAACTGCGCGAACCGCATCGTCTCGCAGCCCTTGATGCCGGCCACCACCAAAGAACGCTTGCCGTCCTTGCCCTGCAGGTCGATGGCGAGACCCAGGTTGGTGTGCGCCGGGGTGACGGCGGTGGGTTTGCCGTCGACCTCGGCGTAGTGCCGATTCATGTTCGGGAACTTCTTGATCGCCTGAACCAGCGCGTACCCGAGCAGGTGGGTGAACGAGATCTTGCCGCCGCGCGTGCGCTTGAGTTGGTTGTTGATGACGATCCGGTTGTCGATCAGCAGCTTGGCCGGAACGGCGCGCACACTGGTCGCCGTCGGCACGTCCAGCGACGCCGACATGTTCTTGACGACGGCCGCCGCGGCACCGCGCAGCGTCTGCAACTCGTCGCCTTCGGCCGGCGGGGGAGTGGCGGCTTTCGCCGGCGCGGGCCGCGCCGGGACCCCATTGCCGGCGGCCGTGCTGACGGGGGGTGTCGTGCTGGCGGGCGGCGCGGGCTTGGGGGTCGGGGGGGCCGCCGGGGCCGCCGGGGCCGGCTTCGCCGGCGCGGGGGCTGCCGCCGCGCGACCATCGCCGCTGGTCCCCGACGCCGGCGCCGCCTCGCTCGTCGGCTCGGGGTTGTAGTCGACCAGGAACTCATGCCAGCTCGGATCCACCGACGAGGGGTCATCGCGGAACTTGCGGTACATCTCCTCGACCAGCCATTCGTTTTGACCGAATGGTGAACTTATGTTGCTCACGACCGCAGTTCGCCTCAATCCCTTTGTCCTACAGGGTCACCGCAGCGCTATCGCGCGGCACCTGCACCCTCCTCGGCCCGGCGGGCCGAGCACCTCATACCCATGGCGGTACCCAGTTGCTGCCGCCCTATAAAGGCTAACCTTTCGCTACCAATCTGCCAGGCGGACCGGTGGGCCTCGGAGAGGGCCGCCGCGGGCTAGCCGGCTTCGTGGATCGGCGGCACCAGATGCAGCGCGCGGGGCCAGCGCGCGGGCGGGGGACCGAAGGCCCGGTTGGCGTTGCGGACCATCTTCTTGCCGGCGAGGTAATTGCCGACGGCTCCCACCACGACCCCGATACCGACCGGCAGCAGTTTGCCGAACAGCAGGGCGCCCCGCCGCACGGTGTACTTCCTGACCCACGACTTGAGCAGCCGTGAGTTCAGTCCCGACATCGACGACAGCGGCAGCGCGGCCAGGCTCTCGGAAACCCAGCCGCCGTTGGTGCGCCGCGGACCGATCAACTGCGCGACGGCGCGCTCGCTGTTGTCACCGACGAGCACCGCCAGCACCAGGGCGCGGCGGCGTTCCCGGTGATCGGCCGGAATGTCGTGGACCACCGCGACCGCCAACACGAAGAACGCGGTGGCCTCCAGGAACGTCACCGTTTCCGCGGCCGCCGCGGACAGGGCACTCAGCGTGCCGATGCCGGGGACCGTCGCCGCGGCCCCCACCGCAACGCCGCCGGCCGTCACGATGGCGACGTAACGCTTCTGCAGCTTGGCCAGGATCTCGGCCGGGGTGGCGTCGGGATCGGCGTTGCGCAGCCGGGTCACGTAGGCCTCGGCGGCTGGGCCCTGTATCCGTGAGCTGCGCTCGATGACCTGCGCCAACGCCCGCGCGGACATCTTGGGCCGACCGTTCTTGCCGGTCGGCGCCTCTCCCGCGTTGGCCATGGTGAAAAACCGCTTCGGCGACCTGTTCCGTCGGGCCCGCATACTGTCTCTCCTGCAAATGGGGTTTCTTCAGGCTAACGTGCCGGCGGCAAATTCTGACGCGTTATCGATCCCCATCGGATCCGTGGCTGCCGGCCCTCTTGCGCCGCCGGGAATAATGCAGGCTGGATGTCTGCGACGGCCGTGCCGTCGGCCGGTCGTCGTGGTGAGCGGTTCGCCGTGCGCGTGCTCGATGACCTGGGAGTTCAGGCCCGTCGACCGGACGGGCCCGAGGCGGCGTGACGGCATCGTCGGGAGCGAAACGAGGTGGGGTGGATGACCACGGCTGCGCCCCGCACGCCCGGGGGTGAGCGGCGTGCGGGTGCCGGGCCGGCGCCGGCCGCCCATCGCTGGGACTTCATCACCCGGGGCTCGCCGCACTCACAGAACCCCTGGAACCCGCTCTGGGCGATGATGATCGGCTTTTTCATGATCATGGTCGACTCGACCATCGTCGCGATCGCGAACCCTACGATCATGGGCAGCCTGCGTATCGGCTACGACACCGTGGTCTGGGTGACCAGCGCCTACCTGCTGGGTTACGCCGTGGTGCTGCTGGTGGCCGGGCGCCTCGGGGACCGGTTCGGCCCCAAAAACCTGTACCTGATCGGCCTGGTGGTCTTCACCGTCTCCTCGGTGTGGTGCGGACTGGCGGGCAGCGCCGCCATGCTGATCGCGGCCCGCGTGGCGCAAGGTGTCGGAGCGGGCGTGCTCACCCCGCAAACCTTGTCGACGATCACCCGGATCTTCCCGCCGGAGCGACGCGGCATCGCGGTGAGCCTGTGGGGCGCCACCGCGGGCGTCGCCAGCCTGGTAGGGCCGCTGGCCGGCGGCGTGCTGGTCGACGGGCTGGGCTGGCAATGGATCTTCTTCGTCAACGTCCCCGTCGGCGTGATCGGGCTGGGGTTGGCGTATTGGCTGATCCCGGTGCTGCCCACCCAGTCGCACCGGTTCGACCTGATCGGGGTCGGGCTGTCCGGGGTGGGCATGTTCTTGATCGTGTTCGGGCTGCAACAGGGGCAGGCCGCGCACTGGGAGCCGTGGATATGGGCGTTGATCGTCGCGGGCTTCGGGTTCATGACGGTGTTCGTGTTCTGGCAGTCGGTGAACCCCAACGAACCGCTGGTCCCGTTGGTCATCTTCGGCGACCGCGACTTCAGCCTGTCCAACGTCGGTGTGGCCATCGTCTCGTTCACCGCGACGGCGATGATGCTGCCGCTGACGTTTTATGCGCAGGCTGTGTGCGGGCTGTCGCCGACGCGCTCGGCCTTGCTGATCGCGCCGATGGCGATCGCCAACGGGGTGTTCGCGCCGTTCGTCGGCAAGATCGTCGACAACTACCATCCGCGGCCGGTGCTCGGTTTCGGCTTTTCGGTGCTGGCGATCGCGCTGACGTGGATCACGTTCGAGATGTCGCCCACGACGCCGATCTGGCGGCTGGTGTTGCCGTTCTTCGCGATGGGCGTGGGGATGGCGTTCGTGTGGTCGCCGCTGACCGCGACCGCGACGCGGAACCTGCCCGCGCAGCTGGCCGGCGCGGGCTCGGCGGTGTACAACTCGGTTCGCCAGCTCGGCGCGGTGCTCGGCAGCGCCGGCATGGCCGCGTTCATGACCTGGCGGATCAGTGCCGAGATGCCGCGACGACCGTCCGGAGGCGGCCTCGACGAGGACGCCATCACGTTGCAGTTGCCCCGATTTCTGCGCGACCCGTTCGCCGCCGCGATGTCGCAGTCGGTGCTGTTGCCGGCGTTCATCGCGCTGTTCGGGATCATCGCCGCCCTGTTCTTGGTGGGCTTCGCGCCCTGGACCCGCACGGGCCGCGGCGGCGACCCCTTCGAGCCCGGCGGAGACGACATCGTCGACGACGACTATGACGACGACGAGTACGTCGAATTCGTCCTGCTTCGCGAATCCGATGTCGAGCGCGGCGACCCGCCGTCCGGGAAGCGAGCTGACGCGGCGTCCCGCGCGTTCGACGAGCCGGTCGCGCAAGCGCAACCAATCGGCTTTGCCCACAACGGGTCTCACGTGGACAGCGGTAAGCGCCTGCGTCAGGTCGCGGTGCGGCGCTCGGTCAAGCCCAGCCCGCCGGTGGACCGGTTTACCCGGCCGCCGCGCCGCCCCCACCGCGGGCCGGCGGGTCACCATTTCACCGACGGCGAGTCGCTGCGGGGCCAGCATCAGCGCCCCGACCCTGACGACGATCCCACCGGTTACGGTCGGCACTCACCGTCGGGCAATTAGGCGCCTCGACGCAGATCGGGCTGGGTGAGCGCCAGGAAAGCACCCAGGTCGGTCAGGCCCGCCGGTGTGGCGGGCAGGTACTCCGTCAGCGACGGCGACCGCACGATCACCGCGGCATACTGCGCCCGACTGACGGCGACGTTGAGTCGATTCCTGTTGAGCAGGAAGGAGATTCCGCGTGGCACCACGTCCATCGAGGAGACCGTCATCGAGATGAACACCACGGGCGCCTGGCCACCCTGGAACTTGTCGACGGTCCCGACCCGCACGCCGCCCAGCCCGGCGGCGCCCAACCGGCGACGCAGCAGCGCCACCTGGGCGTTGTAGGGCGCCAGCACCAGCACATCGGCGGCCGTCAACTCCCGGCGTCCGTGCTCATCGGTCCACGATGCGCCGAGGAGTCGCCTGATTTCGGCGGCGATCGCGTCGGCCTCCTCGGGGCTTTCGGTCGAATTGCCTTGGTGCTCAACCGAAAGGAGTTGCACGCCGGGCCGATACCCGTCCAGGCGGCGCGCGGCGGTGCATTCATCGGAATGCAGCCTGCCTTCATACGACAGTGCGGAGACCGCGGCGCACACGGCAGGGTGCATCCGGTAGGAGCGGTCCAGGAAGTAGCCACGTGCGTCGGGCAGGGTGCGTTGGCCGTCGACCAGCCAATCCAGCGCCGAGGTGTCCACCGGCTCGGGGTGGGTGCCCTGGCTGACTTGCGGCAACTGCTGGGGGTCTCCGAGCAGCAGCAGATTCGCGGCGGCCGGGGCCACGGCGATGGTGTTGGCCAGGCAGAATTGGCCGGCTTCGTCGATCACCAGCAGGTCCAGGCTCCCCGGCGGTATCCGGTTGGCATTGGCGAAATCCCATGCGGTGCCGCCGATCACGCAGCCCGGCGTGTCGGCGAGGAAGGCGGCGTACGCGCTGCCGTCGATCTCTTGCCAGCGTGGCGACTGGTGGTCATAGCGCTTCTTGGCGATCCGTTGCGGCTCCAGGCCGGCGTCGATCACACAGTCGAGCAGGTTCTCGACCGTGGCGTGCGACTGCGCGACGGCACCGACGCGCCAGCCGTGCTCGGAGACCAGGTGTTGGACCACCCGCGCGGCCGTGTGCGTCTTGCCGGTGCCGGGCGGCCCGTGCACCGCCAGGTACGACGAATCCAAATCCAGTAGTGCGCCGGTGATGTCGGCTGTGATGTTCGAGGCGTCGGTGCCGCGCGGCAGGGCAGCGCCGCTGCGCGTGCGGGGCGCGCGGCGCAGCAGGACGTCGACGATGGCGCTGTCGGGCAGGCGTGGCAGCCCCCCGCCGACCGCGGCGGCGGTCGCCTCGATCGACTCCCGCAGCGGCGTGGTCGGAATGGGTGGGCCGGGGGTCAGCGCGAAGGGCAACTGATGAAATGGCTTGCCGTCGCCGCCAACTCGTTCGAGGACGACCACCTTAGTGGGTACCGTCGGGTCGTCGGCCTCGACGACCGTGGCCCGCCCCGCCGCGCGCCGGTCCGGGCTATCGGTCATGCCGGGCGGCGCCGGCGGTTCGTACAGCGCAAAGACGTCGCTCTTCAGATCGCCGCGCGCCACCTCGCCGCGCAGCTCCAACCGTCGCTGAGGTTTGCGCGCGCGGGGCGGCGTATGCCAGTCGAGGCTGACGGAGGCGTTCTCGACGACGAAAACGTCGGTGTTGTCCGCCCATTCGTCGACGGGGAAGTTCAGCCGGTCGAAATGCGCCCACCAGAACGGCTTGTCCTCGCGACGGTGGTAGCCGCGCGCGGCGGCCACCAGCGCCACCGCCGTCTGTTCCGGGGTGCGCTCGTCGATGCCGGCGGCCCCGGTGAACGCCGACAGGGTTACCGCCAATCGGTCGCGGTCCTCGACGGTGTTGCCGTCGCCCACGGGCTGGGCGCCGATCGGCACGACGCCGGATTCATAGGCGCGCAGCATAAGCCAGTTACGCAATTCCTGCGTCGACCGGCAGTCGTAGTGGTTGTAGTCCTCGATCTCCTTGAGCACGGAGGAGGCCTCGTCCGTGCGGCCCTCTGCGCGCAGGTCGCAATACCGTGCGTAGGAGGTGATCGAACCGGTGGCCGTGGTCACGTCGCCCGCGCGCAGTTGGGAGCCCATGTAGAGCGGCTCGAGCGCCTTGAGGCTGAACGACTCCGCGCCGACGCGAATGCTCCTGCGCACCAACGGATAGAGGTCGACAAGCGTCCCGCTGCGCAGCAGCTCGTCGACTTCGTCCTCGCCGACGCCGTAGCGCCCGGCGAGCCGCAGCAACGCCGTCTTCTCGTAGGGCGCGTAGTGGTAGATGTGCATGTTGGGGCGACGCCTGCGTCGTTTGGCCACCATCGCCAGGAAATCGATCAGTGCTTGGCGTTCGTCGGCCCGGTTGTGCGCCCACAGCGGGCGGAACGTGCCCGTAGGCCCGGCCTCCAAAACGCCGAACAGATATTCCAGACCCCACTCGCGGCCATCGGTCGTCCACAGCGGGTGGCCTTCGAAGTCGAAGAACAGATCACCGGGATCCGGCTCGGGGAGCAACGCCAGCGGCTGCGCGTCGATGACCTCGACCTGCGGAACCCCGGTGTCGCGTTGGCGCACCTGCAGTTTCGCCTGGGTGGCCAAGGTGGTGACGACACCTTGGGGCAGCTCAGGCACGGGTCCGCTCTGGGCGGCCAGTTCGGCGACGGTGGTGATGCCGGCATCGAACAGCTTGTCCCGCTGGCTTACTCGCAAGCCGGCGACCAACAGCACGTCGTCGGCGGCCCGCAGCTGCTCGATGCACAACGGACAGTGGAAACAGGCAGCCACGCTTTCGTCGGCCCAGCGCACCGCCGTTCCGCCCGCATGGTGCTCGTCGAGCAGGCGCTGCAGCCGCGCCCGCTGCGCACGATAAACCGGGACCAGGTCGCAGACGCGGTGCCGCACGGCCGTTGCGTCACCGAGCCACAGTTCGGCCTCCGGCGCGACCGGCACGCCCGAGGCGGCCAGCACGTCGGCGTACGCGGCCAGTTGCAACAGCGCGGTCACCTTCTCCGAGCGGGCCAGCTTGGTATCGACGACCCGGTACTGCTCGCCGTCACGGATTAAAAAGTCGGCGAACCCGATGAAGCGGCCGTCGAACATCGCGGCCTGATACACGGCGGGGGCGCGGTCGGCGACGGCGCGCAGCGTCGCGTCGGTGGCCGACGCCAGCCCGGCGGGGGTGTAGGCGGGGCGGCCGATGACCGCGACGGCGTCGCCGAACCGCTCGCGCAACCGGTCGAGCTCGCGCCGCTCATGCTCGTCACCGAGGGCGGCTGTCCGCGTGAGCAGTTCGTCCTCGATGGCGGTCGCCGGTCCGCGGCCGAGTTTCGCGTCGAAATCCCGCAGCAGCGCGAACTCGCAGCGGGCGGCTGCGGCAAGGTCCGACGCGCTGTAAACGATGCTGTCGCCGGTCACGAACACTGGAGCCACTGTAGGTCAGGGCTCCGACAGGATGGTCGCGCCGGGCGCGCGTGCCCGGGATCAGTGCGCGGGCGTATTGCCGATCAGTTCGACCGTGCTGCCGTTCCAATGGAACTTCACGTTTGTGTTCAAGCCCTTGATCCCGCCCGGGTAGGTCAGCGCCACGGTGTCGCCCGTGGTTTGCGCCGGGTCAATCCCATTGAAGCCATAGGTGTCGGGGACGCCCTGCGGGATGAATTGGCCGAGGTGGAACAGCACCGCGCGCGTGGTGGGACTGACCGCGTTGGTGTTGGCCTTGATGATCACCGCCGACAGCTGCGCGCACTGGTTGTAGTTGCCGGCCAGCGGCTCGGGATTCCACGGCTGCTGACTGCGCGGGTCGCGCGGCAGCTCGGACACCACCTTCGCGATGGTGGGCGAGGCGAGGTTGACCGCGCACGGATCGGCCGGTGGCGCATTGCCGGGCTGGGCGGCCGGCGACAGCGTGGCCGGGGCCGTGATCGACGCGGTCTCAGAAGTCGTCCTCGCCTGCGGTGTCTTGGCGACTGTGGAATCTCCTGAACCGCAGCCGGTCAACGCGGCGGCGATCAATGCAATAGCGGCCGAGCAGGTCAGTGGCTCGGTACGACACGGTAGCGACCACACATCGACGCACCGTACCGTCATCGGCTCCGCGGGTGTGGCAGGCGTGGCCGGGTCCGGATCGGCTGTGCTGATGATCACGTGGACCGCCCGGCAGCGCTGGCCCACTGCGCTCAGGTCTGCTGAGCTGCCAAAGACCACTAGACTCCTTGGGCGATGACCCTCTCAGACAGCTCGACCGGGGCTGCCTCTACGACGTTTGCCGACCTGCAGATCCACCCCTCGGTGCTGCGGGCGGTCGCTGATGTCGGTTACGAATCACCCACCGGCATCCAGGCCGCGACGATCCCGGCCCTGATGGCTGGCTCCGACGTCGTCGGGCTGGCGCAGACCGGCACCGGCAAGACCGCCGCGTTCGCGATCCCGATCCTGTCCAAGATCGACGTCACCAGCACCGCCACCCAAGCCCTGGTGCTCGCCCCGACCCGGGAACTGGCCCTGCAAGTCGCCGAGGCGTTCAGCCGCTACGGTGCCCACCTGCCCAAGATCAACGTGCTGCCGATCTATGGCGGCTCGTCGTACAGCGTGCAGTTGGCCGGGCTGCGTCGCGGCGCCCATGTGGTGGTCGGCACTCCCGGCCGGGTGATCGACCACCTCGAACGGGGGACGCTGGACCTGTCCCACGTCGACTACCTGGTGCTCGACGAGGCCGACGAGATGCTCACCATGGGCTTCGCCGAAGAAGTCGATCGCATCCTGTCCGAGACCCCCGAATACAAACAGGTGGCGCTGTTCTCCGCGACCATGCCGCCCGCGATCCGCAAGCTCACCACCAAGTACCTGCACGATCCGCTCGAAGTCAGCACCAAAGCGAAAACCGCCACCGCCGAGAACATTTCCCAGCGCTACATCCAGGTCGCCGGCCCCCGCAAGATGGACGCGCTGACCCGCGTCCTCGAAGTCGAGCGGTTCGAGGCGATGATCATCTTCGTCAGAACCAAACAGGCCACCGAGGAAGTCGCCGAAAAGCTCAGGGCGCGAGGTTTCTCTGCGGCCGCCATCAACGGCGACATCCCGCAGGGCCAGCGCGAGCGGACCGTCAGCGCCCTGAAGGACGGCAGCATCGACATCCTGGTCGCCACCGATGTGGCCGCGCGCGGGCTCGACGTCGAGCGGATCTCGCACGTGCTCAACTACGACATCCCGCATGACACCGAGTCGTACGTGCACCGGATCGGGCGCACCGGCAGGGCCGGACGTTCGGGAACCGCGCTGCTCTTCGTCTCCCCGCGAGAGCGCCACCTGCTCAAGGCGATCGAAAAGGCCACGCGGCAGACGCTCACCGAAACCGAGCTCCCCACCGTCGAGGACGTCAACGCGCAGCGGGTGGCCAAGTTCGCGGATTCGATCACCACCGCGCTCGGGGCCCCCGGCATCGACCTGTTCCGCAAACTGGTCCAGGACTACGAGCGCGAGCACGACACCCCGATGGCCGACATCGCCGCCGCGCTGGCCTTGCAATCCCGCGACGGCGAGGCATTCCTGATGGCCCCCGAACCCCCGCCCGAGCGGCGCGAGCGGCGCACCGAACGGCGCGATCGTCCCGAAAAGCCAAGGTCTACACGGCCCTTCGCCACGTACCGCATCGCGGTGGGCAAGCGCCACAAGATCGGTCCGGGCGCGATCGTGGGCGCCATCGCCAACGAGGGCGGGCTGCATCGCAGCGACTTCGGCCACATCGCGATCGGACCGGACTTCTCGCTGGTGGAGCTGCCGGCGAAGTTGCCCAAGTCCACATTCAAAAGGCTTGAGCAGACCCGTATTTCGGGGGTGTTGATCAACCTTCAGCCGGACAGGTCTTCCGCCAAGGCCCACGGCGGCCGCGAGGGGGGCGGGAAGCCGCGCAGGAAACACGGCGGATGACGCTGTCCGAAGAACAGGACGCCCAGGGCGGGCTCGAGCAGACCTCTCGCGTCGACCGCGTCGCCTCGCTGACCGGCGTCCGCGCCGTCGCCGCGCTGCTCGTCGTCGGTACCCACGCGGCCTACACCACCGGCAAATACACGCACGGCTATTGGGGCCTGGTCGGTTCTCGGATGGAGATCGGGGTGCCGATCTTCTTCGTGCTCTCCGGTTATCTGCTGTTCCGCCCGTGGGTGAAATCCGCCGCGACCGGCGGCCCGCCGCCGTCGCTGAGTCGCTATGCGTGGCACCGGGTTCGGCGCATCATGCCCGCCTACGTCATCACCGTGCTGTTCGCCTACGTGCTGTACCACTACCGCGAGGCGGGGCCAAACCCCGGACACTCGTGGCTGGGGCTGGCGCGCAATCTGACACTGACCCAGATCTACTGCAACGGCTACCTGGGCAAGTATCTGCATCAGGGCCTGACGCAGATGTGGAGCCTGGCGGTGGAGGGTTCGTTCTACGTCATCCTTCCGCTGCTGGCCTACCTGCTGCTGGTGGTGCTCTGCCGACGGCAGTGGCAGCCGAAGCTGGTGCTGGGCGCCCTGGCGGGGCTGGCGTTGCTCAGCCCGGCATGGCTGGTGCTGGTGCACACCGACCACTGGTTTCCCGACGGAGCCCGGCTGTGGCTGCCCACCTACTTGGCCTGGTTCCTCGCCGGGATGATGCTGACCGTGCTGCAGGAAATGGGGGTGCGCGGCTACGGGTTCGTGGCCATCCCGCTGGCCGTCATCTGCTACTTCATCGCGTCCACACCCATCGCCGGCGCGCCCACGACGTCCCCGGCGACGCTGAGCGAGGCGTTGTTCAAGACGTGCTTCTACGCCGTCATCGCCGCGCTGGCGGTGGCACCGCTGGCTCTGGGCGGCGCGCCCGATGCCCAAGGCTGGTATTCGCGGCTTTTGGCCAGCCGCCCGATGGTATGGCTGGGGGAGATCTCCTACGAGATCTTCCTGATCCACCTGATCACCATGGAATTCGCGATGGACTACATCGTCGGCGCGCGCGTCTACACCGGTTCGATGCTGTACCTGTACGTCGCGACGCTGGTGGTGACGATCCCGCTGGCGTGGCTGCTGCACCGGTTCACCCGTGTGCGGGATTGAGCAGGTTAGTCCCGGGCGGAAACCGGCGTCACGATCGGGACGACGAATTCCTCGATCATCGCCCGCTCCTCGTCTTCGTCGCGGCCCGGATAGGTCAGCAGCGAAACGATCACCCGCACCATCCAGCGACCGCGGCGCTCGATGACGGCGGGATCGTCGGGTCCTAACGACTGCAGGAACGCCACCGCCAGGGCCGCGATGACATCCGACTGCCCGGCCAGTTCACCACCCACCGGCGGGCGGGTGGTGGCAAACCACGATGCCAGCGCGGGGCTTTCGCGAACCATTTCGAGTGTGACGAGAATGCTCGCGATCAGCCGTTCGCGCGGGTCCTCGATGCCGCCGGTGCGCGCGATGATCTTGCGGCCCAGCCGGTGGGTTTCGCGGTGAATGTAGGCGGTTCGCAGCGTCTCGCGGTTCTCGAAATACCGGTACAGTGTCGCGCGGGAACAGCCTGCCGCGCGGGCGATTTCGTTCATGCCGATCGAGTCCGAGTCGCGCTGCGTGTAGAGCTGCTCGGCCGCATCGAGGATCCGGTCGGCGGCCGCTTCGCTTCGGTGCGTACCCAGCCAGTCGTTGCCGGGCATCAGGACTTCATCCGAATCGGCACCGACAACGGGCGCCGCACGTAATTGCCGCCGGCCCAGACGATGCCGGATTCGTCCACCTCGAAGCTCGGGCAACGGGTCAGGAGCTCGGTCAGCGCGACGCGGGATTGCATCCGCGCGGCGGCGGCGCCCAGGCAATGGTGGGCGCCATGGCTGAAAGTCAGGATGTTGCGGGGGCATCGGGCCACGTCGAGTTCGCCTGCATCCGAACCATACTGGCGTTCGTCGCGGTTGGCCGAACCGTAGAGCAACAGCGCCCTGCGCCCAGCCGGGATGGTCGTCTCGCCCACGGTCACGTCCCGGGTCGCCGTGCGGGCCAGGCCCTGCACCGGCGAGGTCATCCGCAGCAATTCCTCGACCGCATCCGGAATGCGGCCGGGGTCGTCCACCAGCAGCTGACGTTGGTCGGGGCGTTCGTGCAGCAGCGGCATCGAACCGCCGAGCATGCCGGTGACGGTGTCGTTCCCGCCGGTGACCATGGTGAAGGTGAACGCCAGGATCGACAGGGTGCCGGCGATGTCACCGTCGGCGCCCACTCCGGCGGACACCAGGTGCGAGATGGTGTCGTCCTCG